>NZ_DDIY01000013.1:84950-119129 GCF_002338785.1 Kocuria sp. UBA1838 | reverse complement strand
GGGAGGCGGCCTGCCTGCTCGAGGATCTGCGCGCGGGCCTCCTCACCGATCTGTTCGTGGAAGTAGCGGACCATAGCCGGGAACGGGTGCGGTCCGGCGGCGGTGCCGAGCAGGTAGTGAGTGGTCTCCACGGACGCGACCCAGTCCCGCAGGGCCTCGTTGATCGCGTCCTTGAGGGTGCGGGAACCGTTCTTCACGGCCACGACCTCCGCTCCCAGCAGCCGCATGCGCGCGACGTTGAGCGCTTGGCGGCGCGTGTCCTCCTCGCCCATGTACACGCAGCACTCCATGCCGAACAGAGCCGCTGCGGTGGCCGTGGCCACACCGTGCTGGCCCGCGCCTGTCTCGGCGATCAGCCGTGTCTTGCCCATGCGCCGGGCCAACAGGGCCTGCCCCAGCACGTTGTTGATTTTGTGGGAACCGGTGTGGTTGAGGTCCTCACGCTTGAGGAACACGCGCACCCCGAGTTCCGCGCCGAAGCGCTCGGCCTCGGTGAGCAGGGAGGGTCGGCCGGAGTACTCGCGGGAGAGCCGCTGGAACTCGTCCTGGAAGGTCTCATCCGTACGAGCCTTGTCGAACGTCTCGGTCAGCTCGTCCAGGGCCGCCACGAGGGACTCGGGCATCCACCGGCCACCGAAGTCCCCGAAGTAAGGGCCCGGGGCGTGCCGGAGGGACTCGGCGTCCCGTGCGGAAGCCTCCCCCGAGACCTGGGCCGCGGCGAGTTCCTCCTGCGCGGCGGTCGGGGTGGCCCCAGCCAAGTACTCGGCCCGGGACATTGCGCCGACCTCCCGGAAGCGACCGATGGTCTGCGCGGGGTCCTCGGCGCGCACGAGCACCTCACCGGTCAGCACCGCGTTGGCGCCGTGGCCCGCGTACAACCGGATCTGCTCCTCCCCCAGGACACCGGACTCCGCCACGATTACGGCCTCGCGTGGCAACCGCTCGGCGAGCCGACCGAACGTGTCCACGTCCACGTCCAGGGTCTTGAGGTTGCGGGTGTTCACCCCGATGATCCGCGCATCCACGGCGACGGCGCGATCGATCTCCTCCTCGGTGTGCGTCTCCACGAGCGCATGCATGCCGAGGTGGTGGGTCAGTTCGAGCAGGTCCCGCAGGGTGGCGTCGTCGAGGGCCGCCACGATGAGCAGCACGATGTCCGCACCGTGCGCGCGGGCCTCCCACACCTGGTACTCCTCGACCACGAAGTCCTTGCGCAGCACGGGGATGCCCACGGCGCGGCGCACGGCGTCGAGGTCCGCGAGCGAGCCCCCGAAGCGGCGCTGCTCGGTGAGCACCGAGATCACGGAGGCCCCACCGCGCTCGTACGCGGCGGCCAGCTGCGCCGGGTCCTCGATCGCTGCGAGCGCACCCTTGGACGGGCTCGAGCGCTTGACCTCGGCGATCACCTGCACGGACGCGGGATCCGAACCGCGCAGCGCGGACTCGGCGTCCAGCGCGGGAGTCTGTTCCGCGGCGGCATGGCGCACGTCCTGCAGGGACACCGATGCCTTCCGGGTCTCGAGGTCCTCGCGCACCCCCTCGATGATCCGGTCCAGCACCGTACCGGTGTGCTGCTGCGTCATGCGATTCCTCACTTAGTTCTCGGTGCACGCCGGCGTACGGTGCACCCGGCGCGCGGACGACGATGACCAGTTCCCCGACAGCGCGGAACTGGTCATCGACGGATGAATGCGGTACCGATCCCCTGCGGCGATCAGTGGGACTTGGTCTTGGACCCGCCCTTGCCGTACCCCATGGACTTGAGCACGCCGCCCACGATCACGCCCACGATGATCAGACCGATGCCCACGACCGTCACAGGGACCGAAGCCATCACGAAACCCACGCAGCCCACGATGACACCCACGGTCATCACGCCCACACAGGCCCACGCGGCCACGGTGTTGCCGTGGCCCACCGCGGCGGTGTGGTCCAGGATGATCTGATCGGTGTTCGACATGCGTGTCCACTCTCCCGTGCCGGTTGAGCCGCTCGGCTCTTGGATTGCCGGTCCCGCGTGAGCCGTGGGACCGAGGATTCTCTGACCCCATTGTGCCACTTCCCGGCGCGTGCGCGCCGCAGCCCACGCGGTTCAGTCGGTTTGTGTAGGATCCTCGCCGCGGGTCAGCGCGTCCCACGTGTCGATGTCGTCCACGTGCTCCGCGGCCTGGGTCTCCCCTGCCGAGGCCTCGCCACCCCGCGGGTGCATCGCGGCCGTCGTCGCGGCGGTTCCCACGCTGCCGGCGACCGCAGCGCGATCGTAGCGTTGCGCATTGCGCCGTCGCGCGTGCCGGGCGACCACCGCGAGCCACACGCCGCCCAGTGCGAGCAGCACCGCGGCGGTCACGGCGGCCCACGGCCACCCGGTAAGGGCGTAGTCCCCGCCGTCGTTGATCACACCCGTCTGCGCGCCAACCGTGGGTTGCGCGGCCGCACGCGAGTCCCCCGTGACGGCCAGCACCGCGAGCACCGCGCCCACGCCCGCTAGCGCGACGACGGCGCCCACGATCATGCGCAGCACCCGGCCTCCCAGCGTGGAGGCCACCGCGGCCACGGCGGCGACAAGACCCAGGGCGGTGACGGCCGGAGCGGCGTCGGCCCCGGGGACGTCCACCGTGACCGACTGCAGGGACGTGGGGACGTCCGCGTGGATCCAGGTGGCGGTGGTCGTGGCGAACAACGCCAGGGCACACAACAGCGTGACCAGGACGGCGGGTGCGGTGCGGCGCAGCAACGTCAGCTCCTCGGGGGACGGGAGGCCCGGGTGTCCGTGCCCGGCTCGCGCAGGGTCTGGGCGATCAGCGCGGCGCGCAACGGCGCGGTGGCCTTGTTGAGGGATTCCTGGGCCTCGGACTCGGGATCCGAATCAGCCACGATACCGCCGCCCGCCTGGACGTACGCCGTACCCTCGAGCAGCAGCGCCGTGCGGATCGCGATCGCCATGTCCATGTTCCCCGCGAAGTCCATGTAGCCCACGACGCCGCCGTAGACGGCCCGGCGCAGCGGCTCGTACTCGTCGAGCAGGCGCAACGCGCGAGGCTTGGGCGCGCCCGAGAGCGTGCCCGCGGGGAACGTGGCGGCGAGGACGTCGTAGGCGGTGACGTCCTCGCGCATGCGCGCGACCACCGTGGAGCACAGGTGCATGATGTGGCTGAAACGCTCGATCTCCATGAACTCGCTCACGTCCACGCTGCCGGGCTCGGCGACCTTGGAAAGATCGTTGCGGGCCAGGTCCACGAGCATGAGGTGTTCCGCGCGTTCCTTCTCGTCCGCGAGCAGGTCCTGGCCCAGGGCCACGTCCTCGTCCACCGTGGCACCGCGCGGGCGGGAGCCCGCGATCGGGTGGGTCATGGCCTGGCGGCCCGTGACCGTCACGAGCGCCTCGGGTGAAGAACCCACGATCGAGTACGGCCGACCTTGGGCGTCCTCAAACGAGTACAGGTACATGTACGGGCTCGGGTTGATCCGGCGCAGCGTGCGGTAGACGTCCAGCGAGCTCGCGTGGCACTCAGCCTCGAAGCGGCGCGAGACCACCACCTGGAAGATGTCGCCGTCCACGATCGCCTGCTTGCCGCGGTCGATCGCGGACATGAACAGCTCCCGGTCCCACGACTGGCGCGCGACGGACTCCACGTCCGTGAGCTCCGGTGCTCCCTGCTCCGCGATGGACACCGTAGTGCGCTCGAGCGGGGTGGCCAGGCGGGTCACCATGGAGCGCAACCGGGACACGGCGTCGTGGTAGGCGGCATCCACGTTCTCGTCCGTGCCGTTGACGTTCACGGCATTGGCCACGAGCAGCACGGAGCCGTCCTTGCTGTCGTGCACGGCCATGTCCGCGACCAGGTTCATGGCCAGCTCGGGCATGTGCAGGTCATCCTCGGGCGGGTTGGGCAGGGTCTCCCAGCGGCGCACGGCCTCCCAGCCCACGAAACCCACCATCCCGCTCGTGAGCGGTGGGACGCCCTCGAAGGGTGCGGTGTGCAGCAACTGCATGGTCGCGCGCAGTGCGTCGAGGGGATCGCCGTCCACCGGTGCCCCGGCCGGTGCGTCACCGATCCAGTGCGCCTGCCCGTCCCGGGAGGTCAGCGTGGCCACGGAACCGGCACCCACGAACGAGTAGCGGGACCACACCCCGCCCTCCGCGGCGGACTCGAGCAGGAACGTGCCCGGGCGGGGTTCGCCCTCGCGGGTCACGAGCGCGCGGTACAGACCCACGGGGGTCAGTGAGTCGGCGAGCACCGTGGTGCGCACCGGGATCACGCGGCGGGTCGCGGCATACTGCCGGAACTCCTCAAGGGTGGGGGTGATGCTGCCGAGTTCGTGCATTTAAACCGCCTGTTCCGCGTGGAGGTCTCGATCGTCGAAACACGTGCGCGAGCCCGTGTGGCATGCCGCGCCGTGCTGGTCCACCTGCACGAGCAGGGCGTCCCCGTCACAGTCCAGGCTCACGGAGTGCACGCTCTGGTAGTGCCCGGAGGTGTCCCCCTTGCGCCAGTACTCCTGGCGGGACCGCGACCAGAAGGTCACGCGACCCTCGGTCAGGGTGCGGTGCAGGGCCTCGTCGTTCATCCAGCCCAGCATGAGCACCTCCTTGGTGTCGTACTGCTGGATGATCGCCGCCACGAGTCCCGCCTCGTTGTGCGAGAGCTGCTCGGCGATGCGGGGGTCCAGGTTGTGGGTCGTGAACGCGTCCGTGGCGGTACTCATCCGCGTCTCCTGGTTCTGGGACATCAGCGCACCTCGTAACCTGCGGCACGCAGGGCGTTCTTGACGTCCGCGATCGCGTCGTCCGGGCCGAAGTGGAACACCGAGGCCGCCAGCACCGCGTCCGCGCCGGCGGCGACCGCGGGCGGGAAGTGCTCGGGTGCCCCGGCCCCGCCCGACGCGATGAGCGGAACGTTTACCCGATCCCGCACGGCGGAGATCATCTCCAGGTCGAAGCCCTCGCGGGTCCCGTCCGCGTCCATCGAGTTGAGCAGGATCTCCCCGACTCCGCGTTCCTCGGCCTCCCGGGCCCACTCGAGCGCGTCCAGGCCCGTGAGCGTGCGCCCACCGCGCGTGGTGACCTCGAAACCGGACGGGGTGTTGCCCGTGCGTTTCGCGTCCAGGGACAGCACGAGCACCTGGTTGCCGAAACGGTTCGTGATCTCGTCGATGACCTCCGGGCGCGTGACCGCCGCGGTGTTGATCGAGGCCTTGTCCGCGCCGCAGCGCAGCAACCGGTCCACGTCCTGTGCCGTGCGCACGCCGCCGCCCACGGTCAGGGGGATGAACACCTTCTCGGCGGTGCGGGCCACGACGTCGAACATGGTGTCCCGCTCGCTCGAGGACGCGGTCACGTCCAGGAACGTGAGCTCGTCCGCGCCGGCCAGGTTGTAGCGCGCCGCGAGTTCCACAGGATCCCCCGCGTCCCGCAGGTTCTCGAAGTTCACGCCCTTGACCACGCGCCCGGCATCGACGTCCAGACACGGAATGACTCGTACGGCCACACCCATTACGCCACCGTCCTCACTGCTCTCGACTTCTCTTCGCCCGCGCCCGCGTCAGATCCGCGCGGCCTGGATGGGTGAGACCAGGATGGCCCGGGCCCCCACCTCGTAGAGCGCGTCCATGACCTTGTTGGTGTCGCTCTTGCGCACCATCGCGCGAACGGCCACCGCGCCGTCGTGACCGAGCGGGGAGATCGTGGGGCCCTGCATACCCGGGGTGATCTCGGTGGCGGCGGGCAGCAGGTCCTCGGTGATGTCGTAGTCCATCATCACGTACTGCCGCGCGACCAGCACACCCTGCAGACGACGTCGCAGAACGCGCAGTCCCTCGGGTTCCGGTTCGTCGCCGCGGCGGATGAGCAGCGCCTCGGAGGTCATGATCGGTTCGTCGAAGATCTCGAGGCCCGCCGCGCGCAGGGTGTTGCCGGTCTCCACGACGTCCGCGATCGCGTCCGCGACACCCAACCGGATGGAGGATTCTACGGCGCCGTCCAGGCGGACGACCTCGGCATCCACGCCGCGGTCCGCGAGGTAACGCCCCAGCAGCAACTGGTAGCTCGTGGCGATCCGCTTGCCCTCGAGTTCCTGCACGGACTCGAACTGCCCGCGCGGGCCGGCCAACCGGAAGGTGGAACGGGCGAAGTCCAGGCCCAGCTCCTCCTCGGCCTCCGCGCCGGAATCGAGCAGCAGGTCCCGTCCGGTGATCCCCAGGTCCAGGGTGCCGCCACCCACGTAGATCGCGATGTCCCGCGGGCGCAGGTAGAAGAACTCCACGTGGTTGTCGTTGTCCACCAGCACGAGTTCCCGGGTGCTGCGCCGCTGCCGGTAACCGGCCTCGGTGAGCATGGTGATGGCGGCTTCGGACAGCGCGCCCTTGTTGGGCACGGCTACTCGCAGCATGGGATTCCTTTCCGCGGGGCGCAGATGACGGGGATCGGGGCGGTGCCCGGAGCGGGTGACGCGCGGGGCTCAGAGGTACTTGTAGACGTCCTCGAGGCTCATACCCTTGGCGATCATCATGACCTGCACGTGGTAGAGCAACTGGGAGATCTCCTCAGCGGCCTCGGCGTCGGACTCGTACTCGCACGCCATCCAGACCTCGGCGGCCTCCTCGACGACCTTCTTCCCGATGCCGTGGATCCCGGAGTCCAGTTCCGTGACGGTCCTGGATCCCTCGGGGCGTTGCTCGGCCTTGGTGCGCAGTTCGGTGAAGAGGTCTTCGAAGGTTTTCACCCCTTCAGGGTAATGGGTGCGCGTGCCCGTCCCGAACGCGTGGCACATGCACGCCGCTCGCGGCCGGCCTCCGCGGATCGAGCGTGGCGGACCGGCCGCGAGCGTCTGCTCCGTTCAGACCCCGTGCTCGCGCAGGGTCAGGGCGGTGCTCAGGGCGGCGTGGGCGGCCTCGTAGCCCTTGTCCTCGTGCGAGCCCTCGAGGCCGGCGCGGTCCAGGCCCTGTTCCTCCGTGTCACACGTGAGTACGCCGAAGCCCACCGGGGTCCCGGTGGCCACGGACACGTCCGTGAGTCCGGAGGTCGCGGCGTGGCACACGTAGTCGAAGTGCGGGGTGCCGCCGCGGATCACGACGCCGAGCGCGACCACCGCGTCCGCCGTCTCCGCCAGGCGGCGGGCGGCCACGGGCAGCTCGAAGCTCCCGGGTACGCGCACCCGCACGACCGTGCCGGTGTTCGCTTCCGTGAGGGCGCGCAGGGCGCCGTCGAGCAGCCCGTCCATGATCGTCGTGTGCCAGCTCGCGGCGACCACGGCCACGGTCAGGTCCGAGGCGTCGAGGTCCGAGGCGAGGGTGGTCGGGGCGCCGTGTCCGCTCATGATGTTTCTCCTGGGTTGAGGTGGGTCAGGTGGTGGTGCATGCGGTCGCGCTTGGTGCGCAGGTAGTCCAGGTTCTCGGTGCGCGCGTGGACCTCGTGGGGGATCACGTTCGCCACGGTGATCCCGAGCGCCTCGAGCTTGGCGACCTTGTCCGGGTTGTTGGTCAGCAGCCGCACCGTGGTCAGGCCCATGGCCGCGAGGATCCGGGCGGCGGCGGTGTAGTCCCGGGCCTCCGCGGGCAGCCCGAGCATGGTGTTGGCGTCCACGGTGTCCGCTCCGCCGTCCTGGAGCTTGTAGGCGCGCAGCTTGTTGATCAGCCCGATCCCGCGGCCCTCGTGGTTGCGCAGGTACAGCACCGTGCCCCCGTGGCGGGAGATCCGTTCCAGCGCCAGGTGCAGTTGCGGTCCGCAGTCACAGCGCCACGAGCCGAAGACGTCCCCGGTGAGGCACTCGGAATGCAGCCGCAGCAACGGTGGCAGAGCGGCTTCGTCGGCGGGCGGGGGTGCCGTGAGCGAGACGTGCTCGGCGGCGGGGATCCCCGACGGCTCCGGAACGCGCCAACCGGTCACCGAGAACGTGCCGTACTCGGAGGGCACGGTCACGGGGTCGCTGTGGTGCAGGGGCTCCGCTCCCGGAGCCGCGTGATTGTCGGCCGGTGACGCGTGTTCAGGGATCTCACCGTGGTCGAAAACGCTCATGCGATGCGGTCTCCCTCCCCCGTGGTGTCCACCGACGGCGCGGTGGCGCCCCCGGCGACGTCGACGGCGCTCGGTCGAGTTGTGCCCTTCGCGTCCTGAGCCGCGGCACCGGCGTCGTTCGCGGCCGCCCGCGGGACGGCGTCCTCAGCGGCATCCGTCGCGTCCAGGTGGGCGATCAGATCTGCGATGCTGATCATTACGAGCCCGTGCTCGTCCGCGAACCGCCGCAGGGCGGGGGCGCGCAGGGGCTGCCCGGCGTCGTCGACGATCTCCGCGATCGCACCCACGGGCTCGCACCCCGCGAGCCGCGCGAGCTCCACGGCGGCCTCGGTGTGCCCCGCGCGTTCGCGCACCCCGCCAGGGACCGCGCGCAGCGGCAGGATGTGGCCGGGCCGCGTGAGCTCGGCCGCGGTGGTGCCGGGCAGCGCGAGCAGTCGTGTGGTCAGCGCCCGGTCCCGCGCGCTGATCCCGGTGGTGATCCCGGTGCGGGCGTCGCACGTCACGGTGTACGCCGTGGCCTTGGCGTCCTCGTTGTGCTCGGTCATGGGCGGCAGGGCAAGCCGGTCCGCGCGCTCGTCGGTCATGGGCACGCACACCACCCCGGAGCTGTGCCGGATCGTGAAGCCCATGAGGGGCTGGGTCGCGTGCTGGGCCGCGAACACCAGGTCGCCCTCGTTCTCCCGGTCCTCGTCGTCCACGACAACGACCGCGGCACCCGAGGCCATCGCGGCCACGGCGTCCGCGACCGGATCGAGGGCGACGCCGCGCGGTGTCGCGGGTGCCGCGTACGAGGCCAGGCGCTCGGCGTACTTGGCGAGCACGTCCACCTCGAGGTTGACGGTGGAACCCGGCGTGCGAGCGCCGAGCGTGGTCGCGCGCAGGGTCTCCGGGATCAGCCCCACCTCGAACCACGCCTCGGGCTCGTCCGTGGAGTTCACCGCAGTGACCGTGAGGGACACGCCGTCCACGGCGATCGAACCCTTGACCGCGATGTAGCGCGCAAGTGCCACGGGGACTCTGATCCGCACGGTCTCCCATCCGGTGTGGGACGTGCGCTGCACCACGGTGCCCACGCCGTCCACGTGGCCCTGGACCACGTGCCCGTCCAGGCGCTGCCCGGCTGCGGTGCAGCGTTCCACGTTCACCAGGTCACCGTGTCCGAGCGCCCCCAGGGTGGTCAGGCGCAGTGTCTCACCCATGACGTCCGCGGTGAAGTCCCCCGCCGCGCCCGAGGGGACCGCGGTCAGGCACACCCCGTTGACCGCGAGTGAGCCGCCGTGGGGCAGGTCCGCGACGAGTGGCCCCGCGGACACGTGCAGCCGGGCGGCGTCCTGCGCCAACCGTTCCACACGTTCCACGGTGGCCTGGGCTTCGACAATTCCGGTGAACACTGATTCTCCTTGGGGATCTGGGGTGCGCGGGGTTCTCGGGAACTTCCCGGCGCGAGGTCTTGGTGTGCTGCGTCAGTTCAGGGGCGTGTCATGGGACGTCGGGTACGGGACCCGCGGGCCGCAAGTGCCACCGTCCATCGACGCCCACGCGGCTGATCGCCTCCATCTGCTCCGTGGCCTCTTCGTGGCCGGGGCGCGCGAGGTCCGCCGGGTGCCGCACGGGGTCACCGCGCCATGACGACGCCGCGGCAAGCGTCCCGATCCCGAGCGACGCGACCGACGCCGCGCCGTCCCCGAGGATCAGTGGGGCCTGGTACAACCACAGCTCGTCCACGAGATCGGCGGCGAGGAACGCGGCGGACACCGTGGGCCCGCCTTCCACGAGCACGTGGGAAACCCCGCGTTCACGGAGGTGTTGTAACGCCTCGGCGGGATCGTGCGTGGTGAGGTGGATGAACCGCCCGTCGTGCCCGCGGTCGGCGCATGCGACCTCTCCGTGATCCGTTCCGGTATCTCCCGGGGCTCCACGTTCGGTGTCTTCCCGGGGCGCGCGGTCGACGACGCCGCGCCGGACCTTGGCATCCGCGGGCACGGGGCGGGTGCTCATGACTGCCCGCAGGGGTTGTCGCGCGAGGGGTTCACCCGCGGCATCCCGCGCGGTCAGGGTCGGGTCGTCCGCGCGCAGGGTCCCGCCGCCCACCAGGATCGCGTCCACCCGGGTGCGCAGGGCGTGGCCCTGATCCCGAGCGGGTGCACCCGTGATCCACTGGCTCGTCCCGTCCGCGGCGGCCACGCGGCCGTCGATCGTCTGCGCGAGTTTCAGCGTCACGAACGGTCGCGCATCATGCTGGGCGATGAACCAGCGGTCATTGAGATCGTGGGCTTCCCTCGCGAGCAGCCCCTGACGCACGTCCACCCCGTGTACGGCGAGGAACGCGCCGCCCCCGCGGGCGGTGTCGGTGCCGTCGGCCACCGCGTAAATGACCCGGGGGATCCCCGCGTCGAGGATCGCGCGCGAGCACGGGCCGGTGCGTCCGGTGTGGTTGCAGGGTTCGAGGGACACGACCATGGTGGTGTCCTCGAGAGGTGTCCCCGCCTCACGGGCCAGACGCAGGGCGTCCGCCTCCGCATGCGGGGTGCCCGCCCCGCGGTGATGACCCACGTGCAGGATCTCCCCCGCGGCGGAGAGGATCACGGCGCCCACCACGGGATTGGCCCCGCGGATCCCCCGCCGAGCCGCTTCCAGAGCCGCGCGCATCGCCTCGTGTTCCGCGGCCGAGAAGTCGTGGGACGGCTCCGCCCCCGGACGGGAGCGGGGCGCGGGCCCCGGCGCAGCGGCGTCGTCGTACGCCGTCACTTCTCGTCCTCACCCACGGACAGGCGCAGGTCCGGGAAGCCCGTCTCGATCGTCGCGCGACGGCGCTGGCGCGTGTTCACGCGCCACCACACGAAGAACCCGGCGAGCGTGAAGGCGCCGTAGAACACGTACATCAAGCCCGAGGCGTAGTAACCGGCGGAGAACAGGAGGGGCACGCCCACGATGTCCACGGCGACCCACAACAGCCAGAACTCGACCCAGCCCTTGGCCATCCCGAGCGTTGCGAGCAGCGAGCCCATGAAGATCCAGGCGTCCGCCCACACGGGTTCGTACGAGCCCAGGGCGCGGAAGATGGGCGTGAGAAGTGCCGTCCCGAACACGAGGGCGACCACGAGGAACACGCGTTCGCGGGCGGTGGCCCAACGCGGGGACACGGCCTCCTCGGACGCCCCGCGGGACCGGCGCCACTGCACCCAGCCGTACACGGACACCGCGATGAACATGACCTGACGGCCGGCCTGGCCCAACAGGTTCACGGGGTTGGGGGTGTCGAACACCGCGCCCAGGAAGACGGTCAGCAGGATCGCGTTGCCCACGATCCCCACGGGCCACGCCCACACTTTGCGGCGCATTCCGCCCAGCGCGGACAGCAGCCCGAACACGTTGCCGAGCACCTCGCGCCACAGGATGAAACCGTCGCCCACCCGCAACTGCGCGTCGAACAACCAACGCAGGACGTCCACGGTGTCTCCTCTCACCCGCCACTGTCGGTGGTCCCGGGGAGGAATGCGCACACGCGTCGAACACGATCGCGTGGCGGAGCACGTCACAGCACCACCCGACGGACCGCGATCGCGTGCGACCGCGCACGGTCAGGACGCCGTGACGCTCACGTGTGCCTACCATCCAGACTGTACTGTCGGTACCGGATTTCCACCGGTTCGGCCGATCCCTCCGTGCGCATCCCCGGTGGTTCCCACGGGAACCTGCTCGGTGCTGTGCACGGTGTTCACGGTTCGCGGACTGTCACCGCCGGTTCGGAATTGCACCGACCCCGGAACACGTTGCTGCGCTCATTATGCCACGCGGCCTCACCATGCCCATGATCGGGGACACCGGGCGGTCACGTCCTGGTTTTCCGGCCGTTCTCCCGGCCCTGCAGATCCGAGAGCAGTCCGGTGACGCGGGCCTTGATGTCGTCGCGGATCCTGCGCACGTCCGCGAGGGGCTGACCGGCCGGGTCGTCGAGGTCCCAGTCCTCGTAGCGCTTGCCCGGAAACACGGGGCAGGTGTCCCCACAGCCCATGGTGATGACGACGTCGGAGGCCCTGACCTGCTCCGTCCGCAGGATCGTGGGCACGGCTGCGGTGATATCGATGCCCTCCTCAGCCATTGCCTCCACGGCCACCGGGTTCAGGCTCTCTGCCGGTTCGGACCCGGCCGAACGGACATCGATGCTCCCGCCTGACATCGCGGCCAGGTAGCCCGCCGCCATCTGGGAGCGGCCCGCGTTGTGGACGCAGACGAAGAGCACGGTCGGTTTCGTGGGTGATGGTGCGCTCATGATGCGGTCTCCCGGGTTCGGTGGGTGGGGACGGAGGGATCGTTCGGGAACACGCGCGGGCCGGCCCACAGGGCCACGTAGACCAGGCCGATCAGGACGGGCACTTCGATCAACGGCCCCACGACGCCGGCTAGTGCCTGCCCGGAGGTGACGCCGAAGGTGCTGATGGCCACGGCGATCGCCAGTTCGAAGTTGTTGCCCGACGCGGTGAAAGCCACCGTGGCCGACTTGCCGTAGTCGAGCCCCACCGCTTTCGAGGCGAAGAGGCCGATGACGAACATCAGAACGAAGTACACGAGCAACGGCAGCGCGATCCTGACCACGTCGAGGGGCTGTGAGGTGATGGCGTCCCCCTGGAGCGCGAAGAGCATCACGATGGTGAACAGGAGGCCGTACAGGGCCCACGGGCCGATCGCGGGGAGGAACTTCTCTTCGTACCAGTCCCGGCCCTTCGCCCGTTCACCCAGGACGCGGGTGAGGAAGCCGGCGAGCAGGGGGATGCCGAGGAATACCAGGACGGATCCCACGATCGCTCCCACGGAGAATTCGGCCGTGGTGGTCGGCAGCCCCAGCCACGACGGCAGGACCTGGAGGTAGAACCACCCAAGAGCGCCGAAGGCTACGACCTGGAAGACGGAGTTGATGGCCACGAGCACGGCCGCACTCTCCCGGTCGCCGCATGCGAGGTCGTTCCAGATCAGGACCATGGCGATACACCGGGCCAGGCCCACGATGATCAACCCGGTGCGGTACTCGGGCAGATCGGGCAGGAACACCCAGGCGAGCACGAACATCACCGCCGGTCCCACGACCCAGTTGAGCACGAGTGACAGGCCCAGCAATCGTTTGTCACCGGTCACCCGGCGGGTCTCGTCGTAGCGCACCTTCGCCAGGACGGGATACATCATCACCAGCAGACCGAGTGCGATCGGCAGCGACACCTGTCCGATCGTCATGGCTTCCAAGGCCGTGTTCAGCCCCGGCACCAGCCGGCCCAGCAGCAGGCCCACGCCCATGGCCAGCAGGATCCAGGCCGGCAGCCACCGGTCCAGGAACGACATGCTCTGCCTCACCGGTGCGGAGGCGATGGTGGTACTCACGGGCGGCGAGCTCCTCGTATCGACGGTCATCTATGGGACATACGCTACGAGGTCATATAGATGTCCGTCAATGTAAAATCTCGGTATGAAAGCACCCGCGCAACGACCCGAGCTGATCGATGAGAAAGCAACCGAGTGCTGCTCGCTCGCCTCCTCGCCGCTCGGGGCCGGCGAGGCCGAGCGCATGACCGCGAAGCTCAAGGCGCTCTCCGACCCGACGCGCCTGCGGTTGCTCTCCCACATCGCCGCGCAGGGCTGCGACGCAGTGTGCGCCTGCGACCTGCTGGACGTCCTCGACATCAGCCAGCCCACCGTGAGTCATCACCTCAAGAAGCTGGTGGACGCCGGACTGCTCACACGCGAGCAGCGCGGCAAGTGGGCGCACTACACCGTGGTGCGCGGCGCCTTCACGGAACTGCGTGAACTCCTGGACCTGCGCTGACAGGCAGGGCGTTCTCCGCGGACCCGTCATCGGGGCCCGCAAAAATTCAGGCCCGGTGCTCCCGGGCGGTCCTACGGAGTGCCTCGATCGCGGCGGCGGGGTCGTCCTGGCCGTAGACCGCGGAACCGGCGACGAACGTGTCCGCCCCGGCCTCCGCGGCGCGCACGATGGTCTCCTCAGTGATCCCGCCGTCCACCTGCAGCGCGATCGTGCCCCCGTGGGCCTTGACCGCCGCCGCGGCGCGGCGCAGCTTGGGCAGGGTCACGTCCAGGAACTTCTGGCCGCCGAAGCCGGGTTCCACGGTCATGATGAGCAACATGTCCAGCTCGGGCAGCAGGTCCAGGTACGGCTCGATCGGCGTGGCCGGACGCACCGCGAGTCCCGCTCGGGCACCCGCCGCGCGCAGTTCACGCGCGAGCTTGATCGGCGCCGTGGCGGCTTCCGCGTGGAACGTCACCGACGCGCACCCTGCCTCCGCGTACGCCGGGGCCCACCGGTCCGGGTCCTCGATCATCAGGTGTAGGTCCAGGGGGATCGGGGAGACGGCCTGCAACCGTTCCACGACCGGCAACCCCAGGGTCAGATTGGGGACGAAGTGGTTGTCCATCACATCCACGTGCGCCGCATCCGCGTTCGAGATGCGCTGGAGTTCCTCCGCGAGCCGGGAGAAGTCTGCGGAGAGGATTGACGGGTGGATGTCACAGCGGGACATGGTTCCTCCTGGGAATAGTTCCGGATCAATGACCGAGCCGCGGCTCACGCGCTCTTGCGCAGCGCGACCATGAACATGGCGTCGGTTCCGTGGACGTGCGGCCACAACTGCACACTCGTACCCCCGCCGGGGACGTCGTGCCCCGCCGCCCGAGCGTCGTCGAGCGCGCCGGGCAGGGCGGCATCCACGGCGAGCTGCGCGGTGTCCAGGACCGACACGTCGCCGCGCCGCGCCAGGACGTCCTGGAGCACGTCGTGCGTCTCGGCGGTGTGCGGCGAACACGTGGCGTAGAGCACCACGCCGCCGGGGCGGGTGGCGTCCAGCGCGGCGTCGAGCAGCTCACGCTGCAGCGGGGCCAGGTTCGCGACGTCCGACGGCGTGCGCCGCCATCGCGCTTCGGGACGACGCCGCAGCGCGCCCAGTCCGGTGCACGGCACGTCCACGAGCACCCGATCGAAACGCGTGTCCTGGCCGGACGGGATCTGCCGGGCATCGCCGGTGCGGACGTGCCACGCCTCGTGGTCCACGGCCGACAGCGCCTGGCTCACGAGGTCACTACGGTGCCCGCTGACCTCGTTGGCCAGCAACGTGGCACCGCGCTCGTGGGCCAATGCCGCGAGCAGCGCCGCCTTCCCGCCGGGTCCGGCACAGAAGTCGGCCCACGCCCCGCTGTCATCGGCCACGGGCACCTGCGCGAGCACGCGGGCCACGAGCTGGGAACCGGCGTCCTGGACACGCACCGTTCCCTCCCGCGTGCCCGGGACGCGGTGGACGTCTCCCCCGGCGCTGACCGCGCTGTTCGGGACCAGGTCACCGGGTTCGGCGCCTGCTGCGAGTGCGGGCTCGAGCGAGCCGATACCGGGCAGGGCCACGAGGTGCACACGGGGCGCCTCGTTGTCCGCTTCCAACAGGGCCTCGATCTCCGCGGTGTCTCGGCCGTTGGCGCGCAGGGACCGGCGCAACGCGCGGACCTCCCACACCGGGTGGGCGTGGCGGACACCGAGCTGCCGCAGCTCGTCGGTGTGCTCGGCGGCGAGCGCGTCCAGCCATTCGTCGTGGCTGCGCCGGGTCACCTTGCGCAGGACGGCGTTGACGAGTCCCGAGGGTCCCTGCCCGATCTCCCCGCGCACCAGACCCACGGTCGCGTCCAGCGCGGCGTGATCGGGGACGCGCATCGCGAGCAACTGGTGCACGCCCAGGCGCAGGGCGTCCAGCACCGCGGGGTCCAACTGGTCCAGCGGGCGGTCCACGCACTTCTCGAGCACGGCGTCCCACGTGCCACTCCACCGCATGGCCCCGTAGGCGAGCTCGGTCGCGAACGCCGCGTCCCGCTTGTCGAGGCGGTTTTCACGGACCAGGCGTGGCAGCACGAGATTCCCGTAGGCGTCCTCCGAGTTGACCGCGCGCAGGGCCTGATATGCGGTCAGCCGTGCGGGATCGGAGCGCTTGCGACGCTGCGAGGGCGCCTGCGCGGAGTAGGAGCGCTCGTGCTGGGCCAGGCGGTTGCGCTCGTGGCCCTTGGCGTCGCGACGCGAGCCGTCCCCCGCTCGTCGATCCCTCCCGCCGGCCTCCCGGGGCGAGCGGTCGTCACCACGGCGCCCACCGGAGTCGCGGGGCGAGCGGTCGTCGCGGCCCCGGCCGCCGGCATCACGGAACGGACGATCGTCACGACGGCGGTTGTTCCCCCGAGACCGGTCGTTGCCGCTACCGGCGTGGCCGCGGTGCTGCTGGTCCCGACTCATCCGAAGGCCACCTGTTCCGTGTTCTGCTTGCCGCGCGCCCAGTCGAGGGCCGCCATGGGTTTCTTGCCATTGGGTTGCACGCGGGTCAGCTCCACGGCGTAGGACCCGGTGCCCACGAAGACCCGCTTCTCCCGCAGCTCCACGTGGCCCGGGGCGATCCCGGTGACCTCCGGGGCGGGGATCACGCGGTCGAGCTTGAAGCGCTGGCCGTCGAGTTCGGTCCACGCACCGGGTTCGGGGGTCACACCGCGCACCCGGTGAGCCACGGCCACGGCGGGATGTGACCAATCGACGCGCCCGTCCTGGGCCGTGAGTTTGGGGGCAGCGGTGGATTCACCGCGTTGCGGCGTGGGGTGCACGCGGCCCGAGGCCACACCGAGCAAGGATTCCGCGAGCAGGGGCGAACCTTCATGTGCGAGCCGATCCAGGACCGACCCGGACGTGTCCTCCGGACGCACCTGGTCCGTGAGGGTGCCTACCACGGGGCCGGTGTCCATGCCGTCGTCCAGGACGAAGGTGGTGGCCCCGACCACGGAGTCCCCGGCCATGAGGGCCCGCTGCACCGGGGCGGCGCCGCGCCACTGGGGCAGGAGGGAGAAATGCAGGTTGATCCACCCGTCCTGGAAGACCTCCAGGGCCGGTCGCGGCAGCAGGGCGCCGTAGGCCACGACCGCCGCGATGCTCGCGCCGGTGTCACGCAGGGTGTCCAGGAGTTCACCCCGGACCCGATTGGCCTTGATCACGGGCAGTCCGAGCTCATCGGCCCGACGACCCACCGCGGACGGGGCCATGACCTTCTTGCGGCCCACAGGGGCGTCCTCACGGGTCAGCACCGCGGTGATCTCGATCCGGGGATCCTGGTGCAGTGCCTCGAGCGGGGGGACGGCGGTCTCCGGGGTTCCCGCGTACAGGATCTTGAGGGGCTGCTGGTTCGTGTCGGGGCTCATCGGGCATCACCCGCCGCGCCGAACGCGGAACCGGCCGTGTGTGCGGCGCCGGATGCGGCTCGCGAGGTGCGGGCCGCACCGAAAGCCGACCCAGCGGCGTCGTGTGCGTCCGGTGTTGAGTGACTCGCGCGCTGCGTCTCGCGTTCGCGCGTGACACGGGCGGTCGTGTCCGTGAACGATTGCGCGCGCAACTGCCGCATTGCGTCCTTGCGCTCGTCACCCACGAGACGGTCGACGTAGAGCATGCCGCCCAGGTGATCGTTCTCGTGCTGGAAGCAGCGGGCCAACAGGCCGGTGGCCTCACGGTGCACGGGCTCGCCGTGGCAATCCACCCCGGTGAGGACGGCGTGCTCGGCGCGGGGGGTCTCGTAGGACAGGCCCGGGACCGACAGGCAGCCCTCGCCGCCTTCCTGCGGCTCCTCTCCCATGCTCAGCTGGGGGTTGATCACGTGCCCTTCGTCCCCGTCGATGCCCCACGTGAAGACGCGCAATCCCACGCCCACCTGCGGTGCGGCCAGACCCACACCGCCCACGGCGTACATGGTCTCGAGCATGTCCCGGACGAGGGCAGCCAGGGCGTCGTCGAACTGCGTGACCTCCTGGGCCGGGGTGCGCAGGACGGGGTCACCGATGGTACGAATGCGCAAAATACTCACCGCGGAGTGCACTCCTCATGGGGGTCGTGGGACGGGGTGTGCCTGTCAGTCTACGGCGGGGCCCGCGACCGTCTCGGCCGTCACGACCTGCGTGCCGCCCGCCACGCGACCCGTGGGGGAGGAATCCAGGGGCGGGGGCGCGATGCTGCGCATTTGCGCCCCGGCGGTGGCCAACTGGGAATTGCGCGCCCACACCTTGGCCAGGGCGCAGAACTTGTACCAGTGCACGGGGAGGTGCTCGGGCGCGGCCTGCACGGTGAGCGCCTCGGTCTCACCGATCGCCACGGCCATCAAGACCTCCGCGTCCCGGTAGCGCCACGGTTCCCACTCCCCCGCCGTGGCGTCCACGAGGGATTCCTCGGCCTTGAGCCCGGCCACCAACTGGGTCACGACCTTGGGGTCCGGGGCCTTGACCCGCCCGGCGCGGTCGGTCCCGCGGGTCTTGTAATCGATCAGACACACCTTGCCGCCGATGCGTGCCACGAGATCCAGAGTGCCGGCGTAGCCCACCGTGGAGTTCCATACCGTGATCTCCGCGGCCAGCGGTTCGGGGCGGAACAACTGCCACCATTGGTCCGCACTGTCCGCGAATCGGGTCTCATGGTGTTCTGCGAGCGTGTCCCGGGCCCGGTCCACCTCGTGGTCGCGGCC
Organism: Kocuria sp. UBA1838; assembly: GCF_002338785.1. Lineage (NCBI taxonomy): Bacteria > Bacillati > Actinomycetota > Actinomycetes > Micrococcales > Micrococcaceae > Kocuria > Kocuria sp. UBA1838. The sequence goes on along the minus strand of NZ_DDIY01000013.1, from coordinate 100,592 downwards.
CATGGCCCGCAGCGCGAGCTGCTCGCAGTAGTCGTGTACGCGGTCACCGCGCTGCGCCGCGTGGTCCCGGTGCCGCTCCGCCGCCTTGGCCGCGTGGTTCACGAGCGAACGACGACGCCGCGTGTCCCGGAGCGCGTCCGGCAACTGGGGATCCGTGGCCAGGGCCTGCGCTGCGGTGTAGGCGTACCAGCCCCCGAGGTCGTTGGCCTCGCACCCGATGACCGTGGTGATGGAGGGGACCTCGAGGTCCCCTCCCTCACTCCGGGCGTACATCCGGCCGGTGGCGGTCTGCTGGGCCAAGCGGGGTTGAGTCATGGGCTCAGCGTAGGAAGGGGTCCAGACACGGACAACGATCACGGGCTCACCCGGGCGGAGCGGGCTCGGACGTCCGTCCAGGAGCCGGACTTCACGCGGCTGGGGCCGGACCGACCGGTCCGATTGGCCTTGGACGCGAAAGAACCCGGCCCCTCCCGGGACCGGGTTCCTCGTTACCGTGCGCGATACTGGGATCGAACCAGTGACCTCTTCGGTGTGAACGAAGCGCGCTACCGCTGCGCCAATCGCGCTTGCAACGTTGAAGACTCTAGAACACTTCGTCCAGGAACGGCAAATTCCTCGGGCTCCGCGATCGATTTGCCCGGGCCCGTTCCGGTGGGTAATGTTCTTGCTCGTTGGCAACGCCCCGAAAGCGGAGTCCTCCGATGGCAACACCCCGGATGGACAAACACGGAAGGGCATGAAGTCTTGTGATAAAGTTTCCGCTCGGAAGAACGGAGTACTGATTTCCAGGGCCTCGATCGACCAACAATGCGGACGTAGCTCAGCTGGTAGAGCATCACCTTGCCATGGTGAGGGTCGCGGGTTCGACTCCCGTCGTCCGCTCGCAGTTTTCGACCCTGGTCGAGACCTGAGACCTTGTCCTCCAAGGATCTGGTCCCCGGTGGGGTGGCCGAGTGGTTAGGCAGCGGCCTGCAAAGCCGTCTACGCGGGTTCGAATCCCGTCTCCACCTCGGTGCAACCACCTCGTTCAATATGATGAACATTGAGCGCGATTGGCGCAGCGGTAGCGCGCTTCCCTGACACGGAAGAGGTCACTGGTTCGATCCCAGTATCGCGCACCAGACAAGGCCCCGAAACACTACGTTCCGGGGCCTTTCGCGTGCGACCGCTGACCTACGACCCGGCGGCGCGCACCGAGTGGGAGACATGGCCCAGAGCCTGCAGCACCCGGGTCAGCCGATTGTAAGAGACCATTCCCCGCACCGCGCGGGCCACGATGACGTCCCAGGACGGCGTCTCCCCCGGTCCACGGGTGACCCAGTGGCCCGCATGCCCTCCAACAACTCACCGAGCGCCCGGCGCGGCCCGCTTGCCACGTCCGGCCACGCCAGCTGCGTGAGCATGTCCCGGATCATCGGATCCTCCCGGCGCTCCGGGGGCCCGCCGGCCTCGGCAGGTGACAGGCCCGCGGCGAGCGCCTGGGCGATTTCGAGGGCGTCCACGAGGGGCCCGCCTCGGATCGTCGATCAGGGTGACCAGCGCACGGATGTCGGGGATCGTGGCACCGGCCTCCTCCCGCAGTACCCGGATGAGCTGCAGGCGTTCCGCGTGACCCCGATCGTAGTCCTGCCGCGTGGCGGCGAGCCTGGTACCGGCGGGCAACAGTCCCTCCCGACGGTAGAACTTAATGCTGGCCGTGGTGGTGTTGCTGACCTCGGCCAGGGCATTGAGCAGAATGACGCAACCCCCTCGGATAGTCGTCGACGCGTCAACAGTCCTGATGGCGCGCTGGATACCACAACCTTCATCCACCCCCGCGGCCACGACCAGGTCCTGCCAGCTCATGCCCACGCACTTGAACACGCGGGGGCGCGTCTCATCAGGGGCCACCGCGCCCGTGACGACGTCCGCGAGGTCCACGAGTGAATCCTCGTGTAATGAACTGTCGGCCACGGCCTGGATCACGTCCCCGGCTTCGCGCATGGCGGTGGCCCGGTCCTCCACGACCACCTGGGCGCGACCCATGAGCGCGGAATCGAGCTCGCGGAACTGTGGCTCGTGGGATCCCATGGCCACGACGCCCGCGGTGTCCGGCACCAGGGCACCGTCGAAGAGGGGCTCCGCCGCCGACGTCGTGCACACCACCACGTCCGCGTCGCGTACCTCGCTCGCGTCCCCCGATCGGGCCGCGAGACCCAGCGTGCGGGCGTAGTCGACGGCGGCGTGCACCTTGCGCGGCGTCCGGCCGCACACCACCACCTCCGTGAACGAGCGGATCTCGGCGAATGCCGCGATGTGGGCGAGCGCCTGCGGCCCCGTACCGAACACCACGAGCTTGGTCGCCTCCTTCGGGGCCAGGTAGTCGGTGGCCACGGCCGAGATCGCGGGGGTCCGTAGGGTGGTGAGGACGTTGCCTTCCAGCAGAGCTCGAAGACTCAGGGTGGCCGAGTCCATGAGCATGTAGGTGGCCTGGATGCGGGGCAGATCGCGTTCGGGATTCCCGGGCGAGACCGATGCGATCTTGATGCCTGCCCAGTCACCAATGACCGACGGCATCAACAGCAGGTGGCCCTCGCCGGCGGGGACATTGCTGCGCCCGGGGTCATCTTCCGGGCGGAATCCGGAACGTAGCGTGGCTTCGAGAAGCCGACGTGCACGCTCGGCGGGAACCGCCCGCACGATCTGTTCCTCGGTGTACCACGCGGGTGCACCCTGGATTCCTGTCGAGCACTGCTCCTGGGGGGTCGATTCCGCGGTGGTCATGATGCGGTTCCTCCCAGGGATGCGGTGCTCCGGCATTGACCGATTCACTGTCTCGACCGTTCCGTCAGCATATCCCCGACCAGGACCGGACTTCAGAGAAAAACTCCCGCCCCACCCGGCTAAGAGACCCGGGCGGGGCGGGAGCGGCGTCGTCGCCGACGCGGTGCCGTCAGGAGACGGCGGGGATCACAACATGCAGGAGACGCAGCCTTCGACCTCGGTACCCTCGAGCGCCAACTGGCGGATGCGGGAGTAGTACATGGTCTTGATGCCCTTGCGCCACGCGTAGATCTGCGCGCGGTTGATGTCGCGCGTGGTGGCGGTGTCCTTGAAGAACAGCGTGAGGGACAGGCCCTGGTCCACGTGCTGGGTCGCGGCGGCGTACGTGTCGATGATTTTCTCGTAGCCGATCTCGTACGCGTCCTGGAAGTACTCCAGGTTCTCGTTGTCCATGAACGGCGCCGGGTAGTACACACGCCCGAGCTTGCCCTCCTTGCGGATCTCGATCCGCGAGGCGATCGGGTGGATCGAGGACGTGGAGTTGTTGATGTACGAGATGGACCCCGTGGGCGGGACCGCTTGCAGGTTCTGGTTGTACATCCCGTCCGCCATGACCTTCTCGCGCAGCTCACGCCAGTCGTTCGCGGTGGGCAGGGCGATGCCCGCCCGCTCGAACAGCTCGGCGACGCGCGGCGTGGCGGGCTCCCACACGCCGTCGACGTACTTGTCGAAGAACGTGCCGCTCGCGTAGGCCGACTTCTCGAAGCCCACGAAGGACTCGCCGCGCTCCTTGGCGATCAGGTTGGACGCGCGGATCGCGTGGTAGGTCACCGCGTAGAAGTACATGTTGGTGAAGTCCACGCCCTCGGTCGAGCCGTAGTGGATGTGCTCCTTGGCGAGGTACCCGTGCAGGTTCATCTGCCCCAGGCCCACCGCGTGGGACATCTCGTTGCCGCGCCGGATGGAGGGCACCGAGTCGATGTTGGACATGTCCGAGACCGCCGTGAGACCGCGGATCGCGATTTCGATGCTCGCGCCGAAGTCCTGGGACTCCATGGCCATGGCGATGTTCATGGACCCCAGGTTGCACGAGATGTCCTTGCCCACCTGCGCGTACGTGAGGTCCTCGTTGTACACGGAGGGCTCGGAGACCTGGAGGATCTCGGAGCACAGGTTGGACATGATGATCTTGCCGTCGATGGGGTTGGCGCGGTTCACCGTGTCCTCGAACATGATGTACGGGTAGCCGGACTCGAACTGCACCTCCGCCACGGTCTGGAAGAACTCGCGGGCGTTGATCTTCTTCTTGGCGATGCGGGAGTCGTTCACCATCTCGTGGTACTTCTCGCTCACGTTGACGTCCGCGAACGGCACGCCGTAGATCCTCTCCACGTCGTACGGGGAGAACAGGTACATGTCCTGGTCCTTCTTGGCCAGCTCGAACGTGATGTCCGGGATGACCACACCCAGCGAGAGGGTCTTGATGCGGATCTTCTCGTCCGCGTTCTCGCGCTTGGTGTCCAGGAAGTTGAGGATGTCCGGGTGGTGGGCGTTCAAGTACACCGCGCCAGCGCCCTGGCGGGCACCCAGCTGATTGGCGTAGGAGAAGGAGTCCTCGAGCAGCTTCATCACGGGGATGACACCGGAGGACTGATTCTCGATCATCTTGATGGGCGCACCGGACTCGCGCAGGTTGGTCAGCGCGAACGCCACGCCACCACCGCGCTTGGACAACTGCAGCGCGGAGTTGATGTTGCGCCCGATCGACTCCATGTTGTCCTCGAAGCGCACCAGGAAGCACGAGACGAGCTCGCCGCGCTGCTTCTTGCCCGCGTTGAGGAACGTGGGCGTGGCCGGCTGGAACCGTCCGGAGATGATCTCCGCCACGAGCCGCTGCGCGAGGGCCTCGTCCCCGTCCGCGAGGTACAGGGACACCATGACCACGCGGTCCTCGAACCGTTCCAGGTAACGCTGACCATCGAAGGTCTTGAGCGTGTATGACGTGTAGAACTTGAACGCGCCCAGGAAGGTCTGGAACCGGAACTTGTAGCCGTAGGCTTGCTTGGACAGCGCCTTCACGAACTCGAAGCTGTACTTCTCGAGCACCTCGGCCTCGTAGTACTGGTGGTCCACGAGGTACTTGAGCTTCTCCTCGAGGTCGTGGAAGAACACGGTGTTCTTGTTCACGTGCTGCAGGAAGTACTGTCGCGCGGCCTGGCGGTCGGCCTCGAACTGGATCTTGCCGTCCGCGTCGTAGAGGTTCAACAGCGCGTTGAGCTCGTGGTAGCCCAGCCCGCGGTACTTCTCGGGGCAGGTGGGATCCTCGTGACCGGGTTCGACGCTCACGCCCGGGGTTGCATGGATGCTTGCCAAAACTTGTCCAATCCTTGGGTGACCTTCTCGACGTCCTCGTCGGTTCCCATGAGCTCGAACTTGTAGAGCAGGGGAACCTGACACTTAGCTGCGACCTTCTCCGCGGCGACGCAGAACAGGGGGCCGAAGTTGGTGTTGCCCGCGCCGAGCACCCCCAACAGGTGCGCGCGCGAGACGGGATCGTTGAGAAACTTCACGACTTGCGGTGGGACCGATCCCGCTCCCCCGGGACGCCCGTAACTGGGCACTGCCAGCACGTAGGGTTCGTCAATGCGGGGAGCGGTCTCGGTGGTCTTCAGGGGCAACCGGACGGACCGCACCGGGAGTTTGGTGACGAACCTGTCCGTGTTGCGCGTCACGGAGGAGAAGTACACCACTAGGGGTGCATCATCCCCCGCGACGACGGGTGTGCGATGGAGTTCCCGCTCCTTCGCCTGGGCGAGAACCGTGGCGAGAGCACTCATGCCGGGTCACTTCGATTCTGGGGGGGGGTCGTACCAATTCGTGTGATTCCGGGGGCGGGCTGGCGGTGGGGTTCGGGGCCACTCGCCCGGGTGGTGCCAGGCCGCCCGCGGCGGCCCGTCCGTTTCCGGCTCAGGCGGAGCGCAGCAGGGCCAGCGCGTTGATCTTGTCCGGGCGGAAGCCGGACCAGTGCTCGGTGGCGGTCTCCACGACGGGGACCTGCTGGTATCCCAGGCCCACCACGTGCTCGTAGGCGGCGGTGTCCTCGGTGACGTCCACGACGGTGTAGTCGATGCCCTTCTTGGTGAGAGCACGGTAGGTGGCGTTGCACTGGACGCACGACGGCTTGGAATACACGGTGACAGACATAGCCCATTCTCCTTGCGGGAAGTACCGATTTTCGGGCGCTTCCGGGGCCGTTCGGCTCTGGATCCGGGTGGTGCGCCAGGTGGTTGAAGATCTACGTCAATACTACATCTAGTGTCGTGTGCCGGCACAGGACCCAACATGATGTGGTCGTGTGATCCACAGGGGGATGTCGTCTTTTCCCCGGGTTGTCCACAGGGACCGCGTCCGGGAGCCCTGAGAACACGCGGTTCTCGCGGGGCCCATGTGGACAAGACGGGCGGGGGGAAGTCACGAAAAATTTTTTTGCACAGCGTGTCTCACGCGCCGCGCAGGACGCGGTCGGCACTGACGAAGTCCGGGAAGACGTCCAGGTAAAAATTGTCCCGCAGGAAGGTGTACTCGAGACCGGCGCGCTCGATGGCCTGCTCTGTGACGTAGTGGGTGCGGGCGAACGTGAAGGTCGCGTCCGGTGCGGGTGCCGCGAAGGACGTATAGACCACCCGGCGCACGCCCGCGCGGGACAGCGCCTCGACCATGGCCAGTTGCTGTTGCTTGCGATCCGCCGATTCGGACGCGGACACCAGGAACACAGTGTCCAGTCCCGCCATCGACTCCGCGGCCCCGTCCGGGTCGGCGAAGTCCATGGTGGCGGCGTCGAGCAGGCCGTTCGCTGCGGCCACGTGGGACGCGACCCGGTGCGGGGAACGCACGAGCAGCCGGTGGGCGACCCCGCGTTCTTCGAGCCGGCGCGAGACGGCCCCGCCGATGCGTCCCGTGGCGCCGGTGATGCCGAGGGTCGTGTGTGCCATGGTTCCTCCGTTCGGGGGTGCATCCGACAATGTGCTCGGGGCGGGTCGACGGGCGCCCGGATCGGGGCGCCCCCGTGGCCCGCGCGGGTTCAGAGCAACCCGGCGTCCTTCAGCTGATCCGAGATGGAGGCGCCGTCGTTGGCCTCGATCCACAGCGTGCCCTCCGGAACGGTCACGTGATGGCCCTCCGAGGCGCGGGTGCCCGCGGCCAGGACGGCCTCGGTGGGTGAGAGGTTGCGGATCACGATGGCGGCCACCGAGTCCGGGTGACGCTGCGCGAAGCCCGAGTAGATCTGCGGATCGTGCTGACCGTCGTCGCCGATCAGGATCCACCGCACGTGGGGGAAGTTGCGCGCCAGACGCTGCAGGTTCTGCACCTTGTGCTGGGAACCAGACCGGAACCAGCGCTCCGTGGTGGGCCCCCAGTCGGTGAGCAGCAGCGCTCCGGCGGGGTACGCGTTGCGCGTGAGGAACCGACGCAGGGTGGGCGCCACGTTCCACGCCCCCGTGGAGAGATAGAGGAAGGGTGCGTGCGGATGGCTGCGGCGCAGCCGGTCCATCATGGTGGACATCCCCGGCGTGGGGATGCGCGCGTGCTCGTTGGCCACGAACGAGTTCCAGGCCGCGAGCATGGGGCGGGGCAGGGCGGTGACCATCACGGTGTCGTCCACGTCGCACACGACCCCCACGTGCTGCTCGTCCGAGACCACGGTGACCTTGGCCTCCGTGACCTCCGAGCCCTCGGCCTGCATGTAAATGGTGTGCACCCCGGGGGTCATGGAGACCTTGAGGTCCACGTCGATCACGCCGCCCTTGTCCGCCACGAGGTGGAACTCGTGCTCGCCCAACCACACGTTGACGTGGGCGAACGCGAAGGGCACGGACGTGAAGGAACGCCACCCGCGGATCGACTCCGCGGCGTCGTCGGTGTCCTCGATCAGCAAGCCCGTCTTGAGGAGCACGCGCCCCAGGGCCCGCACGTAGCGGGGGCTGCCGTAGCCGTCGAAGGCGAGCATGGTGGGGATGTCCCCGCGCTGCACGGCCCGTCCCTGACGCCATCGCTGCAGCTTCTGGTCGAAGCGGTACGCGATGTTGATCGCCTCTTCCGTGACCTGGTCCACGGTCTGCAGCAGATCTCCCCCGCCACTGTTTTTCGCCATGACTCACAGTTTTGCACAGCACTCCCGGCCCACGACGTCGCGACGTACCGTGCCGCGGACGACGGCGCGCGGCGTCGTGGAGCGGGGCCGCGCCGTCGAACCCCTGGCAGGGCTGCGGGCAGGGCGTCGGGCCCCGGGCGCGAGGACGGACCCGGGGCCCGCGGCTCAGCCGCGCACGTAGCGCGGGAAGCGCTCGGGGTGGTCGATGGGCTGGGTCTCGGGGCTCATGTCGATCCCGAGGTCCTTGGCGAAGACCAGGCGTGTGCGGGTGTAGACGCGCTTGGTGCGCTCGTCGAGCTCGAACACGCGGGCACCGCGCAGGGTGTGCTCGTCACGGGTGCCGTCGTTGAGCCCGTAGGTCCCGAAACCCGTGCCGGGGCCGTAGCCCAGTTCGACCCCGAAGTAGTTGCCCATGTAGGTGTTGATGTGGTCGTGGCCGCAGTACAGGCCCAGGACGTCCCCGCGTTCCAGGACCGCGGCGTAGATCCCCGAGTTGACCATGCCCGTGTAGACGTTCTCGTGCTTCTCCCCCACGATCCCGTGACGCTTCACGGCGGCCGCGTGCCCGGACTCGTCCGAAGTGAACTGCTGACCGAACCACATGTGGTGGTGCTCCCACGTGGGGATGTGGAAGTACATGAGCCCCGGGATCTTCTTCCCGTAACGGCGCTCGGTCTCCACCGAGAGGTCGTTGTACCAGCGGATCTGCTGGGGACGGATCCAGTCGTAGCCCATGAGACCCTCACGGTCCTGCCCGCCGGGGCGTTCCTCCGCGTACCGGCCGGAGTCCAGCAACCACACGGCGAACGCGGGGGCGTGGCCGCGGGACCCGCGGATCAACAGCTGGGCGTTGGACGAGCCGAAGACCTTCTGGTCGTCCCCGGGGTTGAGGTTGTGCTTGTACTGGCGCACGAACTCGACCAACTGCGGTTCACGCATCCCGGTGCCGTGCTCCTCGGTGGAGTCCTCGTCGTGGTTGCCGAATGTCACCGCCCACTTGATGCCCCGGGACTCCATGGGCAGCACCACGTTGTTCACGGCCTGCTTGACCTCGCGGTCGGTGCGCGGGGAACCGTCGATCACGTCCCCGTTGATCAGCACGAACTGGGGCTTCTCCCGGTCCAGCACCTTGTTCATGAGCTCGATGGTGCGCCGGTCGGTGCGCGGGCCGTCCTGGGTGTCGTTGAACTGGACGATCTTGAACCTGCCGTTGCGCCCGAAGGAGAGGGGCATCCGGCTGTGACCGTGGCCGTGCTGGGTCACAAGCGCCGGTGCCGCGTGGGCGGTCGACGGCGCGGCGGCGAGCACACCGGCGGCCGCGATGGCGCTGCCTCCGGTGATCAGGTTCCGGCGCGAGGGACGTGAGGTGTTCTCGGTCATGTGGTGCTCCTGGTGCGAAGGGTTCCGACCGCTGCGGGCGGAGGGGGTCCGGCTACTACGGGCGGTGAGCATCCGACCGCGACGGGCGGTGGGTGAGTCACACGCTAGGGTCACCGCGTTACGGCCACGTGGCGCCCCGGTGTCCCGTGGGGCACGAGCCGCGCGCCGGTTATTCACCTTCTGACCTGGGGTTTCACCTCGGTTCTGGTGCGGGGGTGCGCACCGGCGACGGCGCTGTCCCCCTGGGGAGCGCGGCCCCGGGAGGCACCGGGCCGTTCGGGGCCGTGGCTGCGGCGTCGTCCGGGGCCCTCAGCGGACTCCGGTCGCGGCGGACGGGACGGTGTGGGCCGCGAACCCAGCAGGGACCGGGGAACCGGGAGGGTCTCCGGGCGGGAGAGGTCCCACGCCTGGGCCGCCTGGATCCCGATCCCCCGCGGGCCCGTGCGGCGCGTGTGGCCGTGGACCAACAGCAGCGTGGGGGCGAACAGTACCTCACCGGAGGCGGCCTGGGCCTCGTCGAAGAACGTGCAGTCCACGGCCCCGGAGCCGTCGTCCAAGGAGATGAAGACCACGCGTTTGCCGCTGCGCATGGGCGGGGTCATGGTGGAGACCCGCACGCCAGCTACGATCACCTCGGTGCCGTTGCGCAACCCCAACAGGTCTTCGGCGCGGGTGGCCCCGTAGGAACGCATGAGCTCACCGTGCGAGTCCATGAGGTGGGCGCTGACCTCGATGCGCATGGTGTCCATCTCCGCTTTGACCCGCTCCCCCGTGCTCGGTTCAGGCAGCCGCGCCGGAAGGGCGGCCAGGTCCACGTCCCCGAGGGGCAGGGCCAGCTGCCCCTCCCCGGGCTGCGCACGGGCCGAGGTCCCGCGCCCGGTCGCGGGCCGATCCGCCTGTTCCCGCAGGAAGTGGACCATGTCCGTGTGGGAGGCCCGCGTCTCGGCGCGGTGCAACAGGGAGTCCAGGGCGCCCGCCTCCGCGAGCCGTTGCAGCGTGCGCCGGGTGGGCCGGGCGCGCACCCGCAGTTCGGCGAGGGTGCTGTAGGGCTGGGCGGCCACGAGACGTTCGATCTCCGCGGCGCTGATCCCCGCGATGGAACCCAGGGACATGCGGATCCCCCACGCACCGTCCTGGGTGTGGGGGATCCCCCGGTCCAGGTCCCCCGAGACCACGGTCCCTGGCCGCGGCGTGACCGACTCCACCCGGTGGTGGTCCGTGCTGCGGTTGACGTCCGGGCCCAGCACGGGGATCCCCATGCGGCGGGCCTCCCCCACGAGCAGGCGGGCGGGGTACATCCCGGGGTCATGTTCCCACACCCCGGCCATGAACGCCTCCGGGTGATGGGTCTTCAACCACGCCGACTGATAGGTGGGCACCGCGAAGGCCACCGCGTGGGCCTTGCAGAAACCGAAACTGCCGAACGCGTGCAGGATCCCCCACACCGTGTCGATCACGTCCGGGGCGTAGCCGCGAGCGCGGGCGCCGTCGCGGAAAGCGGTTTCCACGGGCTCCTCCGAGGCAGAGCCGAGCAGTCGCCGCCAGATGTCCGCGCGGGCCAGACCACACCCGGTCATCCGGTCCATGATGCGCATGATCTGTTCGTGGTAGACGGCCACCCCGCGGGTCTCGGCGAGGATCTCCTGGAGGTCCGCGTGGGGGTAGGTGGGCGTGGACCAGCCGTGGCGGGCGTTGAGGTAGGGCCGGACCATGGCGGCCTGCATGGGCCCGGGGCGGAACAGGGAGATGTCCACGACGAGGTCGTTGAACTCCTCCGGTCCCATGGTCCCGATCAGTTCCCGCTGCCCGGGGGACTCGATCTGGAAGCACCCCAGGGTGTGGGTGGAGCTGATCAGCCGGAAGGTGTCGGGGTCGTCTCGGGGCATGGTGTCGAGGTTGGGCGGGGGTTCGTGGGGTCGCAACCGGGTGATCTCCTCCACGGCGTGGGCCAGGGTGGACTGCATGCGCACGCCCAGGATGTCGAGTTTGATCAGCCCCATGGGGTCCATGTCGTGCTTGTCGTACTGGGACATGGGCAGCCCGATCCCGCTGGCCTGCACGGGGGTGCGCTGCAACAGGGTGGTGTCGGAGAGGATCACCCCGCACGGATGCATGGAGATGTGCCGGGGTAGTCGGTCGAGGCGTTCGGTGAGATCCACGAGCAGGTCCAACTGCCGGTTGTTGCGCAGCCGCTCCGCGAGCGGGGCGAGTTCGGGCCGGCGTGCGATCTCCTCCCGCAGGGTGCCCCCGGGCACGCGCCACAACTGGGTGGCCACGTGGTCCACCTCCTGGGCCTCGAGCCCCAGTGCCAGTCCGGCGTCCCGCACGGCTCCGCGGGAGCGGTAGGCGTTCTGCATGCTCATGAGCGTGACGCGGCGGGGGCCGAAGCGTTCGAAGATCCGGTGGTAGACGGCGTGGCGTTGCGCGCTCTCCATGTCGATGTCGATGTCCGGCAGGCTGGGGCGCAGCGGGGAGAGGAAGCGCTCGAAGACGAGGTCGTACTCGAGCGGATCCGCCGGTGAGATCCCCAACAGGTGGACCACCAGGGACGAGACCCCGGAACCGCGAGCGGCGTGACGCACACCCATGCCGCTCATCAGTTCCGAGACCTCCCCCACGGTCAGGAAGTACCCGGCGAAGCCGAGCTGGGCGATCACCGCGAGTTCCCGTTCCAACCGTCCGCGCAGGGACTCCCGGTTGAGTCCGGGCACGGTGCGGTCCCAGTCCTCGCCGGCATGCAACCGGGCGAGTCCCGCGTAGCAACGCTGGGCCAGTTCCCGGTCCGGGTCACCGCTTACCCCGATCACCGAGGCCTCCGGGATCACCGGACGGTCCACCCCGAGATCCCCCTCCGGATCTAGACGGCAGCGCTGGGCCAGGTGGTGGGTGTCCGCGAGCAGCGCGCCGTGTCCCGCCTGACCGTGGTCCGCGGCGAGGGCGATCTCCCGGGCCAGCAGACTCATCTCGTCACCGTCCTTGAGCCAGCCCTGCCCGTTGGGTTGCAGCACACCGCGATCCGCCCCGGCCAGTTCGTCGAGGGACATCAAGGTCCGGGCGGCATCCAGGACGTCCGCGGTCACGGCCTGCCCCGGGTGGGCGTAGCGCACGGCGTTGCTGAGCACCACGGGCAGCTGCGCCTGCCGCCCGATCTGGAACATCCGCACCGCGTGCCCCATGCTCAGGGGCGCACCCTGGGGCGCCAGGTGGGTCACCGTCTCCACCACGAGGGTCTCCGCGGGCAGCACGTGACGCCATCGGTTCAGCGCGGTGCGCGCCGCGTGGTAGTGCCGTCCCACGAGCAGCCGACCCACGTCCGAGTCCGGGCCGAGCAGCACCACGAGTCCGGTATCACCGTGGCGCGCCGCACGATGCACGTGCCGCGCCAACTGCTCCGCGCTGAGTCCGATGGGGTGGGCCGCGTGCCGGTCATGAGCCCGGTGGGCGGCGGAGACAACCCGGCACAGGGCCGCGTACCCGGCTCCCCCGTTGCGTCCCGTGGCCAGGACCACCACCCGGCCGATCACCACGGGTGCCGCCGGACGACGTCGCTGTCCGGCCGCCCGACTCTGCCCGGCCACCCGGCCCTGCGCGCCTCCCGCGCCGGCGCGCGGGGTCCGCAGCAGGGCGATGTCCACGCCCAGGACGGGAGCGAGACCGTGCGCGCGGCATGCCAGCACGTGTTTGACGGCCCCGTAGAGGCCGTCCCGGTCCGTGCACGCGAGGACCTGTGCTCCCTGGGACGCGGCCGCCCGGGCGAGTTCTTCCGGACGCGCCACACCGTAGTGCGCACTGAAGGCCGAGGCCACGTGAAGATGGGGGAACCACATGCCCATATTCGAAACTTTATTCGAACTTCTGTCAATCGCGGACGGCTCCGCGGGCGACATGAAGTGACATGGAAGGACTCCGCACGGGGACCACGGGCGGTCTCATGCGGCGCTGACACGGAGCACCCGCCACTGATCGGTGAACTGGTTCCGGACCAGCTCGAAGGTGCGTGCGATAACCACCCCGGGCCGGACGACCTGCACCCGCCACCGCTCCTGATCCACCGCGCTCGTGCGGCTCTCACGCGGCACGCGGACCTCCACGTCCCACCAATTCCGGCGTTCGTACCAGCGAACGGCGGGCTGCAGGACGTGATGCTCCTCACCGCGGTACGTCACCACACACGGCGTCCCGGTGATGTCACACACCACCGCGAGATCATCGAGGGCGGGGTCCGTGGAGCCGCCCACCAGCCCCGTGGGACGCTCCACCGGCATGCCCGCGCCGATCACCGGAACCGTGTCCCACGGGTCCTCGTATTGCCCGGTCTCTGTCATCTCCAGCACCGTCATGGTGGCTCACCCTCCCCGATTATTCGAAAATTTATTCGACTACTGAGACGGTGCCAAGATCGTCCGACATGCATAAGCGACCGACGCCACGGCGGTGTCGGTCACCGGAGAGATGCCCGCACACGGGCGTGGGTGAGATCTTTTCCGTTAAACGATATCGCGATAGCATTCTTCGAGGAGGTGCTGACGATGAAGAATGTCCTCATCCGGGGACTCAGTGACAGGGCGGTTGAAAGCATCGATGCGGAGGCATCCGCGCTGGGGCTATCCCGCAACGAGTTCCTGCGCCGGAAGTTTGAGACAGCGGCAGCCATGACGGACGACAAGGCCACGGTGACCACTGAGGACTGGGAGCGCTCCTCCCGCGCGTTCGGCGACCTCATGGATGACGACATCATGGCTGCCGCGTGGCAGTGACCGGCTGGTTAATTGACAAGTCTGCGTATGCACGAATGCAGGCAGGGAAGGCCGCGCACCTCGAGGACTGGAATGCCCGCATCGAACGAGGACTGGTTCGACTCTCGACGGTCACGCGGCTTGAACTGGGATTCTCATCCCGTTCCGGCGAAGGCGGGCGTCAGGCGTTCGGGCTGCCGCCGCTGTCGCTGATGCCCATCGAACATCTGACGCCCGCGATGGAGGACCGTGCCTTCCAGGTGCAGATGTTGCTCGCCGATAGAGGTCAGCATCGTGCGCCGTCCATTCCGGATCTGCTGATCGCAGCATGCGCAGAGAAGGCTGGGCTGACGGTGCTGGCCATGGACAAGGACTTCGACTTGATTGCCGCGGTCACAGGCCAGCCGGTGGAAACCCTCACGCTGCGATGACAGAACACGCGTGAGGCGATTATCGGCCCTCCCGGTCGGTGATTCTCTGCGCCGTGACCGGGGAAATACCGCGGGCCCGCCGCCCTGGGCGACGCCCCGGAGTCCATCCCCGCGAAGAACAGCGGCCGATGGTGAGCCCGGCCGCGGTGCCGTACAACGCGTAGTCATACCACTCGATAACCGTTCCCGCGATCGCCGCGAAAAGCGCCCTGCCAGCGCCGGGGCGCGCTGCCGTGTCCGTCGTCGTCCGCTGGCGCATGAGCTCACACTACGACGCCGCTCGGGCACCGTCCGGACGTTGCACACCCGGACGAAGCGCCCGGAGATGATGCCCTGGAGCAGTTCCGGGGCATGGTGTCCGTGCCCCTTTCGGGAGCGCCGGCATTGTCCGCCCGCACCCCTGTGTTCCACGCCACACAGCGGTTAGATTGGCCCCATGACGACATCCATCGGGACAGCCGACACCACTGCCCTGTTCATGCTCCACGGATGCCTCCGCTCCACCCCCGGGAACGGGCACGCGCTCGCGGGCATCTTGGCCGAGAACGACGCCGCCGAGCCCATGCCCGGTTGCCGCCTCTACCTCGTTGCCACCGATCCCGAGGATCCTGATGCCGTGTGGGTCACCGAAGTCTGGGACACCGAGGAGGACCATCAGGCGTCCCTGCAGATCCCGGCCGTCCAGGAGCGGATCCAGCGGGCCTTACCGATCATCGACCGTGAAGGCATGACCAGCCACCGGCTGCAAGCCGTGGCGGGCATCCCGCGCTGACCCGGCGCCACCATCACATCGTCAACCCACCACTCACCGAGATCGCCTGGCCCGTGATGTAGGCAGTCCCCGGGGAGAGCAGGAAGTGGATCGTGGCCGCGACCTCCTCGGGGGTGCCGAGCCTGCGGGCGGGGATGCCCCGCGTCATCCCGGAGAAGACCTTCCCCGTGAGGCCCTGGGCGTCCGCGAGCTCGCGGTACATCGCGGTGTCCGTGGGGCCCGGGCACACGGCGTTGACCGTCATGGGTACCACGGCGTTCTCGCGCGCCACGGAGCGCACCATGCCCAGCACACCCGCCCGCGCGGCCGACGACACCGCGTCCCCGAACGAGCCCGCCTTGGCACTGTCCGACGGCACCACGACCAAGCTCGCCCGCCGACCCGCGGCTCCCCCCCCCCCCCCCCCCC
>NZ_DDIY01000013.1:68468-84744 GCF_002338785.1 Kocuria sp. UBA1838 | reverse complement strand
CGGCCCCCCCCCCCCCCCGCACGCAGATGCGGCAGGACATGGCGAGCCACAGTGAGCACCCCGAGCAGCTCCACGGTCACGATCTCGCGGGTCCACTCCTCAGTGACCTCGTGCAGCGGCTCGGCGATGGCCGCTCCGATGCCCTGTCCGGTGCCGGTCACGATCGCCACCCGTGCGGTGGTGTCGGTGTTGTGCTCGTTCATGGGAAATCCTCCTGGTCGTGCTGTCGATCCCGGTCAGGGGGCGTACCCGCGTCCGGCCGATTCGCGGGAAATGATGAGCTCCATGACCTGGGTGAATCCCGCGCCCCCGGGGCCGATCAGGTGCTCGCGCGGGACCAGGACGTCCTCGCAGCGCATCAGGCCGTGGCCCACCGCTTTGGTGCCGTTGATGACTCAACCGTCGTCAGTGCGCCGGGCCGTCATCCTCGGGTTGCCGGCGTCCGAGCCCGCGTGCGATTCGGAGAGGGCGATGCCCACGATGCCGAGCCCGCTCGTGATGAGCGGCACGTACTTCTCCGCCGTCTTGGGCGACGCCGACGACGCCGGGATCTGTCCCACGAGCGAACCCACCACCTGGACGTAGCCCGCGCTGAAGTCACCGCGGGCGATCTCCTCCACGATCAGTACGAACCCACCGTGGACCCGGACTGACCGAAGCGCGCGGTGCTCGAGGCGATCGTGAGATCGCACAGCACGTGCCGCACGTGCCCGCCACCGATCGCGAGTCCGTTGACCGCCGCGATCACCGGCTTGGGGATGTCACGGATGACCTTGTGCAGGTTCCCGATCTCGACCATCCCCGACGGCGACGGACCATAGTCGCCGGTCTCGGCGCGCTGCTTCACGTCCCCGCCCGCGCAGAAGGCCTTCTCGCCCGCACCGGTCAGGATGACGGATTGCACAGCCCGGTCCGCCCCGGCGAGCCGGAGTGCGGTGATGAGCTCGTACACCGTCTGCGACCGGAACGCGTTGTAGCGCTGGGGTCAGTTCATGGTGGTCACGGCCGCGGCGCCGCGGATCTCGTACAGGATGTCCTCGAACTCGTGCTCAGCGGTCATGACGCGTCTCCTCATCTCGGGTGGATTCCGGGGCGGATTCTCGGCTGGGTCCAGGAGCGGGCTCCTGGACGGATTCTGGGACGGCCCTCCGAGCGGACTTCCGGGCCTCCCCTGAGGCCGGTCCTCGGGCGCGACGGCGCTCACCCGCTCCACCGGGTCCTCGTCCGCCGCGGCCACAGCGGCCGGGACCCGTTCGGTGAGTTCGTCCAGCACCGCACCGGCCGCACGCAGCAGCTGGTTCCGGCGGGCCTCCTTGCGGGCGCGACGGGCCGCTCCCTTCGGGGCGAGGGCCGAGGTGTCGGTAAGTGAATCAGTATTCATCTCCCATAAATCTGGATCCACTTCATGGCGCGTCAAGGGTCGGAAGATGAAACCGTGCCCGTCACCGCGCGATCGCGGCGACCACCTCAGCGGGCGATCGCCGCAAACACCGCCCCGGTGAGCTCGGCCAGATCCCGCGGGGCCAGACCCACGTCCTGCCCGCGTCGGCCACCGGAGACGTACATCCGGTCCAACCGCCGAGCGCCGTCGTCGATCACCGTGGGCAAGTGGGTGCGCTGACCCAGAGGGCTCACTCCGCCGAGCACGTAGCCAGTCAGTCGCTGAACGTCCCCGGGATCCGCCAACCGGGCCTTCTTGGCACCCAGCGCGACGGCCACCGCTTTCAGGTCCGCACTCTGCGCCACAGGCACCACGCACACCCCGAAGCCATCGTGATCCGTCTGCACCACCAGGGTCTTGAACACGCACTGCGGCGGCAGCCCCAGCGCCTCGGCCGCTTCGCGCCCGTAGGCCGTGACGTGGGGATCGTGCTCGTAACCCATGGCCTCGAATTGCACGCCAGCGCGCTCGAGGGCGAGTGTGGCGGGCGTGGCCGATGCTCGTTGTGTCTTCTTCCCCACGGGTTCCTCCCATGCCGCGTCCGTCATGCACCCGGGTCACTTCCCGGATTGCGGGGGAGCACACCCAGCCGGGTTCGGTACTGTGGGACCACGTCCACACCACGGAAGGGCCGGCGCCCCCTACCTCGAGTCTAGGTCCTCCCGCAGCGCGGACGAAAAGTCCCCCCCCCACCGCAGCCTCTCCCCCGAACGCCTCGCAGTAAGACGCCCACTCGCAGCACCCCGGACCCGCACCGGAGCACCCGCCGCAACGCCCCACAGGGCCGCCCGGTGGAACAGTCCGGCACCGTACCGAGCGAGCGTCGCCCACGCGCGGCACCGGCGGCAGTCGGCACACTCAGGATTCAGGAGGTCCGGGAAGTTGGCTACGACCCCACCCCCCGCCACGGCCCTCGCCCAGTGGTTCTCCGGCCCGTTCACCCCGCAACGGCGCCTCGTCGTCTTTCCCCACGCCGGCGCCGGGGCACTGTCCGGCCGCGATCTGCAGGCCGCGGACACCGAGGTGCTCACCCACCGCCGTCCAGGCCGGGAATCACGTATGGCCGAACCCGCTGTCGTGGACGTCCCGGAGCTCGTCGCGGAAGCGCTTGCGGCGCTGCTGCCGATCCTCGACGCGGACGAGCGGCCCACGGTCGCGCTCGGTCACTCCTTCGGTGCGCTGCTCGCCGCCGAGTTCACCGCGGCCCTGGACCGCGAGCGCCCGGGTCGGCTCGAGCGCACGGTGCTCTCCGCCAAGGCCGCGCCCCCGGATCGCGATCCGCACCTCGCGTCGATCCTCGAGGACGACGCCGCTCTGGCCGCTTGGTTGCTCGAGCTCGGGGGCACCCCCGAGGAGCTGCTCACGGACCCTGATCTGCGTGAGCTCGTCCTGGCCCCGTTGCGCGCGGATCTTCGGGCGTCGTTGAGCTACGACGCCGCCCCGCCGGAGCTCGCCACGCCCCTGCTGCTCGTCCACGCACAGGAGGACCGCACGGCGTCGGCGGGGTCCATGGCGGGGTGGACGAGCACCGGGGGCACTGCCACACTCACGATCCCCGGGGGCCATCACGGGCTGTTCAATCACGCACGCGAGCTGCACGACGCGTTGCGGTCCGCTGTCGACGGCACGACGGGTGGCGCCCGATGAGCGCGCACGCGGTCGCGCACCGCCAGCCCGTGTGGGCAGCACAACGACGCCGCGTGCCCGGTGCACCGGCGGATCTCACGCTGCACGTCGTGCACCTCGAGGATGTCTCGTCCTGGGCGTTCTCCGCCGTGGACTGCCTCACGGAGGACGAACTGTCCCGGGCGTGTGCGCTGCAGGACTCCCACACCCGTGAACTGTTCGTGGTCTCACGCGTTGCTCTGCGCCACGTTCTGGCCCACCGACTCGGGTGCTCCGCCCACGAGGTCCCGATCAGCCACGACCCACGCACCGGGGCACCCCACGAGGTGCACGGTCGCGCGGCGGCGGTGACCGGGTCCCGCGGTGACGCCGGTCCCGAGCTCGCGGCGTCCTCCGCGCTGGGTCACGTTCGCCCCGTCCGGTTCTCGGTCTCGCGCACGGCCGGGGTCATCGCTCTCGTCACGGCCCAGCGTGCCGTGGGCGTGGACGTGGAGCGTCTGCAGTCCGAGGTGGAGGCGAACGTGCTGCTCGACATCCTGCACCCCGCGGACCGCGCCCGGCTTTCCCGCGTGCGCGGGCGGCGTCGTGCCGTGGCCGTGACGCGCACATGGGTGCGGGTGGAAGCGCTGGTGAAGGGCTGGCAGACGGGACTGTCCCGCGACCCCGCAAGCATCCACGTGGGATCGGCCGCACGCGCGGACTACGGCCGCGGGTGGAGCGTGAGCGACGTGCGCACCACGGCGCGGGAGAACGCGCGCCTGGCCGTGGCATGGCGAACGGACCCCGCCCCGCAGGGCTGAGGTCCGTTCATTCGTCATCCGCCCCGCGGGGCAGCGGCATCACTCAGTGGCGACGCCGCGGGGTCTCCGCACGACGCCGCGGGAGCGCCTTCTTGGGCCGGATCACCGCGGCCGCCGCGCTCTTGGACGCCCGGGTCACGAACCGCTCGAGCGGACCCGCCCCCACGGCGTGCTGCCACGCCACCGCGAACAGGGCGGCCACCACAATCTGGACGATGTACCAGAACCACGGGGTGCCGTCCGTCCACACGAACGCCATGAAGATCAGGTGCGACACGTAGAGCGTCAGCGTCATGGAGCCCATGGCACCCAGCCACGTGAGCCACTTGCCAATCACGCGGCACAGCAGCAGGAACGCGCCCAGTGCGATCATCGCCATGCCCGCGCTCTCGAACAGGGCGAGCGGGGTGTTGGTGTGCGGGCCCGTGAGCAGCAACCACAGGTTCGTGGTGTCCGGCAGCTGGGGGTCCGGGCCGTAGTACTGGATGTTCCACACGTCCTCGGACGTCATCCACAGGGTCGCATTGATCAACGCGTCCTCGAGGTCGAACCGCAGCAACATGAGCATGGAGATACCGCGAGACAGGGCCGCGACCACGGCGCCCACGATCACGAGCAGCACCTGCACCCGGTCGCGGGACAGGGGCAACCGGCCCAGCGCCAGCCCCAGGCAGATGAACGTCATCCAGGGCAGCGCCGGGTAGGTGCCCGTGAGGAACAGCTCCGCGAACACGGAGCCCGGGTCCGAGAAGATCTCCAAGAAGCTGGGGTTGCCGTACACGTGGGCGGGCAGCACCGACAGCGACCACTGCATCACGAACGGCATGACCACCGCGAAGAACGCGGCCGAGGCCAGCAGCCACCGCACACTCATGAGCGTGAACGGGATGGCCAGCAGGAACATCAGACCGTAGTAGATCAGGATGTTGTATACGGGCAGGTCGAGCAGGTTCACCGTGAGACCGATCGCGAACAGCAGCAGGGCACGCACCAGGATGGAGAACCGCGCCCGGGAGCCGTCACGACCGTGGCGCGGGGTGCGCCCCCCGGTCATGAATGCGAGGCTCACACCGGCGAGCGTGGCGAACAGCGCGGCCGAGTGCCCGGCGAACAGGGTCCATTCGAGGGACGGTTCCCCCGCGGCGTTCGCCGCGGGGAGCACGTGCACCGCGATCATCCCGATGAGCGCGAATCCACGCGCCACGTCCACGCCCATGATGCGGCGCTTGGTGCGGCGGCCGTCCGCGCTCGTCACGTTGCGGGTGGCCGCACCCTGACGCGGTGCGGACGTGGAACGCGGCGGTGCGGTGACCACCGGGGTCGCGGCGGTCCACAGACCGCTCTCCGCCGCGGTGCGGCCCTCGTCCCCGCGGTCGCCCAACCACACCTCTCGCGGTGGACGGCGCCCCGGTTGCGGGCGCTGTCCCACGGGCAGGTCACCCTCCAGGACGACTTCTTGCGTGCTCTGCTGCGTCATTCGGTGACTCCCTCGTGCTTACCGGAGGTCTTCCCCGCGGGGACGACGTCGGTGCGGACCGTGGCCATCGCGGACGATCCCGCGCTCAACTGCGGCGCCGGGGCGGCCCCGAGCAACGGTGCGGTGGACACATGGTCCGACTCGATCGCGGGCACGACCTCGGCGCTGACTGCCTGGTCCCCCGGTGCGAGGTGACGGATGGGGTTACCGCCCCAGTTGCCGTCCGAGGGCACCGTCTCCTGCCGCATGACCAGTGACCCGGGGGCCACGGTGGTGCGCTCCTCGATCGTCGCACCCGGCAGCACGAAGCTGTTGGGGCCCAGCGTGGATCCCCGCCGCATGGTCACGGGCTCCATCCGCATGACCCGGTCGTGGAACAAGTGGGTCTGCAGGACCGTGCCGCGGTTGACGGACACGTTGTCCTCGAGGCGCACGAGGTCGAACTCGGGCAGCCACCACGACTCGCACCACACGCCGCGACCGATGTGCGCACCCATCAGACGCGCCCACAGGTTGAACATGGGCGAGCCCACGCTCAGGCGGATCATGGACGGGACCGCGAGGGACTCGGCGAACACGTCCGTGAGTTCGTTGCGCCACACGAATGAGCTGAACAGCGGCCGTTCGCTGGGTCGGAAGCGGCCCACGAGGGCCCACTTGACGAGCACCGGCACCAGGCAGGCCACGGTACTGGCGACCGTGAGCACCACACCGGACCACGCGAACGCGGCCACCACACCCGTGGCGCCCATCCCGTGGGACATGTAGATCTCGGTGAGGACGTACACGATGATGAGGTCCAACCAGGCCGAGACCATGGCGGGCACGAAGCGGAAGAACTCCACGAACGCACGCGCCGCCTTGAGCCGCCGTTGCGGGCGGAACGTGGACTCGGCGTCGGCCTCGGTCTTGGCGCGGGCGATCGGCTCGGCCGTGCGACCCAGCCAGGACGAACCGGCGGGTGCGTGGTGCGGGGCGGAGCTGAGCACAGCCACGAGGGCGTCCGCGGGCAGGTCCCGGTCCGGTCCCACGATCCCGGAGTTGCCCACGAAGGTGCGCTCACCGATCACGGAGGTACCCACGTGCAACCATCCAAACCCGGCGCGGTGGGACGTGACCAGGGCGTGGTCGGCCAGGAAGGACCCGTCCTTGAGCGTGGTCAGGTGCGGGATGGTCTCCGCGGTGGAGATCTCCACGTTGCGCCCCACCTTGGCCCCCAGCAGGCGCATGAACCACGGAGTGATGCAGGACGCGTACACGGGGTAGGTGGAGATCAGGGTGCGCTGCATGAGCGTCTCGGTGAGCCACATGGCCCACCCCACGGGACCGTTCTGGGGGAAGTACCCCGGCACGATCATCCCGGCCACGAGGCGCACGAGCGCGACCACGAGCAACAACCACACCACCGCGGTCACGATGGTGAACACGGGGACCCACACCGCCACGATCGGGAAGACGACCTCGTACTGCTGGATGGTGATCACCTGGGACAGCACGATCAGCGCCCCGGGGATCAGGGCGAGGAAGGGCAACAACCCCACGAGCACGGCGCCCGCGGAGAACGCGAGGTGCGACGTCGCCGAACCCCAGGTCTTCATGCCGCCCGTGGCCTCCGGGGACTCCTCGGGCCACGTGAGGCCGGCCGAGCCGTGGTGGCGCAGAGGGGAACCGCCCCACAGCTCGCCGTCCGGGACGTTGCGGCTGACGTGCGAGCCGGGCAGCACCTCGGCGCCGTGGCCCACGCGCATCCCGGGATCCACGAGGGTGCGGGTGCCCACGCGGGCGTTGTCACCGATCTCGATGGCGCCCACGTGGAAGACGTCCCCGTCCAGCCAGTAGCCGGACAGATCCGATTCGAACTCCAGGGTGGAGTGCTCCCCCACGCTCACGAGACCCGTGACGGGCGGGGTGTTGTAGAGGTGTGCGCCCTTACCGATCTTGTTGCCGAACAACCGGTGCAGGCCGCGGGCCATGGGGGTGCCGGTGAGGACGTCGTACTTGTTGTAGACCACGATGCGCTCGGCGGCCCACACTCGCAGATGGTTCCAGCTCCCCCGCGGATAGTGCCCGGGTTTCAACCCCGCGGTCAGCGCGCGTACCGCGGCAGCACCGATGAACACGCGCCCCGGCAGGGAGAACATCACGAGCCACCCCAGGACGAGCGGCCACAACGGCGGCGTGGGGACCCAACCGGCGTCCGCGACCACGGCCAGCAGCCACACCACGATGAGCGCGCCCACCACGTAGCGGAACCCGTTCAGGAAGTTCAGGGCCAGGATGAACAGCCCCTGCAGCCAGCCGGTGCTCGCGGGGGTGGGCTCGGGGTCCCGCTTGACGTCGTGGGACTCTCCCAGCGTGGCCAGGTAACCGGCCATGCCCTCGAGGGTGGGGTGGGCGTAGATCTTGGCGATCTCGGTGTCCGGGTGGGTCTTGCGCAGCGCGGAGACCAACCGGGCGAGCGCCACGGAGCTGCCACCCATTGCGAAGAAATCGCTGTCCGGGCCGAACGGCAGCGGTCCGAGTTGGTCCGCCCACAGTTCCGCGAGCCACGCGAGGTCCCCGGTCAGGGACTCGGAGCCGTCGTCGTTGGACGTGGGCAGCGGCCAGGGAAGGGCCTTGCGGTCCACCTTGCCGGAGGTTTTCATGGGCAGTTCGTCCATGATGCACAGCGCGGGGACCATCTGCCCCGGGAGTCGTTCCACGAGCCAACGCCGCGCCTCGGAGAGATCCACGGAGCCCTCGAACTCGGGGACCAGGTAACCCGCGATCACGCTGCCACCGCCCGGGGTGGAGTGCACGGCGCACGCGCCGAGCTTCACGCCGGGCACGGCGCTCATCTGCGTGTCGATCTCACCGAGTTCGATGCGCCGCCCCGAGACCTTGACCTGGTCATCGGCACGGCCCGCAAAGACGATGCCCTCGGGGTCCGCGCGCACGACGTCGCCCGAGCGGTACGCGCGGTCCCAGCCCAGGGATTCCAGCGGCGCGTACTTCTCGGCGTCCTTGGCGGGGTCCAGGTAGCGGCCCAGACCCACGCCGCCGATGATCAGCTCGCCGGTCTCACCCCAGCCCACGGGCTGGCCGTCGGCGTCCACGACGGCGAGTTCCCACCCGGGCACGGCCAGACCGATGCGCACTGGGGCCTCCCCGTTGAGCAGGGCGCCCGTGGCGATGACGGTGGCCTCGGTGGGTCCGTAGGTGTTCCACACCTCACGGCCCGGGCGCACCAGGTGCTTGGTCAGTTCCAGGGGGCAGGCCTCGCCGCCGAAGATCAGCAGGCGCACCCGGTCCAGTGCGGCATTGGGCCACAGGGATGCGAGCGTGGGCACGGTGGAGACCGCGGTGATCTCCTTGTCCACGATCCACTGGCCCAGGTCCGGGCCGGAGCGCACGATCTTGCGCGGTGCGGGCACCAGGGTGGCACCGTGGCGCCACGCGAGCCACATCTCCTCGCAGGACGCGTCGAAAGCCACGGACAGTCCCGCCATCACGCGGTCACCGGGACCGAGCGGGCGGCGCTGCAGGTACATGAGGGCCTCGGCGTCCACGAGTGCCGCGGCGGAGCGGTGGGAGATCGCCACGCCCTTGGGCTTACCGGTGGACCCGGAGGTGAAGATGATCCAGGCGTCGTCGCGGGTACGCGGGGTGGCGGTCTGCTCACCCGTGGTCACGGCCGGGTTGCGGGTCAGTTCGAGCCCCTGACCGAACACGGCGGCCACGCCGGCTTCCTCCCACACGGTGCGCGCGCGTTCATCGGGGTCGTCCCAGTCCACGGGCACGTAGGCCGCGCCGGCGAACAGGGTGGCCAGGATGGCAACGTACAGGTCCACGCCGCCGGAGGGCACACGCACGCCCACACGGTCCCCGCGTCCGATGCCCATGTCCCACAACCGCTGGACGTGGGTCTCGATCCGGTCCTCGAGTTCCCCGTAGGGAACGCTCTCGTTCTCGTCCTCCAAGGCGATGGCGTCCGGGTATTGCGCGACCGTCTCGAGGACGATGTCGACGAGGGTGCGCGGTGCCGGTGGTTCCTCCACCGGGTACACGGCCCTGTCCGGCGCGAGCGCTCGGACTCCGCTCCTAAGATCTTGGCTGTCCACTGCTAGTACTCTCCCCCTTGCTAAGGACCGGTGGTGCAGGGAGATGCGGACGTCGTCCTCGGTCGAGGCGCGGTGCTGCAAACGTATGGATCATGCCGATGGGTCCCCCGACCGATACGGCAGCGTGACATCCGGAAGATGCGCAATGGCGTCCAGCGAAAATATCCCCCTGCTGGCCCAGATTACGTCGCCAGAATACGACAAGCATGAACTTGGATGCAATGTACGGTGTCGGTCCCGGCATCACCCAGGTGGGGATGTCATGCTGAAGAATTACTCAACGTGACCCACCCCACGGACTTCCCCCCGTGTGCCCGTGAATCGTGTTCCGTAGATCACGTGGAGGGCGTGGGTTCGTCCGCCGCGAGCAGTTCGTCCAGGATCTCGGCGTCCGGCATGTTGAAGTGGTCGCGGTGCGGCATCAGTTCCAGGCGGGTGCGCGTGAAGCCGCGCTTCTCGTAGAAGCGCTGACCCTCCGTGGCCGCCGTGACGGCGTCGAAATCGGACGCGGGATCTGAGCCGTTGTCCAGCAGACCCGTGAACCACCACATGCGCACCTCGGCCTTCTCCTGGCGGGTCGGGACCTTCGACAGCCCGTCCGGCGCGCCACCACCGCCCACCATGGCCGCACCGCCGGTCACGAGGTCCCGGGCACCGCTGAGCACCCCGTAGCTGAGCATCTCCGCGCCACCCGAGTACCCGAACCACGACACCCGGTCCCGTTGCACCGGGAGGTCCGCGAGCAGCCGGTTCTCGGTCAAAGCGCGCAACCAGCGCATGTTGGCGCCCATCCCCTGCCACCACGTGCACTCGCCCTGGCAGTCGGGTGTGAGGGGCACGGCCAACAGGTCGTTGTGGGAGGCCGCGATCGCGGACAGGCACGTGGTGCGCCCACCCGGTTCGAAGTACTCCGCCCCGCCGTCCCCGTGCAGGTCGATCACGAGCCCCACGGGCTTGGAGACGTCCACCCCGCCGTCGATCACGTGGTAGGAACTCGTGGTCCCGCGGTACGTGTAGGTCTGCTCCAGGTGGCCGAGCGCCCCGGCTTGGGTCTGGTCCTGGGTGGTCGGCTGCGTGGCCAGGGTCACCGTGTGAGGGAAGGCTCGGGAGTCGTCCGCGCGCAGCCCGTACTGGGTGCAGTCGGTCGTGGGCGGTTCCGCGGACTTGAACGGGTTCACACTGATGAGGACCACGGCCGCCACCAGCACCAGCAGCAGGACCAGCACCAGAACGACACGCCACGAGGCATGTCTCGCGCCCGTCCTCGTGGGACTGGTAGGCATGGCCGGAATCGTACCCCCGCGGGCTGGGAGTTCTCGACCTTCCACCCCGCGATACCCCTGTGGCGTGAGACGACGTCGCTCGGCCGGGTCCGCGCGACGCCCCGGCGCCGCGGCGTCGTCGTCCGCTTCAGCGCACCAGACGGGGCACGAGGCCGACGAGTGCGAGCATGACGAGCAGCTCCACGAGGGTCTGCGTGAGTACGGCGAGCGGCGCGAGGACCGTGCCGTCCGGCGCCGCGAGGGCGAGCGGCAGCACCACCAGGGAGTTGCGCGTGACCCCGCTGAAGAGCACCGCGCGGCGCTCGCGGACGCGCAGGCCGGCAAGGCGACCGGCCGCCCAGCCGAGCGCCGTCATGAGCGCTGCGAAGCTCACGTAGACGGGTACGAGCGGCAGCAGCGCTTGCGCGCGTGAACCCACGAGGGCGATCTGGGACGCGACCACGGTCGCGAGGGTGAGCATCATGAGCGGGACCATGGCACCACCGGCGAGCCGGCCCCACCGCCGGGCCACCGGGGACCGCGCTGCGGCCCACTGGGTCACTGCCGCAGCCACCAGAGGGATGACGATCACCACCGCGAGGGCCTGGGCGAACGTCCCCCAGTGCACGGCCACGGCGACGTCGGATGCCAGGAACGACCACAAATACAGGGGCAGGGTCAGCATCTGCAGGACGAGCAGCACGGGGGACGCCGCGAGCAACCGGTCGTTCGCGGCGCCCGCGAGGCCCGAGAACACGATCACGTAGTCGATGCACGGGGTGAGCAGGACCAGTAGCACCCCGATCAGCATCGGGCCCTCGATGGAGAATGCGCGGATGAGCGCGAACACGATGACCGGGACGACCGCGAAGTTGACGATCACCAGGCACGCCATGAAGCGCAGGTCGCGCAGACCTTCGCCCACGCGGCGCAGCGGGATACCCAGGAACGTCACGTACAGCAGGGCCGCGAGCACCGGGGGCACCGCGGGGGCGGCGAGGCCACCGAGGCCCGGGGCCCACCAGCCGGCGAGCGCGCCCACCGCGAGCGCTGCGAGGTAGAGGGGTATCTGGAACCGCTCCATGAACCGGGTCATCGGGGCCCCTGCCGCGCGCCACCATGTCCGGCGCCGTCGGTGTCGTCCCGTGTCAGCGCGGTTCCGGTCAGGGCCGTGAGTCCCGACCGGAAGACGGCGTCGGTGTCCACGGGGTGCTCGGCGTGCAGGCGGGCATAGCGCGGCGCGATCTCCGCATCGACCGGGGCGGCGCGCTCGGAAGGGGCCATCGGCTGTGTCAGAGCGCTGCCGAGCGTGAAGCTGGCGAGTGTGTACGCAGCACTGAGGGGATCGGGCGCACCGAGCTCGTCCAGGAGAGCGATCATCCGCTCCGACAAGCGGAGGTAGTGGGGTCCCCTGGGAGCACGCATCCCGATTACCAGGCACGCCCACCCGTGGCGCGTGAGGTGCGCGTGATAGGCGAGCATCAGGTCCGTGAGCTCGCAGGTGTCCACCGCGTGTCGCATGGCGGGGTCGGCGCCGAGCGCGTGGTCGAGCCCGAGGTCGAACAGGTCGTCCACGGACGACACGCGCGAGTACAGGCTCGCCGGCGCCACGTTCAACCGACCGGCCACGGCGCGGACCGTCAGGGCCCGGAGCCCGCCCGCATCCAGCAGAGCGGCGGCGGTTCGGCCGATCTCGTCCGCGTCCACGGCGCGGGTGCGGTGCACCGGTTTGCGATGGTCCCAGTAACTCACGGGGTCAGCGTAAACGAACACTGTTCACCCGGCACGCGAACTAAGTAGTTTAAGGACATGCCTGACGATTCTGGGCTGTCCCTGCCCCTCGTCACCGAACGGCTCCGGCTACGCGCCCATACCCCCGGCGACGCCCCGTGACATGCCCGGGTCCATCTCAGGCCTGCCCCTGCCCGGTTTCTGGCCAGCCCGGACGGGTTCGATCGACGTTCGCTGTCGACGGCCGTGCCGCGCGGCGCCCGGCCATCCCGGACATACCGGGGCCCGACGTCGCGCAGAGACGTTCACCGGTCGGTCACCTCGCGGTCTCCGGACGCTCGTAGGGTCTGCGGCACACCCGCCGCCGACCCGCGCGGGTCAGACCGAGGAGTACCGCCATGCACCGATCACTCGTCCCTGCGGCCGCGATCACCGTGGGGTTCGGCCTATTCACCGCGGGACCGGCCGCGGCCGCGGCGCCGGCGGTGAACACCGGCTCCGCCGTCCAGGTCCCCATGGGAGGGCATGACCGCTCTCCCGCACCGGGCACCCACCCGCACGAGGGTAAAGCCAACACGCAGGGACACCGTGTACGCGAGCACCGGGGAGATCAGGGGGCCCATCACGATCGGCACCGTCGCCACGGGAAAAAGCACCGCCCGGGGCGAGGGCATCACAAGGGGCACGCCTTCGAGGTGAGCTACGTGGACAGCATGGTCTTGCCGGACGAGTTGCGCAGCGTGAACGGCGTGCCTTTCGGCGGGATCTCCGGGGTGGACTATCGCTCCGAGGACGGTTCCTATCTGGCCCTCAGCGACGACCGTTCCCAGAAAGCACCCGCCAGGTTCTACACCCTGGACCTACCCTTCGACGATGATGGCTTCGATGCACCGGGGTACTCCGTCACGGACACCACGGTGCTCCAGCACGCAGATGGCTCCCCGTACCCGGAGAACTCCGTGGATCCGGAGTCCATCCGATGGGACCGCACCTCGCACACGGCTCTCTGGACGGACGAGGGAGACGTGACCAAGGGACTCGCCCCGGCCATTCGGGAGATGACCGACACAGGGGCGTTCGTTCGCGCGTTCGACGTGCCTCGGCAGTACCTCCCAGCGTTGGACCAGAGCGGCAATCAGATCCGGGGCGTTCGCAACAACCTCGCGCTGGAGAATCTGACCCTGGGGCCGTGCGGCACCACGTTCTCCGTGATGAACGAGGCAACCCTGGTCCAGGACGGCCCGGTCGCCTCACCCGAGACCGGGAGCCCGCTGCGCCTGGCCCAGCTCGACCGGCGGACCGGTCACAACCTGGCCCAGTACGTCTACAAGACCGAGCCGGTGTCCGTCCCGCGGGGTTCGAGTGGCGGCGACCGCGGCGCTTCCGAGATGCTGCAATTGAGCAAGACCGATTATCTGGTGATCGAGCGTCAGTACGTCGAGGGTGAGAACCAGATCCAGGTCTACCGGGCCAGCACCAAGGGCGCCACCGATGTGTCCCGTTCGGCGGCCCTCACGGGTACGGAAATCCCGATGAAGAAGGAACTGGTCATCGACCTGGTCGTATCGGGGATGTCCCCCGGGAACGTGGAGGCCGTGAGTTTCGGTCCGGATTTCGCGGACGGTGACACATCCCTCGTGCTCGCGGCGGACGACAACTTCAACCTGGCCACCCAGGACACGGTGTTCCACCTGCTCCGGGTGAGCACCCACGAATAGACGGGGAGGGTGGGTGGGGTCCACGGTGGACCCCACCCACCCTCGCTCCCATCACGCCGCGGCCCGTGAAACAGGCCGATGCGCCACGAGGCGCGTTCGCTCAGTCGCGCTCAGAATCCAATGGCTCACCCGTGCGCTCGACCTCCTGGGCCTTCTGGTGGGACTCCGCGGGCAGCTGGTAACCCTCGGCCACCGCCGAGAGTGCGGGGAACGCCATACACACGGTGGTCAGCGTGCCCGCGATGATGAACTGCTTCTTCCCCGTGGTCTTGACCGCCTCCACGAAGTCCACGCAGTCCCATGCGTTGACCTCACCCTTGCGGGGCACGTACACGGTCTGCGGGGCATGTTTCTGGATCTCCGGGATGAGCGGGCCGTTGGGGCCCTCCGGGACGGAGGCGGTGGCGACCACGGGCATCCCCGTTCTACCGGCCACCTTGGCCAGGACGGTCGCATTACAACGCAGGTCCGGGACGCTCAAACCCCGACGACCTGGAACAGGCCGCTCTGGTGGTCCACCAGCAGTAGAGCGACGTCCTCGGAATCGATCATCGGAAGGGAACCGTGAAAGGTGGGAAGGGCGGGGAAATCCGTTGACATGGTGTTCTCGTGTCGCATTCCGGGGACCCGACGATGGGCCACCCCCAGCGTAGAGAGGGGCATATCTTCTTGCCCATGATGTGACGACCGCCCGGACACAATTTCCCCGTGTAGAGCGTGAGAAAGGCCACGGAATACATCTGTGGTGCGATACGCACGCCCAGGACCCGGAACCATGTCTTTTCGGCACATATGTGTATCCGGCGTGTGGGGCGTCCACGCCACGGACGCGGAGGCCCCTCCTGGACCCTCGACCGACAACCACACCCGGCACAACAAACCCACCCGGACAGCGAAAAACCCGGACCCTCTTTCGAGGATCCGGGTTTCTCCGCCCGTGCGACAGGCCATTCGGTGGAGCTAAGGGGACTCGAACCCCTGACCCCCTGCATGCCATGCAGGTGCGCTACCAGCTGCGCCATAGCCCCGTACGACTCCGAAACCCTACCACGCTTCGGCCTGCCACGTTCACCCGGGATTCACTCCCGAACAACTTCGTGGGACCGTCGCGTTTCCAGTTCCCCGGAACGACTCGACCATCCTAGACAATTTGCGCGAACTCGCGCAAATTGCCCGGCGGCGCGAGCTCAGACCGCGCGGGGAGCGGCGTCGTCGTCGATGTCCGCGGAGCCAGCCGATGGCAACTGGACGTCGATCGCCGGGCAGTCGCCCCACAGCCGTTCGAGGGCGTAGAAGGCACGGTCCTCGTCGTGGAGCACGTGGATCACGGCGTCCCCGTAGTCCAGGAGCACCCAGCGGCCCTCCCCCTTGCCCTCACGGCGCAGGGGCCGGCGGTCGTGCTGCTCGATGAGCGCTTCCTCCACGGCGTCCACCACGGCGGAGACCAGACGTTCGTTGGACGCGGAGGTCACCATGAAGACGTCCGTGATGGCGAGGCTCTCGCTGACGTCGAACGCGACGACGTTCTCGGCCTTCTTCTGGTCCGCGGCGCGCGCGGCGCTGCGCACGAGGTCGATGGATTCGGTGGTTGCAGTCACTGAAGTGTGCTGTCCTTTCGCATGGGTCGGTTTCACAGAACGAAGATCACGAGGGCCACCACGAGCGCCACGATCACGGCCACGAGTAGCGCGAGCACCACTCGGGTCGTGGACGTCCCGCGGGAATACGCCCCGGGTTCCAGCAGGGTCAGTCCCTCGGCGTCCACCGCGCGCACCGGCTCGGCGGGAGGAGCCACGGTCTCGGACCGCGTTTCGGGGGTCGACGACGCCGCTCCCGCTGCGGCCTCGTGCGTCCCCTCGGGTGTGTGGTCCCGGTGCGGGGCCTGGATCACGGGGATCCGGGAGGTCTCGGTGACCGGTCCGTAGCGCACGGGTGAGGCCGGGAGGGACGCGGGGTCCGCGAGACTCTTCCCCAGGCTCACCCCCGTCGCCTGGGTCATCAGGGCCGGCGGGAAGGTGATGGTGAAGTACTCCGGCTCCGGCTCGTCGTGCACGGGCTGCGGCGGGGTGACCGGCGCCTGGCCGATCCCGGGTGCGGCGGGAGCGTGACCCGACGACACGG
>NZ_DDIY01000013.1:37775-68197 GCF_002338785.1 Kocuria sp. UBA1838 | reverse complement strand
CTGCGGGTCCGTTCCCCAAAGCGGTGGGCTCTTCAGCGGTGGCCCGCTCGGCGGCCTGCCGGTCCTGTTCATTAGCCGCCGCGGCGCGCATCGCGAGATCCGCGAGACGACGCTGGGTGGCGAGCAGGGCGTCGTCGACCTCTCCCCCGCCCGTGCGCTCCGATTCCTGGATCTGCCGGGCGTGCTCGACCATCTCACGCTGCAGCCGCGCGAGTCGCCGGGGCCCCAAGGGCTTGACGGTACCCGTGTGCTGGGGGGTGTCCAACTCGATCACGGGAGCCGGCGGGGCCACCCACTCCTGCTGTCCCGTGGCCGGGTGGGCGGCCCACGGGCATTCCTGGGGGTTCGCGGCTCGGTTCTTTTCGGGGGGTGTGCTCACGCGGTGCTCCTGTGACCCGGGGCGGGGACCCCGGGCGAATCCGTGGGGGCGGATGAGGGGGTGCCGGCATCCTGTGCCGCTGGGGTGCCGGATGCGGTCTCCGGGTCCACATCGGGATCGGTGGAACCGCGGTAGAGGCCGTACTTGTTGATGTACTGCACGACCCCGTCCGGGACCAGGTACCACACGGGCTTGCCCGCCGCCACGCGGGCGCGGCAGTCCGTGGAGGAGATGGTCATCGCGGGGACGTTGAGCAGCGACGCGCTCTCCGAGCCCACGGGCGCGGAGAGCACGTGGCCCGGGCGGGTCACACCCACGAACGTGGCCAAGGACCACAGCTCATCGGTGCCCTTCCACGTGAGGATCTCCGCCATGGCGTCCGCGCCGGTGATGAAGAACAGCTCGGCGTGGGGACGCAGGGTGCGCAGGTCCCGCAGGGTGTCGATCGTGTACGTGGGTCCGGAACGGTCGATGTCCACGCGGGACACCGTGAACCGCGGATTGGACGCCGTGGCCACCACGGTCATGAGGTAGCGGTGCTCGGCGTCGGAGACGTCCTGCCCGGCCTTCTGCCACGGTTCACCCGTGGGGACGAAGACGACCTCGTCCAGGTCGAAGACTGCGGCGACCTCCGACGCCGCCACGAGGTGCCCGTGGTGGATGGGATCGAAGGTCCCGCCCATGACTCCCAGCCGGGTCACACCCGGCCTGCGCGGGGGGATGTCCAGTTCCGTCTCGGCCGCGGTCACTGACGCGCTGAGGGGATTCACTCGTGCCGATCTGTCGGTCAATGGCGCGGGGCGGCGTGCACCCGGTCGAGCATGGCCTGCTCTTCCGCGGGCAGCTGCGCGGGGTCCTCGTACTCACCGACGGCCGGGGCCTTGCCACGGGACACGAAGGACATGGAGATGAAGAGCATGATCAGGAACAGGATGAACGCGACGATGCCGAAGACCGGCGCCATGGCGTGCAGCTCTTCGTTGATGGAGTGCCCCTCCTCGGCCGCCAGGACGGTGACGTTGGACAACAGGTACAGCGAGCTCATGCGGTTCCCTTCTATGGCCGGCGGCGCCGGTCGGTGAATGCGACGAACGTCCCGGGTGACGTCCGTTCCATGGTACGTCTCACGGACGCACGTGGCCGTCACCCTGGACGACCCACTTGGTGGTGGTCAGCTCCTCCAGCCCCATGGGACCGCGCGCGTGCATCTTCTGCGTGGAGATCCCGATCTCCGCACCCAGCCCCAACTGGCCGCCGTCCGTGAAGCGGGTGGACGCGTTGACCATGACCGCCGCGGAGTCGATCTCCGCGGTGAAACGTTCCGCGTTAGCCAGGTCGTTGGTCACGATCGCCTCGGTGTGGCCCGTGGAGTACGTGCGGATGTGCTCGATCGCCTCGTCGATGCCGTCCACGACCTTCACGGCCATGTCCATGTCCAGGTACTCGGTGGCCCAGTCCTCGTCCGTGGCCTGCAGATGGTCAGATCCCGGGGGCAGCAGTGCTGCGGCGCGGTCGTCCACGTGCAGGGTCACACCGGCCTTGTCGAGTGCGGCGAGCACCTCGCGGGATGTCTCCCGCGCCCCGCTGTGCAGCAGCAGGGTCTCGGCGGAGTTGCACGTGGAGGTGCGGTGCGTCTTGGAGTTCACGGTGAGCTTGGCGGCCATCTGCGCGGGCGCGGACTCGTCGATGAACACGTGCACGTTGCCCTCGCCCGTCTCGATGACCGGGACGGTCGCGTTGGTCACCACGGACTGGATGAGTCCACGGCCGCCGCGCGGGATGAGCACGTCCACCTTCCCGCGCGCACCCATGAGGGCGTTGGCGCCGTCGCGACCGTAGTCGTCCACGGTCTGCACGCAGTCCACGGGCAGCTTGGCGTCCGCGAGGGCGTCCCGAAGGATGCCCACGAGCGCCCGGTTGGAGTCGAAGGCCGCCGAACCACCGCGCAGCAGCACCGCGTTACCGGACTTCACGGCGATCCCGGCGATGTCCACGGTCACGTTCGGGCGGGCCTCGTAGATCACGCCCACCACTCCCATGGGCACGCGCACCTGGCGCATGCGCAGCCCGTTCGCGAGCGTCTGCCCGCGCACCACGGAGCCCACGGGATCGGGCAGGGCCGCGAGTTCCCGCAGCGCGTCCGCAAGACCCGTGATGCGGGTACGGTCCAGCTTGAGCCGGTCCAGCAGCGCGGTGGAGATCCCTGACTCGCGCCCGCGTTCCAGGTCTCGCGAATTGGCCTCGAGAACGGTGTCGGCGCGGGCCTCGATCCGATCGGCCATGATGTTCAGCGCGCGGTCCTTCCACGCGCGCGGGGCGCGGGCGAGCGTGCGGGCGGCCACCCGGGCGTCGTCGGCCATCAGGCCGACCCCGGCCACGGGATCGTCCCCGAAGGTCTCCTGCGCGGTCAGTACGGACGTGTTCTCGGCCACTGTTCCTCCTGCGGATCGTGGTGCGGGCGCGCGGCGCCCACGGTTCAGGTTAGGGGTTGGACGTGTGGTCAGACGGTTCGTTTCAGCTTGGTCTTCGCCGAACGGGGCCGCATGGTCACGAGGTTGTCCACGTGCACGAGCTCGCGGGCGTAGTCCTCACCGAACTCCTCCCCCAGTTCGTGCGTGCGTTTGCCGAGCATCCCGGGGACCTCGTTCGAGGCGTAGTTGATCAGCCCGTGGGCCACTTCCTTTCCGTGGGAATCCACCATGGCCACGGGATCGCCCGCAGTGAACTTCCCGGACACCTCGGTGACACCGGCCGCGAGCAGCGAGCGACGACCGCGAATGGCCTCCACCGCGCCGTCGTCCAGGGTCAGGGTGCCCTTGATGTCCGCGAGGTGCGCGAGCCACAGCAACCGCACGTTGCGCCGCCCGCCGGTCGTGGCGAACCACGTGCCCACGTCGTCGCCGGCCAGCGCACTCTCGATGTTCGCGGCGGAGGTCACGAGCGCGGGGATGCCAGACGACGCCGCGATGCGCGCCGCCTGCACCTTGGTCACCATCCCGCCCGAGCCCACGCCCGCGCGGCCGATCGTGCCGATCTCCACGCCTTCGAGATCCGTGATGGGATCCTCGACGGTGGGGATGCGCTCCCCACCGTCCTTGGGGGGCCGGGTGTAGAGCGCGTCCACGTCCGAGAGCAGCAACAGCGCGTCCGCCTTGATCAGGTGCGCCACGAGCGCAGCGATGCGGTCGTTGTCGCCGAACTTGATCTCGTGGGTAGCCACGGCGTCGTTCTCGTTGACGATCGGCAGGATCCCCAGGTCCAGCAACCGTTCGATCTGGCGATGCGCGTTCTTGTACTGCGAGTGGCGCATGAGGTCCTCGGCCGTGAGCAGCACCTGACCCACCGTGACGTCGTAGCGCGTGAAGTAGTCGGTGTAGCGCGAGATCAACAGACCCTGTCCCACGGAGGCCGCGGCCTGTTTGGTGGCGAGGTCCTTGGGCCGGCGGGACAGTCCGAGCGGCTGCAGCCCCGCGGTGATCGCACCCGAGGAGACGAACACGACCTCCACGCCCTGCGCCTTGACCCGGCCGAGCGCGTCCACGATGCTGCGCAGCGCGTTCTCGTCGATCGAGTTCTCGATCGAGGTCAGGGACGAGGACCCCACCTTGACCACCACGCGCCGGGCCATGGGCAGGTCCGCGCGGCGGGTGATGGGAGAGCGGCGGTTCTTCCCCCGGCTCTCGGTGCTCAGCTGGATCGCGGACTTGGCCGCTTGCTGCTCCATGGCCGGGACGTCGATCGTCTCGGTGGGGGTCTTCTCCACGTGGGGCGTGTCACTCACTGTCGTGCGTCTCCTTCGGCTCGGAAGTACGGCGTCGATCTCGCGCGTCGTCCACGGACTCGGTCCAGATCCCGGCGCGGCGCTGCTCCTCGAGCTCCGCGCGGGCCTCGGCCTTGGCGTCCATGCGGTCGTAAAACTGTTCCCGCTTCTCGCGGCGCGTGGGCCGGGACGTGTCCTCGAGGCGCAGGTCGGAACCGCGCGGGCCGCCGAGCAGTTCGGCGCCGCCCACCATGGTGGGCTCCCAGTCGAAGACCACACCGTTGTCCTCGGGGCCGATCAGCACCGCGTTGCCCGGGCGGGCGCCGATGCGGAACAGTTCGTCCTCGATCCCGAGTTTCGCGAAGCGGTCCGCGAGGTATCCCACGGCTTCGTCGTTGTTGAAATCGGTCTGCTGCACCCACCGTTCGGGCTTCACGCCGCGCACGTGGTACAGCGGCTCCCCCGCCCGGTCCTCGCGGGTGATCTCGAACTCCTTGCGGTCCTTCCCTCGACGACGCCGCACGGGTTCCGGGCGCAGCACGGTCTCCGCGCGGCGCTGCTCCTCCCGCTGTTCCTCCTGCTCGCGGGCACGGGAGACGAGCTCGGCCATCGCGAAGCCCAGTTCCCGCAGTCCGGCGTGCGAGGCCGTTGAGATCTCGAAGACCGGGTAACCGCGTTCCTCGAGTTCGGGGCGGATGAACTCGGCCAGTTCCCGCGCCTCGGGCACGTCCACCTTGTTCAGGGCCACGAGTCGGGGGCGCTCGGTCAGCGGGATGGTGGTGGGGTCGTCGTCGCGGATGGCCTCGGCGTAGTGGGACAGTTCCTGTTCGAGGGCGTCCAGGTCGCTCAGCGGATCCCGTCCGGGTTCGAGCGTGGCGCAGTCGATCACGTGCACGAGTGCGGCGCAGCGCTCCACGTGCCGCAGGAACTCGAGTCCCAACCCCTTGCCCTCCGAAGCACCCGGGATCAACCCCGGCACGTCCGCCACGGTGAAGCGGGTGTCACCCGCCTGGACCACACCCAGGTTGGGCACCAGGGTGGTGAACGGGTAGTCCGCGATCTTGGGGCGCGCGGCACTCATGGCCGCGATCAGGCTCGACTTGCCCGCGGAGGGGAAGCCCACCAGGGCGATGTCCGCGATGGACTTCAGTTCGAGCTCGACCTGGTGTTCCTCACCGGGCACACCGAGCAGAGCGAAGCCCGGAGCCTTGCGCTTAGGCGAGGCCAGTGCGGCATTGCCCAGTCCGCCCTGGCCGCCACCGGCCAGCACGAACTCACTGCCCTCACCGAGCAGGTCCGCGAGCACGTTGCCCTGCCGGTCCTTGACCACGGTGCCGTCCGGGACGGACAGCACGAGGTCCTGGCCCTTGAAACCGTGGCGCATGTCCCCCTTGCCGGGCTCACCGTTGGGGGCCTTCTGGTGGGGTGCGTGGTGGAAACCCAACAGCGTGGTGGACTGACCGTCCACACGCAGGATCACCGAACCGCCGTCGCCGCCGTTGCCGCCGTCCGGGCCGCCCAGGGGCTTGAACTTCTCGCGCTTGACGGACACGCAGCCGTGGCCGCCGTTACCGCCCGTGGCGTGCACGATCACTCGATCTACAAAACTGGCCACGCGGCTCCTCGGTGGTAGGGGTCACCTGCTGCGAGCGGGTCGACCGGGGTCTTCTGAAAAGACTAGAGGGTGAGCGCGTGAAGCGCCCACCCTCTAGTGGTCGCCGCCACGGGGTCGTGGCGGCGGGTGGACCCAGGGGTCCGAATGAGAATTACTCGGCGGTCTGAATGTTGACCACGCGGCGACCGCGGCGGGTGCCGAATTCGACGGCGCCAGCGGCCAGGGCGAACAAGGTGTCGTCCTTGCCGCGGCCCACGTTCACGCCCGGGTGGAAGTGCGTGCCGCGCTGGCGGACGATGATCTCGCCGGCGTTAACGGACTGGCCGCCGAAGCGCTTCACACCCAAGTACTGGGCGTTGGAGTCACGGCCGTTGCGAGTGGAGCTCGCACCCTTCTTGTGTGCCATGGTGTGTGCCTACCTTCGTTGGAAACGTATGTGGGGAGCCGGATGCTCAGGCGTCGATGCCGGTGACCTTGACGGTGGTCAGTTCGGCGCGGAAGCCCTGACGCTTCTTGTAACCGGTCTTGTTCTTGTACTTCATGATCGAGATCTTGGGACCGCGCAGGTCCTCGACGATCTCGGCGGTGACCTTGACGTTCGCCAGGGTCTTGGAGTCGGAGGTGACCTTGTCCCCATCGACCAGCAGCAGCGCAGGAAGCTCTACGGTGCTGCCTGCCTCGCCGGCGACGCGGTCAAGGGTCACGAGGTCTCCGATGGAAACCTTCTCCTGGCGGCCGCCTGCGCGGACAATCGCGTACACCACTTGGGAACTCACTTCTCTCGACATCTATGGACTACGTGTGTGGGTCGGGCGTACTCCTGGAGGACTGCGAATGTCGAGACATCACGCCGCGGTGATCCATGACCGACCGCATTCTCCGCGTGGCTATCGCATCGATTCAGGATGTTCGCCCGAGTGTGCCGCAACCTGGTGCGTGAACTGGATATGACACACACCGGCGCTCGGCACCGACACCCCAGCCTACCCGATCACCCGAAGTCATGCCAGTTGCGCCGCGGCGCGCCGCTCGCCCTCCGGCGACGTCGCCGGGGTCGTCTGCGCGAAGAAGGCCAGCTCGAGCGCGCACGCCCGGTGGAACGCGCGGCGCATGTGCTCCCTGGTGACCGGGTCCGCGTGGGCGGCCTCCCGGTCCACGATCTCGCGCACCGACTCGGTCGCGGTCTGGAAGTCCGGATCGTCGTACGTGCTGAGCCAGTCGGCGAACGGGTGCTGCGGTCCCGCGACGCGGGCACGACGGGTGAGCTCCGCACCCACGTGGGCGTAGAGCCAGTAGCACGGCAGGATCGCGGCGGAGCCCACCGCGAAGCCGTCCTGACCCGTGCGCGCCAGCAGGAAGTCCGCGTAACTGCTCGTGACGTCACTCGGCGGCATGGGCTCCCGGTCCCCGAGCCGGGCGCGATGCAGCGCGGACTCGACCGAGACCACGGAGGCCGACGCCGCGGCGAAGTGTTCGCGCGAACGCTCGTCCGGGGCGGAGGCCGCGAGCAGGGCCAGCGCCCGGGAGTAGTACTGCAGATATTGCATGTCCTGGTCCAGGTACAGCTCGAACTCGCCCGGGTCCAGGGTGCCGTCCCCGAGGCCCCGGATGAACGCCAGGGCGGCAATGCGTTCACGCACCGGGGCGCTCTCCTCCCACAGTTCATCGGTGAACCGGGGGCCCTCGGATTCCGCGGCGGCCGTCATCACGAACGCCGGATCCGTGACGAGGTGCTGGACGTGGTGCATGTGGTGCACGGGACCGTTGCCGTGACCCACGTGCAACTCGTCCGCGCCGCGCAGTGCACCGCGCAACCATGTGCGGGCCGTGCGGATCGCCTCGGACCAGTCCCCGGTCCGCGCCACGACCGTGGCCACCGCGGAGGACAGCGAGCACCCGGTGCCGTGGGTGTTACGCGTGTGCACCCTGCGACCCTCGAACAACGCGGCGGGTTCGTCCTGACCGGGGAGCAACAGGGCGTCCGGGGTCGTGTCCCCGGCCAAGTGGCCACCCTTCACGAGGACCCGGGTATGGAACGCCGCCGCGACCGCGCGTCCCTGCTCGAGCGCCTCGTCCCAGGTCGCGGCCACGGGGCGCTCGGCCAGCACCGCGAGTTCCGGGAGGTTGGGGGTGATCAGATTCGCGTGGGGCAGCAGCTCCCGCAGGGCCCGTTCGGCGTCCGGACGCAGCAATCGCCCACCGGCCGTGGCGACCATGACGGGGTCGATCACGACCACGGGTGCGCGCCCCACCATGAGCCAGTCCCGGACCGTGTCGATGACCTCCACGGAGCCGAGCATCCCCACCTTGATCGCATCCAGGGTGACGTCCCCGGCGACCGCATCCAGCTGGTCCCGCAGGACCTGGACGGGTGGGGTGTGTACGCTCACGACGCCCCGGGTGTTCTGGGCGACCACTGCGGTGATCACACTCAGCCCGTACCCGCCCAGTGCGGCGATGGATTTCAGGTCCGCGGCGTGACCCGCCCCGCCCGTGGGATCGGTTCCGGCAATCGAGAGGACGCGGGGTATGGCGGTAGAAGGCGTGGTGTCCACGACAATCCCTTCGCTAGTACGAGCTAGATCAGGTTCGACGGGTGTGTTCTCAGCCGCAGTGCGCAGCACCCCGTGTGTGTGTCCCCGATCATGCCACAGGGGCACCCGGAATCCCGGGTGCCCCTGCGGTGCTCGCGTGGCGACGGATCCAGCCGCCGGTCACTCAGTCCTGCTTGCCGGTCATCGTGATGTCCTGAGCCTTGATGCCCACACCCACGATGGTGGGCTGGTCACCGGACGCCGCGGGGGCCACGGCCCCGGCCTCCGCGGTGAAACGGCTGACCTGCCGTTCCTGCGTGTACTCGTGGGTCTCCACGCTCGCGGTTCCGGGCGCGGCCGCCGGCGCCACGGCACGCCGCGACCCACGACGCCGTCGGGCCGGAGCCGCCGGCGCCTCCGCCGGCCGGTTCCCGCCAGCGGACGACGCTGCCCCGGAAGTCTGCTGCTGCGCGGCACTCGTCTGCCCTGCACTGGATTGCGCAGTCCCGGAGTTCGACGGCGCGTGTCCGGCGGCCGACCGCTTCGACACCGCCTCCCGCGGCTGGGACGCGGCGTCCGCATCCTGAACGGCACCCTCGGTCGAGGTTTCGTCCTCGCCCGCATCCGTGAACGCGGCGCTCAGCGAATCCAGGGACAGGGCCTCCTGGGTGCCCTCGCTCCCCCGCTGCTCAGACTGCCCGTGGGGCAGTTCGATGACCTCGCCGTGAATCGTGAGGCTCGCGGACGAGTCCCCACCGGAACGGTCCTCGGACCGGGAATCCCCGCGCGAGTCGTTCCCGGAACCGTCCCGGCCGGAACCGTCGTTCTGCACGGCGTTGTCCTCGCCCTGCTGACCGCGACCGCGGCTGCGCTTGCCGCGGCGCTTGCGGCGACGGCGCCCGCCCTCGGACTCCCCGTGGGAGTTCTCGGACGCGTGCTCCCCGCCCTGCTGACCGCGGGAGGTCTGCTGCTCCTGGGAACCGGTGTCCTCGGCCTGCCCGCCCCCGGACTGCGGTGCGGTGCCCTGGGAAGCATTCCGTGCGGCGTCGTCGGACTCGTCGTGGGAGGAGGCCGCGGCGATGTTCGCCAACGCCGTGCGGGTGGCCTCCACGCGCGCCTGGTCCGGCTCGTCCGAACCGTGGTGCTGGTTGCCGTTCCTGGGCTTGTCCTGCGCACCGTTGTGCTGCTTGTTGCGCGAACGCTTACGCTCGTGTCGAGTGCCGCGCTGGTCGGAGGGAGCCGCGCCGGAGCGGCCCTTCAAGGGGTGGTCGTGGACCACGACGCCGCGGCCCGCGCATTCCTCGCACGGCTCGGAGAAGACCTCGAGCAACCCCGTACCCATGCGCTTGCGCGTCATCTGCACGAGACCCAGGGAGGTCACCTCGGCCACCTGGTGCTTCGTGCGGTCCCGGCCCAGGCACTCCACGAGCCGGCGCAGTACGAGATCGCGGTTGGACTCCAGAACCATGTCGATGAAGTCCACCACGATGATCCCGCCGATATCCCGCAACCGCAGTTGCCGCACGATCTCCTCGGCGGCTTCGAGGTTGTTCTTGGTCACGGTCTCCTCGAGGTTGCCCCCGGAGCCCGTGAACTTGCCGGTGTTGACGTCCACCACGGTCATGGCCTCGGTGCGGTCGATCACGAGCGATCCGCCGGAGGGCAGGAAGACCTTGCGCTCGAGGGCCTTCTGGATCTGCTCCTCCACGCGCATGTGCTCGAAGAGGTCGTCATCGCCGGTCCAGCGCTCGAGGCGGTCCAGCAGGTCGGGCGCCACGTAGGTCACGTAAGCCTCGATGTTGTCCCACGCCTGCTCGCCCTGGACCACCATGGCGGTGAAATCCTCGTTGAAGACGTCCCGCACGGTCTTGATGGTCAGGTCCGGTTCCGCGTACAGCATCTCCGGGGCCAGCGTCTTGGTGGACTTGGCCTTGTCCTGGATCTGCTCCCACTGCGAGCGCAGCCGGTTGATGTCGTTGGTCAGCTCGGTCTCGGAGGCACCCTCCGCCGCAGTGCGCACGATCACGCCCGCGCCCTCCGGCAACCGGTCCTTGAGGATCTTCTTCAGCCGCTGGCGCTCCACGTCCGGGAGCTTGCGGGAGATCCCCGTCATGGAACCGCCCGGGACGTAGACGAGGTAGCGACCGGGCAGGGACACCTGGCTCGTGAGCCGAGCACCTTTGTGCCCCACGGGGTCCTTGGTGACCTGCACGAGCACGGTGTCCCCGGACTTCAGGGCGTTCTCGATCTTGCGGGGCTTGCTGCCCAGCTCGGCGGCGTCCCAGTCCACCTCACCGGCGTAGAGCACGGCGTTGCGGCCGCGGCCGATGTCCACGAAGGCGGCCTCCATGGACGGCAGCACGTTCTGCACCTTGCCCACGTACACGTTGCCGATCAGCGAGTCCTGCTGGGTGTGCGAGACGAAGTGCTCGGCAAGGATCCCGTCCTCGAGCACACCGATCTGGATCCGGTCGTCCTTCTGTCGCACGAGCATCTTGCGCTCCACGGATTCGCGCCGGGCCAGGAACTCGGCCTCGGTGATCACGTGGCGGCGGCGGCCGAACTGCCGGGACTCACGACGACGCTGACGCTTGGCCTCGAGCCGCGTGGAGCCCTTGACCCCGGTCACCTCGTCGCTGCCCGTGCCCTCACCGGCACCGCGCGGGGCGCGGACCCGGGTCACCGAGCCGTCGGACTCGTCCACGAGTTCCATGTCCTCGTCACCGCGACGCCGCCGGCGACGCCGCTTGCTCGTGACCTCGCCGGACTTGTCGTCCTCGCTGTCCACGTCATTGCGCGCGGCCCGCTCGGCCTCGCGCTGGGCGTCGCGTTCCTTGGCAGCCTCGCGCAGTCGGGCAGCCTGCTCCTCGGCGGCACGGCGGATCTCGTCCGGGTCCGGGGCATGGAACATGAGGGAGGCACCGGGACCGAAGGCCCCGAAGTTCTCCTGGGTGCTGGGCTGGTCGTTCGCGGACTCCTCGACCTGTACAGTCTGCGCGTCCGTCTGTTCCGAGGTGTCGGTCTGCTCGTCGCTCGCCTCGGCCGAGCCGGTTCCTTCGCCGGCCTGCGTCGTCTGCTCGGGCCCGTCGGCGCGCAGAGCAGCCTGCTCATCCGTCTCGCGGGCGCTCTCAGCGGCGTCACCGGCTGCGTCCTCGACATCGAGCGCGATCTCGTCCTCGATACTCTCCGCAGGCTGCTCGGCCTCGGGGATCTCGGCCACTGGGATCT
The DNA here is from genome assembly GCF_002338785.1 of Kocuria sp. UBA1838. Lineage (NCBI taxonomy): Bacteria > Bacillati > Actinomycetota > Actinomycetes > Micrococcales > Micrococcaceae > Kocuria > Kocuria sp. UBA1838. The sequence continues at coordinate 56,681 of NZ_DDIY01000013.1, read as the reverse complement.
CGCGCGCGGGGGTATCCGCAACGCCAGCATCGTCGGAAGCGGTGGCCGCGGAATCGGACGTCCCCGGATCCTCGGCGGGCGCGTCGGTCGTCGCGGGTTGCCCGGTAGCGGTGTCGGCGGGCACGGCGGCGTCGGGCTCGGAATGGGGAACGGCGGCGTCGTCGGCCGGTGCATCAGGCGTGACGGCGGGATCGGTAGTGGTGCTGTCCTCGACGGGGGTGGTGGCGGCAGTCTCGAGGGGTGACTGTTCCGCGTTGTCCTTCTCAGGTTCCATGTGAAGTTGTGCTCCTGCTCGGGACACCGCCCGCACCCGGGCCCGAGGTGTGCTCGGTCGGTCGAGCCGGTGTTTGCCACGCGGCCGCCGGAAGTCAAAGTCGTACTCGCGGGCGCGGCGTATGTCACGCGCACTGTCCGCGAGCCGGCGGATGCCCGAGTCGCTGGGTCCGTGGGGACCGCGAACTTGCCCCGCTCCGGACGCGCTCGATCCTGTGAGAGCGCGGGTCCGTACCGAGGGAGATCGGTGTTCCTGCCGGGCCGGTTCCTCACGTGCGGCTGAGGCCCGACCATTGGCAGTATCTCACAGTCACCCCGGGCCGGGGCGCATTCCGGGTGGTCCGGACCACATTCCACCGGCCGGACCACAGCGCGTGTACGGGGTGTGTGCCGGCGTCACCCGCCGCCACGGGCGGCCCGCGCCCGGCGGGTCGTCATGCGCGTGGTCTACGATCGAGCGCGTGAGCCCAACTTCCGCGACCACTCCCCTGACCGACCGGGCACGCGAGACGACTCCGGCCCCCGCCACCCGTTCGGACCGCTCGTGGGCCGTGCTCGCGGTGATCTTCTCGATCGTGGGTTTCGCCGCATCGGCCGTGCTCGTGGCGGAACGGCTCGCGATCTACAAGGACGCGGGACACCGCACGAGCTGCGACATCAACGCGTGGCTCTCGTGCGGCACGGTCATGCGCACCCCGCAGGCGGAGCTCTTCGGCTTCCCCAACCCGTTCATCGGGATCGTGGCGTACGCCGTGGTGATCGCCGTGGCCGTGGGCGTGCTCGCCGGCGCACGCTACGCCAGCTGGTTTTGGTGGTTGCTGTGGCTGGGGATCGCCGCCGGCTCGGTGTTCACCCTGTGGCTGTGGTGGCAGACCACTTTCAACATCAACGCCCTGTGCCTGTACTGCATGATCGTGTGGTGCGCCCAGACCCTGTTGCTCGCGCATACGACGGCGCGGATGCGCCGCGCCGGCCTGATCGGTTCCTCGCGTGGCACCGCCGCCGGTTCCGCCGCGTGGGCGTGGCTCCTGGGCATCGGGGTGCTCGTGATCGTCTTCGGGATCATCGCGGTGCGCTTCTCGACCGCGATCTTCGCCTGAGCCGTTCACCGACGCCGCGCTCAGACGGCGTGCGCCTCGAACACCATGATGGGGTGCGTGCCGTCGAATGGCGTCCGCTGCCAGTCGCCCCGAACCGCGTCGACCTCGAACCCGGCGCGCCGTAACTGATCGGTCAGGATGCCGCGGTCACGAAAGGCCTGGTCCGGCCCGTCGGGGTTGTCCCCGTCGTACAGGTCGACGATCCGCGGGTCGTAGTCGGTCATGGATCCCGCGTTCAGCTCAGCTGAACCAGATGCCGATCTCCCGCTCGGCAGACTCGGGCGAATCGGAGCCGTGCACGAGGTTCTTCTGCACCTTCTCGCCCCAGTCCCGACCCAAATCGCCGCGAATGGTACCGGGGGCGGCCGTGGTGGGCTCGGTGGCACCGGCGAGGCTGCGGAAGCCCTCGATGACCCGGTCCCCCTCGACCACGGCGGCCACGACGGGCCCGGAGAGCATGAACTCCACGAGCGGCTCGAAGAACGGCTTGCCCTGGTGCTCCTCGTAGTGCCGCTCGAGAATCTCGCGGGTCGCCGTCACGAGCTCGAGTTGCGCGAGCGTATAGCCCTTGGCCTCGATGCGGGCCAGGATCTGCCCGGTCAGGCCGCGCTGGACGCCGTCCGGCTTCACGAGGACGAGGGTGCGTTGCGTCATGTGCTTCTCCTTGCTGTGGACCCACGCGGAGTCCTCGGTCGATCAGGTTCCGTTCCGAGCCTAACGGCCTGCGGTCCCCGCGCGGCAACGCCCGGGGACCGCGGCCGGGAGACGGTGATCACGTCAGGGGGTTCTCGGCCTCCCAGCGGCGTTGTTCCTCCGCGCGCCGCACGTTCTCACGATCCATCGCGCCACCCTTGACCACGGCGTACCACCAGGCCAGGGCGCACAACACGCCGATCACGAACATTGAGGGCACGAGCACTCCCGTGGCGATGAGCACGACCTGCAGCACCCACCCGAGGGTGTACCCCCACGGCTTGCGCAGGAGGCCGCACGCCAGCAGGAACACCAGGGCGAGCACCACCGATCCGCCCATGAGCCACAGTTTCCCGGCCGTGCTCCAGTCCCGCGCCGTGAGTCCGAACGCCGCGAGGGCGGCGAAGAACACGATGAACGCCTCGATGGAGAGCACGCTCGAGGCGAACATCGTCTTGATCGAGCGTGGCTTCTTGGGTTGGCCAGGGCGCCATTCGCGCTGGGCCTTGGTCATGCGGGCCATCGGGCTCCTTCCATGGTCGGGGCGGCGGGCTCAGAGTCCGAGCAGCACACGGGCCTCACCCACCACGGTGATGGACCCGGTGACGAGCACCGCGCCGTCGAACTGCTCGCGGGCCGCGGCGTCCTGGATGGCCGCGGCGCACGCGTCGTCCAGTCGCTCGCTCACGTGCACGGCGTCCTCGTCGAAGCCCATGTCCTCGGCGATCTCCGCGAGTTCCTCGGGTGCCACAGCGCGCGGGGACTGGGAGCGGGTGCACCACAGTTCGAGCTCGAACTCGTGGTACTCGTCCACGAGCACGCGCATCATCTCCGCAGCGTCCTTGTCTCGCAGCACGCCCACCACCAGGTTGAGCTTGGTGAACGTGAAGGCCTCGCGCACCGCGGTCGCCGAGGCCAGCAGACCGTGCGGGTTGTGGGCCGCATCCAGGATCACCGGCGGTGCCTTGCGGGCGAGCTCGAGCCGGCCCGGCGAGGAGACCGCACCCAGTCCCGTGGCGACGAGCTCGGGGTTCAGGGGCTTGTCCCCTCCCCCCACGAACGCCTCGACGGCGGCCACGGCCACCGCGGCGTTCTGGGCCTGGTGGGCCCCGAACAGCGGCAACATGAGATCCGGGTACTCCCCCGCGAGCCCCTGCACGGTGATGACCTGGCCGCCCACCGCGGTGGAACGCCCGGTCACGGCGAACTCCACGCCCTCGAACCGGAACGGGTCACCGAGTTCCCGGGCCCGGTCCAGCAGGACCTGCGCGGCCTCGGGTTGCTGCGCCGCGCTCACGAGGAAGCCCTGGGGCTTGATGATCCCGGCCTTCTCCCGGGCGATCTGCCCCACGGTGTCCCCGAGCATGGTTGTGTGGTCCAGCCCGATCGGGGTCACCACGGACACCGCGGCGTCCGCCACGTTGGTCGCGTCCCACGTGCCACCGATGCCGACTTCAAGGACCATGACGTCCACGGGTTCGTCCGCGAAGACCGCGAACGCCAGGACCGTAAGGGTCTCGAAGTACGTGAGGCGGGGAGCGCCGTCGGCCTCGAGCTTTCGGTCCACGAGCTCGAGGTACGGGGCGATCTCCGAGTAGATCCGCACGAACGTCTCGTCCGGGACGGGTTCGCCGTCGATGCTGATCCGCTCCGTGACGCGCTCGAGGTGCGGGCTCGTGTACCGGCCCACGCGCAGGTCGTGGGCGAGCAACAGCGACTCGATCATCCGGGCCGTGGACGTCTTGCCGTTGGTCCCGGTCACGTGCACCACGGGTGCGCTGCGGTGCGGATCCCCGAGCGCGGCGACCGCGGCGGCCACGGCGTCCAGCCGCGGCGCCATCCTGTCCTCCGGCGCCCGACTCAGCAGGTGCTGGTAGATATTCTCGACCGATGCGAAGTCCTCGTGCTCCTGGGCCCCGCTCACGCGTCGATCACCGCCACGGTCACGGACGGCTCGTCCGCTTCCAAGAGTTCGAGCTCGCGGGACAGGGTCTCGGACTGCACGAGCTCGCGGTTCGCGGCCACGGCGGCCACGGTCTGCGCGTCCGCGGCGACGTGGGTGCGGATCCGGTCCGAGACCTGCAGGTCCGCGTCCTTCCGGGCCTGCTGGATCGCACGGATCATGTCCCGCGCCACGCCCTCGGCGCGCAGTTCATCCGTCAGTTCGGTGTCCAGGACCAGGAACCCGCCGCCGGGCAGAACGGTCACGGCGCGCGCGGAGTCCGCCGCGGCGTCGTCAACGACCGTGACGAGTTCGTACTCGCCCTCCTGCAGGGGCACGGAGCCGGCGACGACGACGCCGTCCGCGGAGACCGACCAGTCACCGTTCTTGGTGGCCTTGATGACCTGCTGGACCTGCTTGCCCAGGCGCGGGCCCGCCGCGCGGGCGTTGACCTTCAGCTCCTGGGAGATACCGTGGTCCGCGGCGCTGACCTGCTCCGAGTCCTCGAGCGTGACGGACCTGAGGTTCAACTCATCGGCGATGATCTCTTGGAACGTGCCCTCGAGGGCATGCGCCCCGGGCACGGCCACGGTCATCCCCGCGAGCGGTTGCCGCACGCGCAGGTTGTGGGTCTTGCGCAGACCGGACCCGGCCGAGCAGATGGCGCGCGTGCGCTCCATGGCCGTGAGTAGGGCCTCGTCCCGGGGGAACAGGGAGGCATCCGGCCAGTCGGTCAGGTGCACGGAGCGCCCACCCGTAAGACCGCGCCAGATCTCCTCCGTGACGAGCGGCAGCAGCGGGGCGGCCACGCGGCACACCGTCTCGAGGCACGTGTACAGCACGTCGAAGGCCTGGGTGTCCTCCTCGAAGAACCGCTCGCGGGAACGGCGCACGTACCAGTTGGTGAGGGTGTCCATGTAGGAGCGCAACCGCTCGGCACCGGCCCAGATGTCGTAGTCGTCGAACAACCGCTTGACGTCCGTGACGAGCGCGCCGGTCTCCGCGAGGATGTAGCGGTCCATCACGTGATCGGCGTCGTGGCGCAACTGGGCGTCGTAGCCGGCTCCCCCGTTCGCGGCGTTCGTGTACAGACCGAAGAAGTGGTACACGTTCCACAGCGGCAACATCATCTGGCGCACGCCGTCGCGGATGCCCTGCTCGGTGACGATCAGGTTGCCGCCGCGCAGGATGGGCGAGGACATCAGGAACCAGCGCATGGCGTCCGAACCGTCCCGGTCCAGGACCTCGTTGACGTCCGGATAGTTCTGCAGCGACTTGGACATCTTCTGCCCGTCCGAACCCAGCACGATCCCGTGGGAGATCACGTTGCGGAACGCGGGGCGGTCAAACAGCGCGGTGGCCAGGATGTGCAGCGTGTAGAACCAGCCGCGGGTCTGACCGATGTACTCCACGATGAAGTCACCCGGGTTGTGGGTCTCGAACCACTCCCGGTTCTCCATGGGGTAGTGCACCTGGGCGTACGGCATGGACCCGGAGTCGAACCACACGTCCAGCACCTCGGGCACGCGGCGCATCACGGACTCGCCCGTGGGGTCGTCCGGGTTGGGCCGGGTCAGGTCGTCGATCCACGGCCGGTGCAGGTCCACCTCGCCCTGGGCGTTGCGCGGAAGTCGGCCGAAGTCCCGCTCCAGCTCCGCGAGGGAACCGTAGACGTCCCGGCGCGGGTAATGGGGGTCGCTCGATTCCCACACCGGGATGGGTGAACCCCAGTAGCGATTGCGAGAGATGGACCAGTCACGGGCGTTCTCGAGCCACTTGCCGAACTGGCCGTCCTTGACGTTATCGGGGATCCAGTTGATCTGCTGGTTCAGCTCGACCATCCGGTCCTTGAACGCGGTCACGCTCACGAACCACGAGGACACCGCGCGGTAGATCAGGGGGTTACGGCAGCGCCAGCAGTGCGGGTACGAGTGCTCGTAGGAGGCCTCCCGCAGCAGCGCGCCGCGGGCTCGGAGGTCCCGGACCACGGTGCGGGCCACGTCCTTGTCGAACACGTTGTGCCCGGCGAGTTCCCCGAGCGGCGCGCCCTGCGCGAGGGACTCGTCCGTGAAGAAATCGTAGAACCGTCCGCTCTCGTCCACGGAGAGCACCACGGGGATGTCGTGGGCGGCGCACACCATCTGGTCGTCCTCGCCGTATGCGGGGGCCTGGTGCACGATGCCCGTGCCGTCCGTGGTGGACACGTACTCGGCCACGAGGATCTGCCACGCGTTCTGCGTCCCGAAGCGCTCGGCGTCCGTGAAGTAGTCCCACAGCGGCCGATACCGGATTCCGCCCAGCTGCTCGCCCGTGTAGTGGGCGGTGACGGCGTCCGCGACGGCCGCGGCGTCGTCGTACCCGAACTCCTTGGCGTACCCGCCCGCGAGCTCCGCGGCCACGAGGAAGCGGCGCCCGGCCAGGTCACCGGCACCGGGGACCAGGACGTAGTCGATGTGCGGACCGACCGCGAGCGCCTCGTTGGTGGGCAGGGTCCAGGGGGTCGTGGTCCAGGCGATGGCCTCCGCGCCGGCGAGTTCGGCGGCCACGGCGGGATCGGTGGCCCACGAGGTGTCCTCGGAGAGCGTGAACGCCACGGTCACGGAGGGGTCCTGGCGGTTCTTGTAGACGTCGTCGTCCATGCGCAACTCGTGGTTGGACAGGGGCGTCTCGTCCTTCCAGCAGTACGGCAGCACGCGGTAGCCGGAGTAGACCAGGCCCTTGTCGTCCAGCACCTTGAACGCGCCGATCACGGACTCCATGTAGTCCACGTTCAGGGTCTTGTAGTCGCTGTCGAAGTCCACCCAGCGGGCCTGGCGGGTCACGTAGTCCTGCCACTCGGACGCGTACTTCAACACGGAGGCGCGGCAGGCGTCGTTGAACTTGTCGATGCCCATGGCCTCGATGTCCTGCTTGTCGGTCATCCCGAGCTGCTTCATGGCCTCGAGTTCGGCCGGCAGTCCGTGGGTGTCCCACCCGAAGCGACGCTCCACGCGCCGGCCCTGCTGCGTCTGGTAGCGGGCCACGAGGTCCTTGACGTAGCCGGTCAGCAGGTGGCCGTAGTGGGGCAGGCCGTTGGCGAAGGGCGGGCCGTCGTAGAACACGAACTCGTTGGACCCGTGGTCCCCGCGGTCGCGCTGGTCGATGCTCGCCTGGAAGGTGTGGTCCTGTTTCCAGTAATCCAAGACGCGCTCCTCGACCGCGGGGAAACGCGGCGCGGAGGGCACCCCGTGTGCGCTGGGGTCGGTGCTCGCCTTGGGATACACGAAGGATTCGGTCACGGTGCTCCATCCTGAGGGGTGTGTGGTTCAGGATGCGAGGACGCTCGGGCGCGCGGGGCGCCGGTGGCGCGGTACCACCTCGCTTACCCGCGGTGGCATCGGCACAGCCGACGACGCCGCGAGTCGCTCGTTGGGGGCTGTCACGGGCCCGAGTCGTCCGGTTCTACTGGGGCGCGGTGCCTGTTCTTCCGGAAGGGCTCCCCGGTGATGGCCGGATCGACACCCGTGCGCGCAGGGCGCACCCCGCCATAATACCCCGACGGGAGGGACTACTCGCCCTGCTCGCCGCCGCCCTGTTCGTCTCTCCCGGACACCACCACCAGGACCCGGCCGTCCTGCACGCGCACCGGGTGGACGGGCAGCGTGTACTCCGCGCCGGACACGCACCGCCCGGTCGCGAGGTCGTAGGTCTCCTTGTACAGGGGTGAGGCCACCGTGTGGTACTGCCCCGTGCGCCCCACGATCCCCCGGGCCATCACGAGCGCCCGGGAGCGGGGGTCCCGGTGGTCGGTCGCGAACACGAGGTCGTCATTGGTGCGGAACACCGCTCGCTCTACGGGGCCCGCCTGGAGCAGCTGCCGACGATCTGGAAGAAACTCGTGGACGCCGGATTCGAGTCCGGTTCCGCGTACGGCAAGGCGCTGCGCAATGTGAAGTCGTGCATCGGCAGTTCGTGGTGCCGCTTCGGTGTGCAGGACTCGGTGGCGCTCGCCGTGGACCTGGAGAACCGCTACCGCGGGCTGCGCTCACCCCACAAGTTCAAGTTCGGGGTCTCGGGCTGCAGCCGCGAGTGCGCCGGAGGACGTGGACGCGCGCATGTACGTGCTCGAACGCGAACAGATCCGCCCGGCCACCCCCGAGGAGATCGCCCGGTCCGAGGTCGGTGAGGAGCACAAGGTGGTGGTGTCCGGGGCGAAGATCCCGGTGGGTCAGCCCTCCTGAGCCGACTCCTGGGGGCCGGGGGTCGCGCATGACTTCTGCGCGAGCGCCGCGACCCGGCCCACCACGATCACCGCGGGAGCAGTGACCTCGCGCTCGCGGGCCACGCAGGCGATTGTGTCCAGCTGCGCCACGGTCGTGCGCTGGGTTGGGGTCCAGCCCCGCTCCACGACCGCGACCGGGGTGTCTGCGGGGTAGCCCGCGGCCATGAGCAGCTCGGCGTTATGTTCGAGACCCCGCACGCCCATCATGAGGATCAGGGTGTGCCCGTCCCGGTACGGCACGTGACGCAATTGCTGGTGCGCGGTGATGACGGTGAACCCGTGGGTCATGTCCCGGTGGGTCACGGGGATCCCCGCCGCGGCGGGGACGGAGATCGCCGAGGTCACACCCGGCACCACCTGGGTGGCCACACCGTGGGCCCGGCAGAACTCGACTTCCTCGCCACCGCGGCCGAACACGTACGGGTCCCCACCCTTGAGCCGCACGACCCGCAGTCCGAGTTTCGCCTGCTCCACGAGGGTCTCGTTGATCCGGTCCTGCGTGTACTTGTGGTACCCGGCGCGCTTGCCCACGTCGATGATGCGGGCGTGCCGGGCGAGCTCTGGTAGGAGGTCCGTGGGGCCGAGCCGGTCCGCGACGATCACGTCCGCGTCCGCCAACAGTTGCCGTCCGCGCACCGTGAGCAGTCCGGGGTCGCCGGGTCCTCCGCCCACCAGCGCCACTGTCCCGGGTTCCTGAGTGACCGGTGCCCGAGTGTCGGCTGCGCGATCGGGCCTGGGCGCGGCGTCGTCCGCGACGCACAGGACCCGACGCTCTTCCGCCGCGAGCGCCACCCGCTCCCGTTCCCCGGAGTCCGAGACGTGGAGGAAGACGAGCCACGCGCCGCCGAGGTCGTCGGGGCGGAACGCGCGCTCGTGCCACGTGAGACCGGGTGAGCTCGTGAGGTCCCGCAACGTGTCATGCAGATCAGGTGCCACGAGGTCCACGAGGGCGCCCTCGGCGAGCAAGGACCGCGTCCGACGCGCGGCGTCCGGTCCCCCACCGACCACTAGCACGGCGCGTCCGGCGAGGTTCAGCCCCAGGGGGTAGGTCATGGTCGGGAGCTCTCCTCGGGTGCGGGCGGATCATCGCCATGCTACGCCGCGGGCCGCCTCTCCTGACCTCGGACGTCACATCCGCGGGGTCACTCCGTGGCCGCTCCCTGTTTCCAGTAGCCCATGAACGAGATGTCCGTCTTGGGCACTCCCCCGCTCACGCACATCCGGCGCAGCGACTTGACCGTGGCGGATTCCGCCGCGAAGAACCAGTAGGTACCGCGGCCCTCCGGGCGGGCGACGTCCCATACGAAGTCCGCCTCCTCCGACGGGGCAGCCTCGGGCTCGCCGTGACCGACCTCCCAGTAGCGGCGGGCGCGCTCGGACAACCGGTGCCACAGCCATAGCTCCAGGTCTAGTCCGCGAGGGCGTCCCCGCCGGGGCAGCCACGTCCAGTGCAGTTCGGTGCCGCCGCGCAGCGTCACGGTCAGGGTGTGCCCGTCGGACGACGTCGCCCGGGCGAGGGCGCGCGGGCCGGCCGCGGCCACGGCGTCGTCCTCGGAAGGGACCTCCACCGCGATCGTCACGCTGCGGGGCGGGGCGGAAGGGGCAGGCGCACCCACGTGCACCCCCCGCTCGATGCCGTCGATGATCGCGGCGAGCGCGGGCAGGGCAGTCTCGTCCCCAGCGAGCACGACGTCCTGGTCCGCCGCACGCCGTTCGTCCCACGCGGCCCACCAGGGGGACCCGCCCGAGGGCACGAGCAGCTGCACGTCCTGACCCTCGCGCACGGTGTCACCCCACGCGGCCCCGGGGCCCATCCCATGCTCGGGGTCGTCGTGGAGCACCACGTCGATGGCCAGCTCCGGGACCGTGTGCCCGGCCAGCTCCACCTCGGCCGCATCGCGCACCGTGTACGTGCGCAGCCAACCCCGGCGTTCGGGCGGGGCGGCCATGAACTCGCGCCGCCACCGGGTCATGTCGCTCACGTCCACCGCCACGGTGGCCCCGGGGGTGGGTGGGATCAGTACCTTGAGGTAGGCGTCCGTGCGGGGGCCCGGTCCCTGGTCACCCCACGGCATGATCCGCAATTCCTGCCCCGCCACACGTACGCGCACGAGGTGTTTGCTGAGCTTCGTGCGTCCCGTGACGGTGGCCGTCACACATGCGAGTTCCGTCATGGCAGTACCTCCTCGGGTGATCTTGGAGTGTTCGCCGGTCCCGTCCACGGGATCACGAGCCGGGCGTCCGTGGGGGCGTCGTGGAGCACCCGCGCGGACATGTCGAAGACGTCGCTGACCACCTCATCGGTCATGACCTGCTCGGCCGAACCGGTCGCGGCGACCGCCCCGTCCTTGAGTGCCACGAGCACGTCCGCGTACCGCGCCGCGAGCGAGAGTTCATGCAGCACCATGACCAGGGTGATCCCTCGGGAGCGCTGCAGTGCCGTGAGGATGTCCAGGATCTCGGCCTGGCGCGCGATGTCCAGATACGTCGTGGGTTCGTCGAGCAACAACACGTCCGTGTGCTGCGCGAGCGCGAGGGCGATCCACACGCGTTGACGTTGACCGCCGGACAAGTCCCCCACGTGGCGTTCGAGCAGCTCCCCCAACCCGGTGAGTTCGACCGCTTCCGCCACGGCGTCGTCGTCCTGGGCACGCCACCGTCCGAAGGCGCCACGGTACGGGTGCCGTCCGCGCGCCACGAGCTCCTGCACGGTCACGCCCTCGGGTGCCACGGGGTCCTGTGGGAGGAAACCCACGGTGCGCGCGAACCGGGTGCGGTGCCACCGACTCACGTCCGCCCCGCCCACGAGGATCTCTCCGGCGGACGGGGTGAGCTGGCGCGCGCACGCCTTGAGCAGCGTGGACTTCCCGCAACCATTGGCCCCCACGAGAGCGGTCACGGCCCCCGCGGGGAACGTCACGTTCACGTCCCGCAGCACCGGCGTCTCGCCGTAGCCCACGGTCAGCCCACGCACCGCGAGCTCGGACGACGACGCCGCGTCCTCGCCTTGCTCGGTCCCCCCGGCCCGGTTCGGATCGGTCATGGACGTCATGCTTCCGCCTTTCCTCGCCCGATCAACAACCACAGCAGCACGGGCGCGCCGGCCGCCGCGGTGACCACACCCACGGGCAGGGCCAGCCCGGGGATCGTCTCCGCGGCCACGTAGTCTGAGACCACCATGAGCACCGCGCCCACGAGCGCGGCGTGCCGGGCGTGACCCGCACCGCCACCCAGCCCCCTCGCAATGGGTGCGGCCATGAACGACACGAACGCCACGGGCCCCACGGCGGAGGCCGCCACGGCCACGAGCACCACGGCGAGCCCGAGGGCCGCGAGCCGCGTGGCCCGCACGTGCACCCCGAGCCCGGCGGCCAGGGGATCCCCCGCGCCGAGCGTGTCCACCGCGGGCGCCAAAACCGCGCACACGGGCAGCAGGATCGCGAGGCAGATCCCCACCTGCGCGATGTCCACCCACCGGGCAGCGTTGAGTGAACCCGTGAGCCACTGCATCGCGTCCTGGGCCGCATAGATGTCCGCGCGGGTCAGCACCGCGTTGATCGCCGCGGCGGTCAGTGCTCCCGCCGCGACGCCGGTCAGCACGAGTTTGCCGATGTTGGCCCTCGTGCCCCCGGCGGCCAGGACCACCGCGACCATGAGGCCGAAACCACCCGCGAGGGAACTGAGTGTCACCGCGGCGCCAGAGAGCCCGCCCAGCGTGATGGCCGCGACCGCGCCGAGCCCGGCCCCGGAGGAGACACCCATGATGTCCGGGGAGGCCAGGGGGTTGCGCAGCACGCGCTGGAACAGGTGACCGGCGATCCCGAAGGCGATCCCCGTGAGGATCCCGAGCACCGTGCGCGGCAGGGTGATGTCCCACACGATGTACGCGGCGGGGCCGGAGTAGTCGTGGGTGAGCACGGCGACCAGGTCGGGCACGGCCACGACATACTTGCCCAGTGCGATCCGCGCGAAGGAGGCGAGGACCAGGACAAGCACGAGCAGCGCCGTGACCCGGCGGGTGCGGCGTCGGGAGCGGGAGCGTCCCGCGCGCACGGTGGCCACGGTCGCGGGGGCGGGCAGCGACGTCGTCCTGGGAAAAGGGGAAACGGCGGGACTCACGCGGCCACCACTCCCCTGCGTCGGATCACGACCACGAGCGCGGGGGCGCCGATCACCACGAGCGCGATCCCCACCTGGATCTCCCGGTCCGGGACGAGCACGCGCGCCACGACGTCCGCGAGCAGGACGATGAACGGGCCCGCGAGCAGGCACGCCGGGACGATCCTGCGGTAGGAGATGCCCACCAGCGAACGCACCGCGTGGGGTACGAGCAGTCCGCAGAACACTAGCGGGCCCACGAGTGCGGTGGAGGTGCCCGAGAGCAGCACCACGGCCAGGCCCGCGAGGCCGCGCACGAGCGCCGGGTTCACCCCAAGTCCGCGACCCAGAGCTTCGCCCAGGGTCAGGGTGTCCAGGGAACGGGCCAGCGTCCACCCGAGCAGCAGGGCCACGAGAATCACGGGGCTCGCGAGCACCAGGAACGTACCGTCCGGCCGGGTCAGTTCACCGACCTGCCAGCGCCGGAAAGTGTCGAACGTGGCCTGGTTGCTCAACAGCACCGCGCTCGTCAGCGCCGTGAGACCCGCGGAGACCGCCGCCCCCGTGAGGGCCAGGGTCACCGGACGCGCCCCGCCCCGGGCCGCGGAGGCCAGCGCGTACACGGCGGCCACGGCCACGGCGGAGCCCAGCGCCGCGAGCCACAACTGGTGCGTGACGCCGGTCAGACCCAGGAACGCGCCGCCGGCCACGACCGCGAACGCGGCCCCGGCCGTCAGCCCCAGGATGCCCGGATCGCCCAGGGGGTTGCGCGTGGCACCCTGTAGCAGCGCCCCGGCCACGGCGAGCGCGGCCCCGGTGAGCAGGCCCGCCCCGGTGCGCCACACGCGGGACTCGACCACGGCGCCGTCGAGCGCGGGAACCCCGGGGACGGCCCCCGGGTCACCCGAGAACACGTGCGGGACCACGTGCCACGTGACCCCCAGCCCGATGGGCCGGGACCCGTACGAGATCGAGAGGAACACGGCCACGAGCAGCAGTGCCGCCATGGCGAGCCAGGACACACCCCGACCCCGCGTGCGCCCGCGCGGGGCGGACGGCGCGGCGCCGGGACGGGCGAACGTGGAACTGCCGGGCACGAAGGGTCAGGCCCCCAGCGTGGTCTTGATCGCCGGGATGTGGGCGTCGAGCGCGTGGGGCATGGACAGCGGAGAGGACGAGTACCCGGAGAGCACGTCCTGCTTGTCCGTGAGGAACATCCCCCGCCCGTTCGCGATCGCGGGGATGGTCTTGAGGATCGGGTCCGTGCGGAACTTCTCGGCCTGGGCGTCGTCCTCCGCGGCCGCCACGAACAGGTCGCTCGTGAGCTCGTCGGCACGTTCGCGGGGCCATTCGCGCCAGAACTGATCCTCCGTGATGTTGTCCTTGACCGCGTCTGCGAGATTCATGCCCAGCTCGGTGAAGAAGCGGGGGCGTCCGTCCGCGGGGCCGTAGAACCCCAGGCTCTGGGAGACGTCACCGTAGATGAAGGTCTTGCCCTTGGCCGCGCCGAGTTCGTCGGAGCGCCGGGAGACGAGTTCTTCGGTGCGGCTCAGGAGTTCGTCACCGGCCGCGGAACGGCCCAGGGCCTTGGCCGTGACACGCTGCATGTCTTGCCACGAGTTGACCCACGGGCCCGTGGGGTACGCGACCACCGGGGCGATCTTCGTGAGGCGGTCGTACTCCTCCCGGGTGACCCCGGAGTTCACCGCGACGATCAGGTCCGGGCTCAGCTCGGCGATGTCCGTGAAGTTCACACCGTCCGACTCGTCCATGGCCTTGGGCGTCTTCCCGCCCAGTTCTGAGACCTTGGCGTCGAACCAGTCGGTGGACCCGTTCGCGTTGCCGCCCCAGGCCACCTTGGTCATGCCCACCGGCACCACGCCGAGCGCGGCCACGAAGTCCTGCGTGTTGCTCGCGCCCACGCACACGACCCGCTGCGGCGCGGCCTCGACCTTCGTGGTGCCCAGGGCGTGTGTCACCTCCACGGGGAACGTGTCCGTGGGGCTCGACGATGCCGTGGCACCGGGCGTCTGCGCCTGCCCTTCCCCGTCCCGCGCGCCCGTGGAACACGCCGCGAGCCCCATGAGGGAGGCCACGGCCAGGCCGGAGCCCAGCAGGGTGCGACGATTGAACTGTCGGGACGCGTTCCCGGACCGGTGAGGGGACATGGACACTCCTGGGTCACTGAATTTGATAAGGCAAGCCTAACCTAATTCATGCTCCCGTTCGGCCGCAACCGCTCCGTGCGCGCTCTCGCCGGTGCGGCCGGACCAAGCAGAGCCAGGGCATTCCGCTGACCGGTCATGGGGCGCCGGGCGGATGGGAAGGACCGGCCCACCAGGTGCAACCGGCCGCCGGTGCTCCGAGGCACCGGCGGCCGGTCACCGCAATGCACGCTGTCAGTTGTTCGTGCGGATCATCTTGTGCGGCGCAGCCTGGGCCACGGGCTTGACCGTGATCGTGTCCAGGTCCACATGATGCGGCAGTTCCACGGCGAAGGCGCAGACCTCGGCCACGTCCTGGCCCGAGAGCGGTTTCTCCACGCCCGCGTAAATCTTGTCCGCGGCCGCCTGGTCACCACCCAGGCGCATGAGCGAGAACTCGGGAGTGTGCACCAGACCGGGCGCCACCTCCACCACGCGCACGTTGTGCTCAGCCTCCTCGAGGCGCAGCGCCTCGGTCATGGCGCGTTCGGCGTACTTGGCGGCGTTGTAGCCCGCTCCGCCCTCGTAGGCGCGCTGGGCGGCGATCGAGGTCAGGTTCAGCACCGTGCCCTCACCGTTGGCCCGCAACGTGGGCAGGAACGCGCGGACCACCCGCAGGGTGCCCATCACGTTGACGTCGTACATCCACTGCCAGTCCTCGTCCTTGGCGTCGGCCACCGTGTCCGTGCCGCGTGCTCCGCCGGAGATGTTGAGGATCGCGTCCACGGTGCCCTGCTCGCCGAGCACCCGATCGCGCAGCGCATCCACCTGCGCCTGGTCGGTGATGTCGGTGGGCGCGGCACTCGCGCCGGTCTCCCGGGCCAATTCCTCGAGACGCTCCGCGCGACGGGCGACGGCGTACACCGTCCACCCGCTCTCGCGCAGGCGGCGCACCGTGGCCTCGCCGATGCCCGTGGAGGCACCGGTGACCACGGCCACCTTGCCGTTGCCGAGCGGCTTGGGATCCTTGTAGGTGGGATGTGTGTTCTGAGTCATACCTCCACCGTAGCGCGCGGAATTATGACTTAGAACAATCCGGATCGGCTCGATTAGGACGTTTCAGAAACCACTGCGGTGATCGCGCAACCAGCCCAGGAGCACAACGGCGTTGTTGTGCTCCTCGTCCTTCGCGTCATAAAGCAGGGTCGCGGAGTCTACGTCCCGCAGCACGCTCCTGAGCTGCGCGACCTCCCCGGAGGCATCCTCGTCGAGTTCCTCGCGGTAGCGCTGCGCGAAGCGGTCGAACTTCTCGGGGTCGTGACCGAACCACTTGCGCAACTCGTCGCTCGGGGCGACCCCCTTGAACCAGTGGTCCAGGGCTGCATGGTCCTTTCTGACCCCGCGCGGCCACAAGCGATCGACCAGGATCCGAGCGCCATCGTCTCGCGCGGCGTCTTCGCGAATGCGGTGGATGTGCAAACGTGCCATGCCCCCACGCTACGACGGTCCGTGCCCGCGTGCATGAGAGACTGGAGCACATGGCACAGAACCTCGAGGGTACAGACACGCCCGAAATCATCGACAGCGCTGCGTCCACCACCGCGGTGAACGTCCCCGACAAGCCGGCCATGGAGGGCCTGGAGGAGAAGTACTCCGCGCAGTGGCGCGAGAACGGTACGTACGCGTTCCGCGAGGACACCACGCGCGAGGACGTCTACTCGATCGACACTCCCCCGCCCACGGCCTCCGGCTCCCTGCACGTGGGACACATGTTCTCCTACACGCAGACGGACGTGATCGCCCGCTATCAGCGGATGTCCGGCAAGAACGTGTTCTACCCGCTGGGCTGGGACGACAACGGCCTGCCCACCGAGCGCCGTGTGCAGAACTACTACGGCGTGCGCTGCGAGCCCGGCAAGCCGTACATCGAGGGCTACCAGCCTCCGGAGAAGCCGGCCAAGAACCAGCGCGACTGGGACGTGGTGTCCCGCCAGAACTTCATCGAGCTGTGCGAGGAACTCGCGGTCGAGGACGAGAAGGTCTTCGAGCACCTGTTCTCCACCCTGGGTCTGTCCGTGGACTGGACCCGCACGTACCGCACGATCGACGCGCACTCGCGCAAGGTCTCCCAGCTCGCATTCCTCAAGGACTACGAGGCCGGTAACGCGTACATGGCCGAGGCCCCCACCATGTGGGACGTCACGTTCCGCACCGCCGTGGCCCAGGCCGAGCTCGAGGACCGCGAACGCGAAGGTGCCTACCACCGCGTGGCGTTCCACCGACCGGACGGCGAGAAGGTCTTCATCGAGACCACCCGCCCCGAGCTGCTGCCCGCGTGCGTGGCGCTGGTGGCCCACCCGGACGACGAGCGCTACCAGGCGCTGTTCGGCACCACCGTGCGTTCCCCGCTGTTCGACGTCGAGGTCGAGGTCAAGGCCCACCCGCTCGCCAAGCCGGACAAGGGCTCGGGTATCGCCATGATCTGTACGTTCGGTGACCTCACCGACGTCACGTGGTGGCGCGAGCTCGATCTGCCCACGCGCGCCCTGATCGGCCGCGACGGCCGCTTCGCCTCGGAGCAGCCCGCATGGATCGCCGACGGCGCCCCGGCCGAGAACTACGCGCAGCTCGCCGGCAAGACCGTGTTCTCCGCGCAGAAGACCGTGGTCGAACTGCTCGCCGCCTCCGGTGACATGGAAGGCGAGCCCAAGAAGATCACCCACCCCGTGAACTTCTACGAGAAGGGCGACAAGCCCCTCGAGGTGGTCACCTCCCGCCAGTGGTACATCCGCAACGGCGGTCGGGACGCCGAGCGCCGCGACGCCCTGATCGACCGGGGCCGTGAGATCTCGTGGCACCCCTCGTTCATGCGCGCGCGCTACGAGAACTGGATCGAGGGTCTCAACGGGGATTGGCTGATCTCCCGCCAGCGCTTCTTCGGCGTGCCGTTCCCGGTGTGGTACCCGCTGGACGAGTCCGGTGAACCGGCTTACGACCACCCCGTGCTCCCCGCCCAAGACCAGTTGCCCGTGGATCCCACCACGGACGTGGCCCCCGGCTACACCGAGGACCAGCGCGATCAGCCCGGTGGGTTCATGGCGGACCCGGACGTCCTGGACACCTGGGCAACCTCTTCCCTGACCCCGCAGATCGCAACCGGCTGGGCCGTGGACGAGACCTTGCACGCCAACACGTTCCCCATGGACCTGCGCCCGCAGGGTCACGACATCATCCGCACGTGGCTGTTCTCGACCGTGGTGCGCGCCGAGACGCTGGCGCAGACCGTGCCGTGGAAGCACACGGCACTGTCCGGGTGGATCCTGGACCCGGACCGCAAGAAGATGTCCAAGTCCAAGGGCAACGTGGTGATCCCCACTGAGGTGCTCGAGAAGTACGGCTCGGACGCGGTGCGCTACTGGGCGGCGTCGGCCCGCCTGGGCGCGGACACCGCCTACGACGAGGGCCAAATGAAGATCGGCCGTCGCCTGGCGATCAAACTGCTCAACGCATCCAAGTTCGTGCTGGCCCAGGGCGTGACCGAGGCCTCCGTGCTGGGCTCCGGGACGGACGGTTCCGTGGTGACCAACGGTCTGGACCGCTCCCTGCTGGCCCAGCTCGCGGACGTCGTGGAGCGCGCGAGCACCGCGTTCCAGGAGTACGAGTACGCGCGCGCCCTGCAGTTGATCGAGTCCTTCTTCTGGACCTTCACGGACGACTACGTGGAGCTTGTGAAGGACCGCGCCTACGGTTCCCGCGGGGAGGCCGCGCAGGCCTCGGTGCACGCGGCCCTCGCGACGACGCTCGACACCCTGCTGCGCTTGTTCGCCCCGTTCATCCCATTCGCCACGGAAGAGGTGTGGTCGTGGTGGCGCTCCGGTTCGGTCCATCGCGCGGCCTGGCCCGTGACCGACGGGTTCGCCGAGCCCGCTCGCGCGGGTGATCCCGAGGTGCTCACCGTGGTGGGCGAGGCGCTGTCCGGGCTGCGCAAGGCCAAGTCCGAGGCCAAGGTCAAGCAGCGCACCGCGGTCACCTCCGCGGTGATCTCGGGCCCGGCCGCTCAGCTCGAGCAGTTGCGCGCCGGGCTGGAGGACCTCCAGGCCGCCGGTAACGCCGCAGACCTCACGCTCACCGACGCCGAGGGTGAGCTGGCCGTGAGTGACGTCCAGCTCGAGGAAGCACCACAGGCCTGAGTCGACATGGAGGGGCCCCGTCCTGCCTCGTGCGGGATCGGGCCCCTCGGCACATCACGAACGCCGTCGCCCCCGCGGAGCCGTCCTTGCCCGGTCCGATGGGCGGCACCGGCACACCGGGCCCTCCGCGCTGCACCCAGCGCATGAACGAACCCCGCCACGTGCGTGACGGGGTTCGTTCATGCCTGCAGCGGTCGGGCGCACG
>NZ_DDIY01000013.1:0-37535 GCF_002338785.1 Kocuria sp. UBA1838 | reverse complement strand
TCCTCGCCCTTGGGCGCCGGGGTGAACACGGGACCGAAGAAGCCCACGCCGTTCACGGCGATGCACGGGGTGCCGATGTCCTGACCCGCCACGGCACGGGCCTCGTCCGTGGACGCCCGGATGGCGTCGTCGTACTCGGTGGAGTTCTTGGCCGCAGCGAGGTCTGCCGGCAGACCGACCTCTGCGAGGGACTCGGTGATGATCGCCTCGAGGTCCTGCATGCCACCGGGGTGACGACGGGAGCCCATGGCGTCGTAGAGCTTCTTGTAGTACTCGCCGCCGTGCTGCTCGGCCGCGGCCTGGATCACGCGCACGAGCCACATGGACTCGTCGTGGCCGTGGTGGTGGTTCTCGGGGTTGTCCTCGTTGAGGATGCCCAGCGAGATGATCTTCCAGTCCACCTCCACGTCCCGGATGCGCACGACCTCCTCCATCCAGCGGGAGGTCATCCAGGCCCACGGGCACAGGGGATCGAACCAGAAATCGACGTGTTGCTTCTCGGCCATGAGGTGTCCTTTCGGGCGTTCGGTTCTTTCGCTCACGCTGACTTGTGGCGACGCCGCTCGGCGTCGATCATCTCGTGCGTGAAGATCTCGGGGTCGGCCAGTTTGGCCACGGCGTCCTCGGTGACGAGCACCGCGGCGACGTCGTCGCGGCCCGGCAGTTCGAACATGACCGGCATGAGGATGTCCTCGAGGATCGCGCGCAGACCGCGCGCGCCGGTGCCGCGTTCGATGGCCAGTTCCGCGATGGCCTCGAGTGCCTGCGGGTCGAAGGTGAGTTCCACACCGTCGAGCTGGAAGAGTTTGCGGTACTGCTTGACCAGCGCGTTCTTGGGTTCGGTGAGGATGCGTACCATGTCCGCGACGGACAGTTTGGACAGCGTGGCCACCACGGGCAGCCGCCCGATGAACTCGGGGATCAGTCCGAACTTGAGCAGGTCCTCGGGCTGGACCTGACCCGTGAGATCCACGTCCGCGGTGTCCCGGATGGGCGCACCGAAACCGATGCCCTTCTTGCCCGTGCGCTGCTGCACGATCTCCTCGAGACCCGCGAACGCTCCCGCCACGATGAACAACACGTTGGTGGTGTCCAGGTGCAGGAACTCCTGCTGCGGGTGCTTGCGGCCACCCTGGGGCGGCACGGAGGCCACCGTGCCCTCGAGGATCTTCAGGAGCGCTTGCTGGACCCCTTCGCCCGATACGTCCCGCGTGATCGAGGGGTTCTCAGATTTACGAGAAATCTTGTCGATTTCGTCAATGTAAATAATCCCCTGCTCCGCTTTCTTGATATCGAAATCAGCGGCTTGGATGAGCTTGAGAAGAATGTTCTCAACGTCTTCCCCCACGTATCCGGCTTCGGTCAGGGAGGTGGCGTCCGCGACCGCGAACGGCACGTCCAGCTTCTTGGCGAGGGACTGCGCGAGGTAGGTCTTCCCGGACCCCGTGGGTCCCACCAACAGGATGTTGGACTTGGCCACCTCGATGGCCTCCTCGTCCCCCTCGGAGCCCGCAATGGTGAGCGTGTGCCCGGAGACGCCCGCGCGGATGCGCTTGTAGTGGTTGTACACGGCCACGGCCAGCGCACGCTTGGCGGGCTCCTGGCCGATCACGTACTCCCGCAGGTGATCGTAGATCTGCTGCGGGCGGGGCAGCTCCGCCTGGTCCGTCTCCGTGACCTCGGTGAGCTCCTCCTCGATGATCTCGTTGCACAGCTCGATGCACTCGTCACAAATGTAGACCCGCGGGCCCGCGATGAGCTTACGCACCTGCTTCTGGCTTTTGCCGCAGAAGGAGCATTTGAGCAGGTCAACGCTCTCCCCGATGCGCGCCATGTATCAGCCTCACAGTTCGTCTTGACGGATGCTGGGTCCACTCTAAGCGAGCTTCTCACGGCCCGCCCAATCATGCCGAGGCGCGTGACGGCCACGCCGCATATCCGTGCACCGTGGCCGTCGGTCCCCTCGTCACCCCCGGAAGCTGCGCCTCCGGGTCGCCGCTCAGGCCTGCGTGACCGTGGAGGGCTTGTTGATCTTGCGGGAGTCCAGCACCTGGTCGATGATGCCGTACTCCTGGGCCTCCTTGGCCGTGAGGATCTTGTCGCGTTCGATGTCGCGGTTGATCTCCTCCGCAGCCCTGTTGGTGTGCAGCGCCATGGTCTCCTCCAACCACGTGCGCATGCGCATGATCTCGTTGGCCTGGATCTCGATGTCCGAGGCCTGACCGCCGCCCTGGCCCTCCATGGCGGGCTGGTGGATCAGCACGCGCGCGTTGGGCAGCGCGAGGCGCTTACCGGGAGTACCGCCCGCGAGCAGCACGGACGCCGCGGAGGCCGCCTGGCCCAGGCACACGGTCTGGATCTCGGGGCGGATGTACTGCATGGTGTCGTAGATGGCCGTCATGGCCGTGAACGAACCGCCCGGGGAGTTGATGTACATGGTGATGTCCCGGTCCGGGTCCTGGGACTCGAGCACGAGCAGCTGCGCCATGATGTCGTCCGCGGAGGTGTCATCCACCTGGACGCCCAGGAAGATGATCCGGTCCTCGAACAGCTTGGTGTACGGGTTCTGGCGGCGGTAGCCGTACGGGGTGCGTTCCTCGAAGTCCGGGATCACGTAGCGGCTGGTGGGCAACTGCGGTGCAGTGGCGTGAGGCAAGTTCATTGGTCCGTCCTGAAAGTCTATGGGTGGTTCTGGCAGCTCGCGCGCTGCTTACTGGGAGTCCTTCATGGTTCCGCCGCCACCGGTCACGTTGCCGGCAGACTGGGCGATCTGGTCGAAGAATCCGTACTCCAGGGCGCGCTGAGCGTCGAACCAGTTGTCACGGTCGTTGTCGCGCAGGATGGTCTCGAGCGTCTGACCGGTCTGCTCCGCGGTCAGTTCCGCGAGCCGCTGCTTCATGGACAGGATCAGCTCGGCCTGCACGCGGATGTCGGACGCGGTGCCGCCCATGCCGCCCGAGGGCTGGTGCATGAGGATGCGCGCGTTGGGGGTCGCATAGCGCTTGCCCTTGGTCCCGGAGGACAGCAGGAACTGGCCCATGGACGCGGCGAGGCCCGTGGCCACCGTGACGACGTCGTTGGGGATCAACTGCATGGTGTCGTAGATCGCCATGCCCGCCGTGACGGAACCGCCCGGGGAGTTGATGTAGAGGTAGATGTCCGCCTCGGGGTCCTCGGCGGAGAGCAACAGCATCTGCGAGCAGATGAGGTTGGCGTTGGTGTCCCGAACCTCGGAACCCAACCAAATGATGCGTTCCTTGAGCAGTCGGTTGTAGACGTAGTCGTCCTGACCACCCGGCGCCATGTCCTCCATACGCGGAGTGGCCGGTGCGGCACCGTACGGCTGAATGGGAGTGGAGGTCATGAATGCCCTCTTTCTGCTGGACGGGTCCGGGTCGAACGAGCGCCGCCGAACCGAACCCATGAACACGTTCTGTCTCAGCAGCGTAGTGCGCCGTCTCCCCGTGCACGCCCGGTGTTCCGCGGTGTTCGCTTCTGGCGCATGGTGGCACGCGGACAGCGAAACGCCACGACGTCCCCTCGGTGGGGGGCTCGTCGTGGCGTTGCGCGGAGGCCGTTGGCACCCGGTTCACCCGGGTGCCAACGGGTGACTCACTTGGTCTCGGCGGCCTCGTCGGTGGCAGCTTCGCCCGCGGCGGTCTCCTCGGAGACGGCCGGAGCGGACTCGGCCTCGGCACCCTGGTCGGCGGCGGCGTCGTCCGCGGAGCCCACGAACTTGGACAGGTCCACGGCTTTGCCGTTGGAGTCGGTGACGGTGGCGTACTCGAGGACCTTGGCCAGGGCCTTGCGGCGGCGCACCTCACCGACCATCATCCCGGCCTGGCCGGAGCCGTCCAGCATCTGTGCGAACTGGTTGGGGTCCATGCCGTACTGCTGGGACATGTTAACGATGTAGTCGATCAGCTCGGACTGCTCCACGCCGACCTCTTCGGCCTCGGCCACGGCGTCCAGGATGATCTCGTTGCGGAACGCGGTCGCGGCGTTCTCACGGACCTCGGCACGGTGCTCCTCGGTGTCGTGACCGGGCTCGGCGGAGGCCTGGGCCTGCGGCGAGTCGAAGTGCTGGGTGACCTGCTCCTCGATGACGTTCTCGGGGACCGGGACCTCGATGAGCTCCACGAGCTTCTCGAGCACCTTGTCA
Organism: Kocuria sp. UBA1838; assembly: GCF_002338785.1. Classification (NCBI taxonomy): domain Bacteria; kingdom Bacillati; phylum Actinomycetota; class Actinomycetes; order Micrococcales; family Micrococcaceae; genus Kocuria; species Kocuria sp. UBA1838. The sequence continues at coordinate 33,373 of NZ_DDIY01000013.1, read as the reverse complement.
CGGGCCTCGATGCCCTGCTCGACGGCGACGGACTCGGCGGCCTGCTTCTTCAGGTCCTCCTTGAGCTCATCGACGGTGTCGAACTCGGAGGCCAGCTGGGCGAACTCGTCGTCCACCTCGGGCAGTTCGCGTTCCTTCACGGCCGTGACCTTGACCTTGACCGTGGCCTCGGCACCGGAGTGCTCGCCACCGGCGAGCGTGGTCTCGAACGTGGCGTCCTCACCGGCGGACAGGCCGGTCACGGCCTCGTCGATGCCCTCGAGCATGGTGCCGGAGCCCACCTCGTAGGACAGGTCGTTGGCGGCGTCCACTTCCTCGCCGTCCACGAGCGCCTGCAGGTCGAGGGTCACGTGGTCACCCTCGGCCGCGGGGCGATCCACGGTCTTGAGGGTGCCGAAGCGACCGCGCAGCTCGTCCAGGGCCTTCTGCTCGTCCTCGGCGGAGGCCTCACGGGCGTCCACCTCGATCTTCAGACCCTTGTAGTCGGGCAGCTCGATCTCGGGACGGATGGCCACGGAGATCTCCACCTGGCTGTCGGCCTCGCGGTCGTCACCCTCCGGCTTGGAGAGCACCTCGACCTGGGGCTGCGACAGCGGGGTCAGCTCGTGCTCGGCGAGGGCCTGCTGATAGAAGTCGTTGAGCCCCTCGTTCAGGGCGTTCTCCACCACGAAGTCGAAGCCCACGCGCTGGTCGATGAGCTTGGAGGGCACCTTGCCCTTGCGGAAGCCGGGGATCTGGATCTGTTCGGCCAGTTCCTTGTAGGTCTTCTGGACGAACGGCTTCAGATCCGCGTAAGCGATGTCAATGGTGATCTTCGCCTCGGTGGGGTTGAGTTTCTCGACGGCGCTCTTCACTTCCGCTGTCACTCCTGGGGTCGATGGGTACTTACTACAACGGACCGGGGTCGGTCCGGTCGGTCAACGAGCGCCGCAACGCGACGCGCTGCAACGCTCAGACGTCGGGGTGACAGGACTCGAACCTGCGATCTCCTGCTCCCAAAGCAGGCGCGCTAGCCACTGCGCTACACCCCGGGATCACGTGCCCGACACGCGCTCCGTTTCGTCTCCGCCCGTGGACGGAACGAGGTCGACGGCTCGCCCGCGGGCGAGCCGACATCACGACAGTCTATCGTGTCGCAGCCCCGCACCCGGCAACCGGGTGGTAGAACCCGGTGATTGGCACGGTTTCTGGGGCTCGTGTACTCTTTCAACGTCCCCGGGGATGTAGCTCAATGGTAGAGCCCCAGTCTTCCAAACTGGCTACGCGGGTTCGATTCCCGTCATCCCCTCAGCGATCCCCGAAACCCCGCCGTACCCGTGTGCGCCGCGGGGTTTCGTCGTTCCCGCGGCCCTTCTCCCGACACTCCCCGGAAGACTCTCGCAGTACGACGCCGCGTCGAACCGGACCGGGCACACGGTGGGTGCGACGCCGCATCACGCCTGGCAGCTCGGGCACCAGTAGAGCCCCCGCCCGTTGAGGTCGCGCTTGAGCACGGTGGTCCCGCACCGCAGGCACGGCTGACCTTGGCGGTGGTAGACGTAGTTCGCGTGCTCGGGCCATGCCTCGGTGTCCGGGATGTCGGGGCGGTCCGCCGGATCCGTGGTGATGATCCGGCCCACGCGCACCCCCACGGCCATGAGCGTCACGTTCTCCTCCCACAGCCCGAGCAGGTCCTCGCGGGTCAGCGAGGCTCCGGGCGTCATGGGGTTCACACCCCGGCGGAACAGGGACTCCGCCCGGAAGATGTTGCCGATCCCCGACACCACGTTCTGCTCCATGAGCAGCACGCCGATCGCCCGCTTGCTCTTGGCCGCGGCACGCAGGAACGGTTCCGGATCGGCCTGCGGGTCCAGGGGGTCCGGTCCCAGCTTGGCCTCCGCGGCCCGCGCTTCCTCCGGTGTCTCCACCGTGCACAGGGCCGGCCCGCGTAGATCCGCCCACCCGTGCTCGCCGGCCAACCGGGCCCGCACGGCACCGACCGGGGGCTCGGGAACGACCCGTCCGGCGTCGTCGTACGCCACTGCCGATTCCTTCGCGGAGCCGGACTCGCGCTCCCCCACGCGGCGCGGGGCGCCGATCGAGGACGCCGCCGCGAACTGCTCGTCCCCCGCGAAACTCCACGCGCCGTAGATGCCGAGGTGCGAACGCATGACCACGACGTCGTCGGGGTCACAGGGCGCCGCGAAGTCCAGGTAGAGGTGCTTGCCGTGGGCGCGGGCGCACGTCAGGACGCGCCCGTCCAGCACGGCGGCACCCGCGGCGAAGCGGCCCTGGGGACTCGTGACGCGCAACCGCTGGCCCACGAACAGGTCCCCGAGCTGACGCCCGAGACGGTGGATCGAGTGGCCCTCGGGCACGTCCGACGCCCCCGCTCAGTCCTGCGTGTACGGGCGGACCGGGACCTCGGAGAGGTGGCCCACGATGTCCCCGGTGCGCTCGAACTCGGCGAGCTGCTCGATTCGGCGCACGTGCCGGGACTCCCCCGAGAACGGCTCGGCGAGGAAGATCCGCACGAGCTCCAGGGCCTCGTCGTTGCCGTGCTGGCGCCCGCCGATCGCGATCACCTGGGCGTCGTTGTGCTGCCGGGCCAACCGGGCGGTGTCCTCGTTCCACACGAGGGCCGCGCGGATCCCCCGGACCAGGTTGGCCGCCATCTGCTCGCCGTTACCGGAACCACCCAGCACGATGCCGAGCGAGTCCAGACCGTTCTCGCGGTCCTCGCGGACCCCCTGGGCAGCACTGATGCAGAACGCGGGGTAGTCGTCCGCGGCGTCGTAGACCGCGGGGCCGTGGTCGATCATCTCGTAACCGTCCTCGCTCAGCCGCTGCATGAGGAAGTGGGACAGCTCGAGGCCTGCGTGGTCGGTGGCAATGTGCACGCGCATGGGACGTCAGCAACTCCTGGACGGGGTGGTCGCGGGGCAACCGGCACGTCTGCTCCGCGACGGGAAAGGGTCGCCTCCACCTTAGCCGCCGATTCCACCGGCGCGGGCGCTCCCCCGGCTCGCGCCCGGGCAACGATCGGACCGGCGGAGGGGCCGTGCCGTCGCGGTATGCGTGCGAGGAAGAACGCGGGCCCGAGTCGGCGGCGTGGGGCCCGCGGCGGGACTTGCGACGGCTGCCATAATGGCAAGATGCCCCGCGCGGGCATCGAATTGTCGTCGAGGAGAGGAACGCCGCTGTGCCCGGAACGAACCTGACCCGAGCGGAGGCCGCCGAGCGCGCGCGGATCATCTCGGTCGAGTCCTACCACGTGGATCTGGACCTCACGGGGGACCCCGAGACCTTCCGGGCGCGCACCACGGTGACGTTCGATGCCGAAGCGGGAGCGCACACGTTCATCGACGCGATCACCGCGTCCGTGGATTCCGTGACCCTCAACGGCACCTTCCTGGACCCCGCGAAGGTCAGCGACGGCGAGCGCATCGACCTGCCCGATCTCGCCGAGCACAACGAGCTCGTGGTGGACTCCCGGATGTACTACATGAACACGGGTGAGGGCCTGCACCGGTTCGTGGATCCCGTGGACGAGCAGGTGTACCTCTACACCCAGTTCGAGGTCGCGGACACCCGCCGGATGTTCCCGGTGTTCGAACAGCCCGATCTCAAGGCCACGTTCCAGTTCGCGGTCACCGCACCCGCCGACTGGGACGTGGTGTCCAACCAGCCCACCCCGGAACCCTTCCCAGTGGCAGACGGCGTGGCCCGGTGGGAGTTCTCCCCCACCCCCGTGATCTCGTGCTACATCACCGCGTTGATCGCGGGCCCCTACGTCAAGACCACGGACAGCCTGGTCTCCTCGGACGGACGCACCATCGAGCTGGGCCTGTTCGCGCGCCGCTCCCTGTTCGAGTACGTGGACGCCGAGGAGATGTTCGAGGTCACCAAGCAGGGCTTCGAGTTCTTCGAGTCCCAGTTCGGGGTGCCCTACCCCTTCGAGAAGTACGACCAGCTCTTCGTGCCGCAGTTCAACGCCGGCGCCATGGAGAACGCGGGCGCGGTGACCTTCGTGGAGTCCTACGTCTTCCGCTCCAAGCCGGCGCAGGCCCGCGTGGAGCGCCGCGCGATCACCGTGCTGCACGAGCTCGCGCACATGTGGTTCGGGGACCTCGTGACCATGCGCTGGTGGAACGACCTGTGGCTCAACGAGTCCTTCGCCGAGTACATGTCCACGCTCGCGTGCGCGCAGAACACCCGGTACACCAACGCGTGGACCACGTTCGCGGCCGGGGAGAAGTCCTGGGGCTACGAACAGGACCAGCTGCCCACCACCCACCCCATCAAGGCCGAGATCCCGGACCTCGAGGCGGTGCTCGTGAACTTCGACGGCATCACCTACGCCAAGGGTGCCTCGGTGCTCAAGCAGCTCGTGGCCTGGGTGGGCCAGGAGGAGTTCATGGCGGGGCTCAACCGCTACTTCGGCAAGCACGCGTGGTCCAACACGGAGCTCTCGGACCTGATGGTCGAGCTCGAGGCGGCCAGCGGGCGCGACCTGACCGACTGGTCCGCGCGCTGGCTCGAGACCGCGGGCGTGAACACCCTGGTGCCGCAGGTCGAGGCCGATGACGATGGCGTCATCACGTCCTTCCGGATCGAGCAGCTGGGCCAGGACGGCCATCCCACCCTGCGGCCCCACCGCGTGGCCGTGGGCTTCTACGACCACCGTGAGGACACCGGACTGCTGAGCCGCACGTTCCGCGTGGAGCTGGACGTGGACGGCGAGTTCACCGACGTCCCGCAGCTCGTGGGTCGCGAACTCCCGGACCTGGTGCTGCTCAACGACGACGACCTCGCCTACGCCAAGATCCGCCTGGACGAGTGCTCCCTGGCCACGGCCACCACCCACCTCGGAGACTTCGAGGAGTCGTTGCCCCGCTCGCTCGTGTGGGCCGCGGCGTGGGACTCCGTGCACGACGGCGTGAGCCCGGCGCGCGACTACGTGGACCTCGTGCTCTCCAACGTGGGCCACGAGACCGACTCCACGGCCGTGCAGGTGCAGCTGCGCCAGCTGGACGTGGCCCTGGACCGCTACCTCGCCCCCGAGCACGCGGACGAGGTCCGGGCCCGGGCCGCGGACACCCTGTGGGATCTCACGGCCGCCGCGGAGGCGGGCTCCGACCACCAGTGGCAGTTCTTCCGGGCCTTCCTGCGCCGGGCGTGCACCGAGGTGCATTTCGATCGCATCGAGGGTTTCTTCGACGGGGGCGTCCCCGAGGGGATCGAACTGGACACGGACACCCGTTGGGCCGTGCTGATCGCGCTCGTCGCGGCCGGCCGCAAGGGCGCCGAGGACGTCGACCGTGCGCTGGCCGAGGACAACACCGAGACCGGTGCGATCGCCGCGGCCACCGCGCGCGCCGCGATCCCCACCCCGGAGGCCAAGGCCGAGGCGTGGCGGCTCGTCGTGACCGAGGGCGCGCTGCCCAACTCCCAACAGCAAGCGGCCATCGCCGGCTTCTTCCGCGTGCACGACGACGCCCTAGTCACCCCGTACTCCTCTCGCTACTTCGACGCCGTCACGGGTGTGTGGACCGAGCGTACGCACGAACTCGCGCAGCAGATCGCCGTGGGACTGTTCCCCCGCGCCGTCGGCCAGGACACGGTCGACGCCGCCCAGGCGTTCCTTGACCGGCTGGACCCGGCCCTGTCCGGGTTGCGGCGGATCGTGCTGGAGCGCCAGGACGCCGCCCGCCGCGCAGTGCGCGCCCAGGCCGTGGACGCCGCGGCGGTGCGGGACACCACGGCCCACACCCCGGAGGCCGACCGATGAGTGGGACGCAGGACTCTTCCCAGCCACTCGACCCGCAGGCCGCTGCTCCGGCGGGGCGGCGCACCTTCACGCTGGGTGCGGTGGGTTCCCGGTCGGCCGCCGGCTCGGTGACCCAGCCCCCACAACAGGTGGGGGACGCGCGGGGCGTGGCCGAAGCGGCGTCGTCGGACTCGTTCTACGCCCAGGTGGGCGGGCACGAGACGTTCGCCAAGCTCACCCGGGAGTTCTACGCGCGCGTGGCGCAGGACCCCGATTTCAAGGCGCTGTACCCCGAGGAGGACCTGGGACCCGCGGAGGAGCGGCTGCGGATGTTCCTGGAGCAGTACTGGGGCGGACCCACCACGTACTCCGAACAGCGCGGGCACCCCAGACTGCGGATGCGCCACGCCCCGTTCCCCGTGGACACGTGGGCGCGCGAGACGTGGTTGACGCACATGCGCGCGGCCATGGACACCCTGGAGCTGTCCCCGCTACACGACGGCATCATGTGGGACTACTTCGACCGCGCCGCCCACGCGATGGTCAACCGCCCCGGCTGAGGCGTTCTCCTCGCGTGCGGGGGCCCGGTCCCGGCACTGCCTTACCGGGCGGGGCCGGGTCTCAGCGGGAGACCTTGACGAGCACGTGACCCGCGCCCGTGCTCAGGCGCACCCACTGGCCCGAGGCCTCGGCCGCGACGTGCACGTCCGATTCGGACGCCGGGATGAACCCCAGGACGTCCAGGGCGAACGCGGCGCCGTCGGGGATCTCCGGGCCCTCCAGGGGACCCCAACCGGACCCGGCACCCCACACCCGCGCGCGGACCTTCTGGACCACGGCGGCGCCGGAGTTGGTGGGCACGGAATCGGACACGGTCCGGATACCGCGGTGCGCCACGTCGCGAACGCGGTGGGCGGGCACGGACCCCAGGGAGCGCCACCCCGTGCGGGGGGCCACGATCCCCGCCCAGGAGGCCGAGACCTCTTGCGGCGGGGCACTGATCCACACCGGGGCGTCGTCGTCGGACCCGCGAGCGCCCGTCTCGCGCGCGAGCCGGTCCGTGATGGCGGCCACGGCCACGGTGACGTCCAGCTCGCACGACTGCGCCAGTGACATCGTGCGCAGCCCCAGCACCACGGGTGCGGTGTCCAGGAGTCCGGCCGGGTGGATGACCGACACCCACGCCGCGAGCACCCGGTCCAAGCCCTGCAACCGGACGGCCGCCTGCGGATCCACCGAGCGGGCGCGGCTCAGGTACGTGGCCAGATCGGCGGCGTCCTGCCGGTCCTGCAGCGGGAAGCCGTCCGTGCGGGTATCACCAGGGTCGCTCATCGCTCGTCCGGCTCCTTGACCTCGTCCTCGAGCGTGGCCAGCAGTGCTTTCTGGTCATCCGTGAGCTTCATGCTCTTCCCCGTGTCCGGGTCCATGACCACGATGACCGACTCGCCCTCGGCGTAGACGTGCGAACCGTCCTCCTCCTGCAGGCTGTAGGAGATCGTGAACGACGAACCGCCCACACGCGAGATCCACGTGCGCACGTACACCGGCTCCTGGCGGAAGAACAGCTGCTCCTTGTAGTCCACGCTCTGGTGCACCACCACGGTGCGGTTCTTGCCCACCGATTCGCGGAAGGTCGTGTCCTCGGGGATGCCGTGCTGGGCGTCCGCCTTGATGGGGGACGCCGTGAGCCGCACACGGGCGTCCTCGAAGTAGCGCAGCATGGTCACGTTGTTGATGTGGCCGTACTGGTCCTGGTCGAAGAACCGCATCTGGACGGGAACGTTGAGGGAAGTCATGGCTCTATCAGATCACACCCGATGCCCGGTTTAGAGTGGTGCCATGACAGTCGACCCGTTGCAGGACCCCGTGGAAGCCCTCATCCAGATGCTCCAACTCGCGGACGGAGGAGGGGCCCGCACCACGGAAGACATTTTCGTGGGCAACACCATCACCTCGCCGCGAGCGCGGGTGTACGGGGGGCAGGTCCTGGCGCAAGCGGCCATGGCGGCCATGCGCACCGTCAAGCCGGACCGGCACATCCACTCCCTGCACGCCTACTTCCTGCGTGGCGGTGACATCGAGGTCCCCATCACGTTCGGGGTGGAACGGGTCCGCGACGGTCGCTCGTTCTCCGCCCGGCGGATCCACGCCTACCAGCACGGGAAGACCATCCTGTCCGTGATCGCCTCCTTCCAGGATCCCGCCGAGGGGTTGGAGCACCAGGAGCCCATGCCCGAGAACGTGCCCGATCCGGAGTCGCTGCCCGCACTGCGCGAGACGCTCGGGGCACTGGACATCCCCGAGGCCCGCGCGACCGCGTTCGAGCGGCCCTTCGACATGCGCTACGTGACCGAGCCGTTGTTCCTGCCGTGGAAGGGTGCGCAGGATGCGTACAACGCGGTGTGGATCAAGGCGCTGGCCCCCTTGCCGGACGACCCGAACATCCACCGGGCGGCCCTGGCCTACGTCTCCGACTACACGATGATGGAGCCCATCCTGCGCCGCCACGGCAAGTCCTGGGTGGAACCGGGGATGAACGTGGCGTCCCTGGACCACGCGATGTGGTGGCACCGCTACGCTCGCGCGGACGAGTGGATCCTCTACACCCAGACCTCCCCCAGCGCATCCTCGTCCCGGGGTCTGGCCATCGGCAAGATGTTCACGCGGGACGGCACGATGATCGCCACCACGGTGCAGGAGGGCATGATGCGCCTGCCCGAGTTCCACTGAGCGGGGCCCTCACGCGCGGCGTGCGAGTAGCGGGTGCGACCGGCACACGATCACGCCCGCCACGGACACCGCGAGTCCGAACACGAGTGACGCGCCGTAGCCGGCCATGCCGGCCAGGAACAGGGCCGCCCACGCACCGACGCTCCCGCCGAGCATGCCGATGGAGCTCAGGAGCGTGAAGTCGGCGCCGGCGCACCCGGGACGCGCAAGGTCCAGGTTCACCGCGTAGATGCCCGTGTTCATCACGGTGTAGCCCGCGAGCACGCCGCACGCTCCCACCACGCCCAGCGGCACCTGCAGCCACTGGTCCACGCCCGCACCGGGCCACACGACGGGTGCCAGACACACCCCACCGAGCAATTGGATCCCGGCGCCGAGCAACAGCGTGACGCCGCGCCCGCGCCGTCGGCACAACCGGCCGCCCAGGAGTGCCGCGGCCAGGGCGGGCGCCGCCGCGATCATGGAGGTGACCGCGCCGATGAAGGCCAGCGACCACCCCGCGTCCACGAGTGCCGGGGTCACGAGGGACCACACGGCTGCGGAGCCGAACGTCACCAGGGGGACACCACCGAGCGCCCAGGCCTTGGCCCCCGGTACGGCCAGCATGCCGAACATCCCGGAGAGCCCGCGGGGTTGCGCATTCGACGCCGCGCGCTCCGGTTCCCGGTGCCGCAGCACGGGGACCATCGCGGCCGCGGTGCACAGTGCGAGCGCGATCACCGCGGCCCGCCATCCCCATGCGTCGTAGATCAGCAAGGCCAATCCGCCGCCGATCACGGTCCCGATGTAGCTCGCCCCCACCTGAACCCCCGCACCGAGATCGTGCTGGGAGCGATCGAGACCCCTTACGGATAGCGCGTCCGCCGCGATGTCCTGCGTCGCGGAGAAGAGCACGAACGCCGCGGCCAGGATCACGAGGACCCTCAGACCGTCCTGCGGGTCGGCGAACACCGCCATGGCCAGCAGGGCGAGCACCATGAGGGGTTGCAGCACGAGCAACCACGACCTGTAGTGCCCGCGCGCCCGGCCCGGCGCCCACCGATCGATCAGGGGTGCCCACAGGAACTTCACGGGCCACACGAGGGCGAGCAGCTGCAGGGCGCCCAGGGTCCCCAGGTCCGTGCCGCCGTCGCGCAGGATGCCCACCAGGCCGGTGGACAGGAACGCCGCCCCGATGAACTGCGTGGTGTATAGCGCCCACAGCAGCCCCCAGAACCCACGGTTCGTGCGGATCCCCGCGGGCGCGGACAGGGTCATGGTGCTCATACGTTCCTCCAGTAGGCGGTGGCGTCGATGTGTGTGCGGGGCACGCCGTAGCGGGTGCGCAGGGCCGAGGTCAGCAGGCGGTTCTGCTGCGCCTCCACAGCGATCCAGTACCGGTCCCCCGGTGCGGGCGGATGCGTCTCCCAGTGCGCGAGCACGGCCGCGGCCACGTCCTCCCCCGCGCCGATGTGGTGCACCGTGTGCACCTGGTGGCGCTTCGCTGCGGCCAGGGGCAGGTCGGCGTCGCGCGGGTCGCGGTACTCGAACCACACCTCGACGTCGCGGGTTCCCAACAGCGGGAGCATGGAGTTCAGGGCGGGCAAGCTCGCGGGGTCGCCCACGAGCACCGTGCGTCCCGGGAAATCGGCATCGAGCCCCGGAGCGGGTTCGGACCCGTGACCGCGGCGCGGTGTCCTGCGCGGCGGCCAGGGCGGGGTGCTGCCGAGCAGCGACGCCCGGATGGTGTCGCCGGGTGCGCACGTGCGAGCCCAGTCGGAGGAGGCGCCGTCGTGCAGGGCGAACTCCATGTCGAAGACGCCCTCGTCCGGGCGTGGGTCGACCACCGTGAACGCCCGCTGGTGGTCCTTGCCGCAGGACGTGAACCACAACCGCAACCACATGGTCGGGAACGGCGTGTGGCGCGCGAGGAACCCCTCGTGCCGCACGGTGATGCGCGTGTAGGCGGGGCCGACGTCGCGGCGACTCACCACCGTGAGCACGGTCTCGGAAGCCCCGAGGGCTCGGACGGCCAGACGTTCCCAGTGGGGCACGGGCGTTCTCCTCGTTCGGCGGGCGGGTCACGGAACACCAGCCCGGAAAGAACCGGCAGGTCGCGAGGCAGTTCTGCGTGTTCCGGGGTGGATCGGGCAGTACACATTTGCTAAATCTTAGGTTAGCCTAACCTATCAGTAATTAGTTACCACCGTGTAGCTTATTGCATCCGAGTGCCCCCGAACGAAAGCCGAACCGTTCCATGAGTTCATCCCTGCTCCACGCGGACACCGTCACGGACCTCATGCGCGATGTCACCGCAGCCGCGGCCGCCGGTGCGGCGCGCCTGGCCGGCGCGCGACAACCCCACGAACCCGCGAGCCACGACGAGATCGACCGGGCACTGTCGCGGATCGACCTGGACACCCCGCTGCACGACTTCGGCGCCGCGGTGGACGAGCTCGACCGTACGTGGTTGCGCCACGCGGTGTGGTTCCATCACCCCCGGACGCTCGCGCACCTCAATTGCCCGGTGGCGGTGCCCGCGGTCGCCGCGGAGACCCTGGCCGCCACCGTCAATGTCTCGATGGACACGTGGGACCAGTCCAAGGCGGCGACCGTGATGGAACGTTCGCTGCTGACGTGGACGGCGCGGCGCATCGGCTTCCCCGCCGCCGCAGACGGCATGTTCACCCCGGGCGGGACGACCTCTAACCTGCAGGCGCTCATGCTCGCCCGCGACGAATGCCTCGAACGCTCCGCGCGCACCCCGCACGCGGCCCCGCGGCCGGTGCGAGCGGCGTCGTTGCGCATCCTCGCGAGCGCGGAGAGCCACTTCTCGGTCAGCACGGCCGCCCGGATCCTGGGACTCGACGACGACTGCGTGGTCCCGGTCCCGGTCGACGCCGCGGGGGCACTGTCCGTGCCGACGCTGCGTCGAGTGCTGGCGGACCTCGCGACCCAGTCGCTGACCCCCATGGCCGTGGTGGCCACCGCGGGCACCACGGACCGCGGCGCGATCGACCCGCTCGAGGACGTCGCGCAGGTGTGTGCGCAGCACGGGGTCTGGTTCCACGTGGACGCGGCCTACGGCGGCGCGCTGCTGGTCTCCCCCACGCGCCGCGACCGGCTCGCCGGGATCGACCGCGCTGACTCCGTAACCGTGGACTTCCACAAGGCGTGGTTCCAGCCCATCGGGTGCTCCGCCGTGATCGTGCGGGACGGCCACACGCTGCGCCACTGCGCGCATCACGCCGCGTACCTCAACCCGGCGGACACCCCCGAGCCCAATCAGGTGGACCGCTCCCTGCAGACCACGCGCCGCTTCGAGGCGCTCAAGCTGTGGGTCACGCTGCGCACGATGGGCCCGGACGCGATCGGCGCGATGTTCGACGCCGTCATCGACCTCGCGGCGCGTGTGGCCCACGAGCTGCGCTCGGACCCGCGCTTCGAGCTCGTGTGCGACCCGTCCCTGAGCACCGTGCTGTTCCGCTGGACGCCTCCGGATGCGGGGAACGACGACGCCGCGGGGGCCCCGCTTGCCGCGCACGCCTCTTCCACCGCGCACGCCTCCTCCATCACGGGGAACGGCCCGGACGCGGTCGATGAGACCGCGGACCGCTGGGTGCGCCCGATCCGCCGCGCGGTGTGGGACACCGGCCGCGCCACCGTGGCGGAGACCGAGGTGGCCGGGCGTCCCTGCCTGAAATTCACCCTGCTCAACCCGCAGACGACCCTCGACGACGTCCGGGAGGTCCTGGACCTCATCCACGAGACCGCCCTGTCCCTCACCGCCCACGATCGCACCGGAAAGGCCCGCGCATGACCCCCCGCACGACCGCATCCCACCCCGACCGTCGGCACGGAACCGAACCGGCACACGACGACTCCAGGCCCGCGGACCAGGGATCGACGCCGTCGGACGCCGCGTCGACTCCCACTGACGCCCCGGGCACCGTTCAGCGTGGCACCCCGGACGACCCCCTGGACCTGCTGTGCGTGGGGGTGGGCCCGTTCGGACTCGGACTCGCATGCCTCACCGACCCTCTGCCGGACGTCCGCGCCGCCTTCCTGGACGCGGCCCCCGGTTTCAACTGGCATCCCGGGTTGCTGTTCGACGACGCCACGCTGCAGGTCCCGTTCCTCGCGGACCTCGTGACCATGGCGGATCCCACCTCGCGGTTCTCGTTCCTGCAGTGGCTCAAGGAGACCGGCGAGCTGTACCCGTTCTACGTCCGTGAGTCCTTCTTCCCGCTGCGGCGGGACTACAACGCCTACTGCGGGTGGGCCGCGCAGCGAGTCCGCGGGGTGTACTGGGGACACCGGGTCACCCAGGTCACCCGCCCGACGGGTGAGGGTCCGTGGCACGTCACGGCCCGGGCCCGCGGCGTCGAGCACTCGTGGTGGGCGCGCCACCTGGTCGTGGGCACGGGGACGGTCCCCCGCACGCCGGGCGAACTGTCCGGCGTCCCGGACACCACGGTGCACGCGAGTGAGTACCTGTCCCGCCGGGAGACCCTGGTGAGTGAGGATCACGTGACCGTGATCGGCTCGGGGCAGTCGGCCGCGGAGGTGTTCCTGGACCTGCTGCACACCCCGGGCGGGCCGGCCGTGGACTGGTTCACCCGTTCACCACGGTTCTACCCCATGGAGTACTCCAAGCTCAGCCTCGAACTGACGTCGCCCGACTACCTCGACCACTTCCGGTCCCTCCCGGAGGCCGAGCGGGACCGGCTCAACGCGTCCCAACCCCAGTTGCACCGCGGCATCTCGGACGCGACGATCGACGCGATCCACGAGGCCCTGTACGTGCGCCGCAACGACCCGGACGCCCCGCCCGTGCGCCTCGTCGCGGCCACCGAACTCGTGGACGCGTGGCACGAGGCCGGGCGCACCGTCCTGCGCTGGCACAATTCGGAAAACCACCACGTGCGCGAGACCGTGACCGATGCCGTCGTCGCGGCCACCGGCTACCGGTCCGCGGCCCCGGACTGGCTCGCACCGGTCCGGGACCAGCTCTCGCTCGACGCCTCAGGGCGGCTCAGCCCCGACCGGTACCACCGGGCCAGCCCGGACGGGACCGTGCACGTACTCAACCACGGCGAGCACACGCATGCGCTCACGGCACCCGACCTGGGGATGGGACCACTGCGCAACGCGCATGTGCTCGCGCACGTCACGGGCCGCACACCGTACATCACCGAGGACCACACGACGTTCCAGAGTTTCGGTCACGTCCCCCAGCGTCATGTCGCCCCCACCGTGGGGCCCGACGGCACGTTCGAGACCCGCGCTCTCGGGCGCGCATTCACGCTGCGGCCGGTGGACCCGGACGGGGACGCGGCGCTGTTGCACGCGTGGTTGAGTTCCCCGCGTGCGCACGCGTGGGGACTCGTGGGCGCGGACGAGCAGACGATTTCCCGGGAGTACCACAGGATGACCGCGGCGGACGCAGAGGACGCCTGGATCGTCAGCGAACACGACCGCCCGCTCGCGCTGCTCGAGACGTACGACCCCGCCCGCAGCCCCCTGGCCGCGGTGTGGCCGGTCCGCGACGGCGACGCCGGTCTGCACCTGTTCGTGGCACCCACGTCCCGTCCGGTTCCGGGGACCACGCGAGCCGTGATGGCGGCGGCGCTGAACCTGCTGTGGTCGGACCCCGCGGTGCAGCGCGTTCTCGTGGAACCCGACGTCCGCAACGAGCGGATCCGCGCGATCAACCGCTGGGCCGGGTTCCGTGAGGTGGGCGAGTGCCACCTGGCGGAGAAGACCGCGTCCGTGAGCGTCGTCGTCCGCGGGGACGGACCGCAGGACCACGTGCGGACCGCAGACACGGAAGCCTCCGTGGCCGAGCGCGCGGAGGTGACCCGATGAGCGCCGTCGTCGAAACCCGCATCCCCGATGAACAGCGGGACGTCGCCCCGACGCCCGAGCCCCGGCTGGACCGCCGGGCCGCACGGCGACTGCAGCGGGACGTGCTCGCCAAGATGTTCTCCGAGTTCAGTCACGAACGGTTGCTGCATCCCGCCCCGCACGGCGACGGTTGGACCGTGGCCGACGCCGCCGGGCGCCCGAGTTGGTACTTCGAGGCCACCCGGCACCCGCTCGAGCACTGGGAGGTGGACCCCGCTTCGGTGCGGCGCATCATCCCCGGGGACGCCGGCGAGGAACCGGACGCCCAGCAGGCCGTGCTGGACCTCAAGGACGTCCTGGGACTCACCGACGAGATGCTCCCGCTGTACCTCGAGGACCTGTCCGCAACCATGTACTCGATGGCGCGTCGTCGTGCCGTACCCGCACCGACCGCCGCGGAACTGGCGACCGCGGACCTCGCCGAAGTGGAACGTTTCCTGGACCGGGGACACCCCGGATTCGTCGCAAGCTCGGGCCGGGTGGGCATGGGTGCGTCCGAACAGACGTCATGGGCTCCCGAGGCGGCATACCCCGCCCGGTTGACGTGGCTCGCCGCGCGCCGCAGTCTGTGCACCGTGTCCCTGGGGCAGCACGTGAACGAACGTGACCATGAGGACCGGCACCTCACCGCCGGTGAGCGCGACCGTTTCCGCGCGGCGGTGACCGAGGCCGGCGAGGACCCGGACGAGTACACGTTCCTCCCGGTGCACCCGTGGCAGTGGGAGCACCGCATCCTGCCCGGGATGCTCCCGGACGTGCTGCGGCGCCACCTGATCCTGGTGGGCCGCAGTGAGCACGAGTGGCGCGCGCAACAGTCCGTGCGCACGTTCCTGGACGTGAGCGACCCGGCGCGGGATTACGCCAAGACCGCGCTCGGGGTGCACAGCATGGGGTTCCTGCGCGGACTCTCCCCCGCCTACATGCGCACGATGCCCGCCGTGAGTGACTGGCTGCACGGGATCACCCGGGAGGATCCGTTCCTGCGCGCACGCGGGATCCGGGTGCTGCGCGAGCACGCCGCGGTGGGTTACACCGGGGATGCCCACCACCGCAGCGGTGTGGCCTCCGACCACACCAAACAGTTGGCTGCGCTGTGGCGTGAGTCCCCGGTGCCGATGCTCGAGCCCGGGGAGCACACCGCCAGCTTGGCCGGGGTGTTGCACCGGGACTGCGCCGGGCGGCCCCTCGCGGAAGCGTGGATCGAGCGCTCGGGAGTCACCGCGAGGGACTGGGTGCGCGCCCTGCTCGACGTGTACCTGGTCCCGGTCGCGCACCTCTTGCTGTCCCAGGACATCGCGCTCATGCCCCACAGCGAAAACGTGATCCTGCGCCTGCGCGACGGGTTCCCGGTCGGTGCGTTCTGGAAGGACATCGGGGAGGAAATCGCGGTGCTCAGCGACCGGCCCCTGCCCGAGGGGATCGAACGCATCCGTTCCGTGGTGGAGCCGGAGCAGCGGGAGCTGTCCATCCACACGGACGTGGTCGACGGCGTCCTGCGGCACCTCGCGGTGCTCCTGCACACCTCCGGTGTGCTCCCCGAACAGGAGTTCTGGGCGCTCGGGGCCAAGGTCCTGGACGAGCACCGCGAGCGCTTCCCCGAACACTGGCGCGAGCTGGACCTGTTCCGGGAGACCTTCGCCCACTCGTGCCTGAACCGGCTGCAACTGCGCAACCCGCAGCGCATGGTGGATCTGGCCGACCAGTCGGCGTCCCTGACCTACGCCGGTCGGTTGACCAATCCGCTGGCCGCGTTCCGCTCCCCTGATGCGGGCCCCGCGTCGTGAGCGCACGGTGTTCCGGCGGCGGATCCGCGGGAGCGCGCACCGACGGTGCTGAGCCGGGGCGTGTCTCTCGCGGGTCACGGAGTGTCATGCTCCCTGCCCCCGCGCGGACCGGTTCTGAGCAGTCTGATGCCGGGCGGCCCGGCCCTGAACGGTCCGGCCCCGGCTGGCGGTTGTGGCGCGATCCCTTGGGTGTGCCCCACGTGCAGGCGGACGATCTCACCGCGCTGGCACACGGCCACGGCTACGTGACCGGTGTGGACAGGGCCTGGCACGTGGAGGTGCTGCGTCACCGCGCCGAGGGGCGCTCGGCGGAGCTCGTGGGACCGGACGGTTTCGACGGCGATCACCTCACCCTGGCCGCGGACGTCCCCGGTACGGCCAGACGGTGGTGGGACGCGGCGTCGTCACAGGACCGGGAGTTCTTCGCTGCATACGCGCGCGGGATCAGTGAGGCACTGGCCGAGACCTGGCCAGGGACCCCCGAGGTGCGCGAGCTCGGTCTCACCGAGCGGGCCGTGCGGCCGTGGGACCCCTGGACCCCGATGGCCGTGCACCTCGATGCGCACCTGCTCACGGGGAGTCTCCCCGAGCAGCTGTGGCGACGCCGCGTGCGGCGCGATCTCGGCGACGCCTGGGTCCCCGTGCTCGATGCCGAATCCCCCGCGGCGGCCGGATCCAATGCGTGGCTCGTTCCGGGCGAGCTGTCCACGAGCGGCGCACCGCTGCTCGCGGCGGACCCGCACCGCGTCGTGGAGGAATCGGGGCCCTATCAGCCCGTGTGCCTCTCCACGCCGGACGTCCGGGTGCGGGGTCTCGCGCTCGTGGGGTTGCCAGGGGTCCCGCACTTCGGGCGCACCGAAAGCGCCGCGTGGGCCATTACGGCCGCCATGACGACGACGGAACACATCGCGGACCTAGCTGTCGAGAACCGTGACGGCGCGTGGTACGTCGCGACCACGGGTGAACGGCTCGAGCACCGCTCGGTGGTGCTGCGGGCGCGCGGCAGCGTCGAACGGGCCTGTTTGCTCCGCTCGTGCGCGGCGGGGTTCGTGCTGCCGGGCACTCCCGCGGCGGAAGCAGTGCTCGACGCCGCCGTGCCCGGCACCGCGACCACCGTCACCGTGGTGTTCCCCGCGCCCACGGCGGACCCTGCGCGGGCGTTCTCGGCATGTCGTGAGCTGCTCTCGGCGCGCACAGCGGATGACGTCATGGAGGCGGTGTCCGGGTGGGCCGTGCCGTGCAACGACGTGGTGGCCGCGGACCGCGACGGCTCATGTCGACACACGGTCACGGGGTCGTTCCTGGGGGCCGCCGAACCGTCCCGACCGCTGCACGGGATCACCGTGCGCGCCAATCAGCGCCCCTCGGACCCTTGCGCTTCGGCCGCGCGGCTCGCGTGCGCGCCCCCGCACCGGGCCCGGCGGGCAACGCACCTGCTCGACGTCGCCGTGGCCGAACACGGTGCCGTGCGTCATGAGGACCTGTTGGCGGCCCAGCTGGACACCGCCGCTCCGCACTGGCCCCCGCTGTTGAGGGAGCTGTTCGCGGACGCGTCTCCGACCGCCGTGTCGGACCCGGTCGCCACCATGGCGCGGGTGGGCTCCGTGGGGCCGGTGCGGACGGCGCCGGAGCCGGACGTGGCGTTGGGACCCGTGGGGGCGCCGTCGAGACCTGCGAATGAGCCGTCGGCGGCCGGTGCGCGATCGGGACCTGCGGATGCGCAGGAACCGGACGTGGCGTTGGGACCTGTGGGTGCGCCGTCGGCGGCCGGTGCGGCATCGCAACCGAAGGGGGAGTCCCGAACGACGAATGCATCGGCGGAGGCGGCTGACTCCGTCCGTGCGGCGCTGCTCGACTGGGACGGGTCGATGGCGGCGGGGTCCTGGACAGCGTCGTTGTTCGCCGTGTGGCGGGACGCGTTCGTTCACGAGCTCATGCGGACCACCCCGCTATCGGTGCTCTCGGGACCCACAGGCATGCCGACCGTGTGGGACCCGTTCCTGCACGGGCCCGGACGAGTGGGACTCGCGGTGGAGAACATCGTGCGTCACGGCCTTGACCTGGGAGTGGACGTCCGCTGGTGCGCCAGGACGGCCCTCGAACGGGTCGCCCACAAGCACCCGGGTACGGCGCTCCCGCCGTGGGGCGCACTGCATGTGTACACCCCGTGGCGCAGTGACCCGGCCCTGACCGCGGCGGACCCCGTTCCCGTGGGCGGGGACGCGGACTGCCTGCTCGCGGCGGGGACACTACCGGGCATGGGACCCGCGTGCGTGCGTGTCCCCGCTGCGCGGGTGCTGTGGGATCTGGCCGACCCCGCGGCGTCATGGTGGATCACACCCGACCCCGTGGCCCGGGGCGAGTGCACGGAACCGCCGCTGCACCGGTGGTCGCGCGGGGAGATGGATCACGCTCTGCCGTGGGTTCCGGCTGGTTCCGTGGGGAGGTCCGGCGCGATGGGTCCGGCCGGTCCGGCCGGCTCGGCCAGCTCGTCCGGTGGATCCATCGACCTGGGCGCACTGCCACCGCTACCGGATCAGTCCGCGCCAGGCCCGCGCGTGACGCTGAGGCTCGTGGATCCGGGGCGGGACGCGGCCGTGATACATGAATGGGTCCGTGCGCCGCGAGCCCGCTTCTGGGGCATGACGGGGTGGACCCGCGAGCGGGTGCGCGAGGTGTACGAGTACCTGGATGCCTCGCCCACGCATCATGCGTGGCTCCTGGAACTCGACGGTACCCCCATGGGTATCTTCCAGAGCTACGAACCCCACGCTGATCCGGTGGGCGCGACGTATCGGGTGGAACCCGGGGACCTGGGGGTGCATGTCCTGCTGGCGCCCGTGCGCACCCGCCGCCCGGGACTCACCGCGGCACTCGGGCGCCTCATCATCGCGCAGCTCGCACGCTGCGGCACCCGACGAATCGTGGCGGAACCGGACGTGTCCAACGACCGAGCCGTGGCCCGACTCATCGCCACGGGTTTCGAGCTCGGCCCGACCATCCGGTTACCGGGGAAGACCGGGCAGTTGGCGTTCTTTCGCGTTGACGGGCTCACCGAGTCCCGCTGAGCACGACCGGCGGTCGATTCGGGGGCTGACGTTGCGAGCCGCCGCATCCTTGTGGGCTGACCGGGCGGTCGCACGAGCCTGACTTCATGGGTTTCACCCGGGGCAGAGCGGTCCACGGACACCTCGGTCCGGCCCGCTCCCGAACCGACGCCGCCCCCGGTCACCGCGTGTGCGGTGGCCGGGGGCGCCGGGCCGGTGCGGGCACAGGACCCGCGGTGGCGCGAATGTCAGTCGCGCGTGAGACGACGGTGCGTGAGGCGCTTGGGCCGAGCGGCGTCGGCGCCGAGACGCTCCACCTTGTTCTCCTCGTACGCGTCGAAGTTGCCCTCGAACCAGTACCAGCGGTCGGGGTTCTCCTCGGTGCCCTCCCACGCGAGGATGTGGGTGGCCACGCGGTCCAGGAACCACCGGTCGTGGGAGACGACCACGGCGCAGCCCGGGAACTCGAGAAGTGCGTTCTCCAAGGAGCCCAGCGTCTCCACGTCGAGGTCGTTGGTGGGCTCGTCCAGCAGCAACAGGTTGCCGCCCTGCTTCAGCGTCAGCGCCAGGTTCAGGCGATTGCGCTCACCACCGGAGAGCACACCGGCCTTCTTCTGCTGGTCCGGGCCCTTGAAGCCGAACGCCGAGACGTACGCGCGGGACGGCATCTCCACCTTGCCCACGTTGATGTAATCCAGCCCGTCCGAGACGACCTCCCACAGGGTCTTCTCCGGGTCCAGGTTCTCGCGGTTCTGGTCCACGTAGGAGATCTGCACGGAATCGCCGATCTTCAGCTCGCCGCCGTCGAGCGGTTCGAGGCCCACGATGGTCTTGAACAGCGTGGACTTACCCACACCGTTGGGCCCGATCACGCCCACGATGCCGTTGCGCGGCAGCGAGAACGAGAGCCCGTCGATCAGGGAGCGGTCCCCGAAGCCCTTCTTGAGGTTGCTGGCCTCGATGACCTGGTTGCCCAGGCGGGGCCCCGGCGGGATCTGGATCTCCTCGAAGTCCAGCTTCCGGGTCTTTTCGGCCTCGGCCGCCATCTCCTCGTAACGCGCCAGACGGGACTTGGACTTGGTCTGGCGGCCCTTGGCGTTGGAACGGACCCATTCGAGTTCGTCCTTGAGACGCTTGGCCTGCTTGGCGTCCTTCTTGCCCTGGATCTCCATGCGCTTGGCCTTGGTGTCCAGGTACGTGGAGTAGTTGCCCTCGTAGGGGTAGAGGCGGCCGCGGTCCACCTCGCAAATCCATTCGGCCACGTGGTCCAGGAAGTACCGGTCGTGGGTGACGGCCAGCACCGCACCGGGGTAGGAGGCCAGGTGCTGCTCGAGCCACAGCACGGACTCGGCGTCCAGGTGGTTGGTGGGTTCGTCCAGCAGCAGCAGGTCCGGCTTCTCGAGCAGCAGCTTGCACAGCGC
Organism: Kocuria sp. UBA1838; assembly: GCF_002338785.1. Classification (NCBI taxonomy): domain Bacteria; kingdom Bacillati; phylum Actinomycetota; class Actinomycetes; order Micrococcales; family Micrococcaceae; genus Kocuria; species Kocuria sp. UBA1838. Next base: position 12,756 of record NZ_DDIY01000013.1, on the reverse strand, counting down.
CACACGACGGCGCTCACCACCGGAGAGCACCTTCACATCCGCGTCCGGCGGCGGGCACCGCAGCGCGTCCATGGCCTGCTCGAGCTGGGAATCGAGATCCCACGCGTTGGCGGCGTCGATCTCTTCCTGCAGCTTGCCCATCTCTTCCATCAGGGCGTCGAAGTCGGCGTCCGGCTCGGCCATCTCGGCGGAGATCTCGTTGAAGCGGTCGAGCTTGGCCTTGATCTCGCCGACGCCCTCCTCCACGTTGCCCAGGACGGTCTTGTCCTCGTTCAACGGGGGTTCCTGCAAAAGGATGCCCACGGAGTAGCCGGGGCTCAGGCGCGCCTCGCCGTTGGAGGGCTGGTCCAGCCCCGCCATGATCTTCAGAATCGTCGACTTACCTGCGCCGTTCGGCCCCACCACGCCGATCTTGGCACCGGGGAAGAACGACATGGTGACGTCATCGAGGATGACCTTGTCGCCCACTTTCTTGCGGGCTTTGTTCATGGTGTAGATAAATTCCGCCATACCCTCCAGGCTACCGCGCCGCCGCACTCGCGCGAGCCACGGAGCGACGTCGTTCCCTCACCTCCCGGCGTCACCGCGCCGCGGTCCCCCGGCCGTGCGGTCCCGGCTCCGGAATCGCTCCCTGGTACGACGACACCGCCTGCCCCCTACTAGTCAGCCACCCGTGGTCGCCCCCTCCAGGTCGGAGGTTTCACGCGTCCGGTCGGCGCCGTCACGGGACTCGTCTTCGGCGTCCTCGTCCATCCCCTCCGTGACACCCAGGGTGTCCCCGACCGCGGCACTGGCGTCGGGAGCGGCCGGGGTCAGGCCGTCGAACGTGTGGTCCTGCTCCCCCACCGCGATCACCGCCCCGGAAGTGAGATCCACGAACCCCTCGTCGGACAGTCCCATCGACCGAGCGGAGCGGTACCGATCGTGCCCGGCGGTCCCTGCGTTCTCGTTCGAGTCCTCCCCGGCGCCGTCGATGCCGGTGTCGTCAGACCCCTGTCCGGCACCCGGCGCGGCACTTGCCGTACCGGCGCCCGGATTCCGCCCGCCCGAGCGGGCAAAGTTGGCCGTGCCGAAGCTCAGGTCATGACCCACGGCCGCCGCATCCACCTGCACGATCGTGCGCGGGCCGGAATCCGACTGCCACTCGTTGATGCTGAGCTTGCCGGTGACCACCACGGGTTGACCGCAGTGCACGCTCGCCATGACGTGCATGGCCAGGGCGCGGAAGCACCGGATCGAGTACCAGTTGGTGCCGGAATCGTGCCACGTCTGGGTGGCGGCGTCGAAACGACGGGACGTGGTGGCCAGGCGGAAGCGCGCGGCCATCGTGCCGTCGTCGAAGAGGTGCGACTGCGGGTCCTTGCCCACGAATCCGCGCAGTGTCACGTGTTCGCTCATGGGGTGCTCCTTCATTCGGTCACCCGCGGCCCGAAGGCCGGCGGGTAAGGGGTGAACCCCGCATCGGGGTGAACCCAGCGTGACGCGCGGGACGCGGCGTCGGCGGTCCGTTCAAGGAGGTGTGGAGAGCCCGATGCCCGGCGGGGCGACATCGGCCATCTGTGCAGCCCGGACCGCACGGGGTGGTGGAGCAACCCACGTGCGCGAGCGGCACGGAGGCGTTGCTAAACTGAGTCGTCGCTTCGGCGACCCGCCTCAGTAGCTCAGTGGATAGAGCAGGAGCCTTCTAATCTCTTGGTCGGGGGTTCGACTCCCTCCTGGGGCACCACTCACCAGGCCCGTTCCACCGAAAATCCCGTGGAGCAAAAGCAGCCCAGGGGCACCCCGGGTTACTTTTGCTCAGTTGAAGCGGGCGGGTCTACCACAACAGGCAGCGCCGGGCTGACTGGCCCACTCCACGCAGGACCGGGACACCCCGAGGGGCGGGTGCATTCCCCGCCGCGGGGTGCGAGGATGGCGGGACATCCCACATCTGAGAGGATCGACCATGAACGAGTCCACCCAATCCCCCGCCTCGAATGCCGAGAGCCCCCTGACTCCCCTGATGAAAACGGTCGAGGGCAGCAGTGCCCTGGACCCCTTGGTGGGCTCGGCCGATTCCGTGGCCACCGCCGTGGCCGGGAATCCGACCGTTCGCGACCTCCTGCAGGGCAAGCAGGTGGGCCACGCGCTGCACCCGCTGCTCATCGAGGTGCCCATGGGCACGTGGATGAGCGCGCTCGTGCTCGACCTCATGGGTGGCCGTGACTCCGCCCGTGCCGCGCGGGTGCTCACGGGCGTGGGTGTCCTCTCGGCGGTGCCATCTGCCCTGACCGGATGGGCCGAGTACCACGGGCTGCAGAACCGGGACAAACGTGTGGCCGTGATCCACGCCGGGTCCAACGGCCTGGCCACGGGTCTGCAACTCGCCTCGTGGGTGGCCCGCCGCACCGGACGCCACGGGCTGGGGCGCGTCCTCGCCCTGGGCGGCATGTCCGCCGCCGGCCTGGGCGGTTACCTGGGCGGGCACCTGTCGGTCGCCCGTCAGGTGGGCTCGCGGGACGCGGCCTACGAGGACGGCACGAACGGTCGGGCGCAGAACTAGCGGCCGTAGAACAACCGCTCGAACACCGAGCGGGACTGCCGGGTGATCCGCAGGTAGTCCTCCTCGAGCTGCGCGGCGGAACCGGGTTCGTAGCCGATCCACCGGGCCACGGCCTCGAGGTCCACCCGGCGTGACGGCACGGAATCGGAGGCCCGCCCGGAGCGCAGGACGTTGCCGTTGCGGATGTCCGTGGCAAGTTTCCACGCGTGCTCCAGTACGGCGGCGTCCTCCGGGCCCACAAGGTCGGCGGCCACCGCGGCGTTCAGCGCGGGCAGCGTGGAGGTGGTGCGCAGCTCGGGGACCTCGTGCGCGTGCTGCAGCTGCAGCAACTGCACGAGCCATTCCACGTCCGAGAGCCCGCCCCTGCCCAGCTTCACCTGCCGGGTGGGATCTGCCCCGCGGGGCATCCTCTCGCTCTCCACGCGCGCCTTCATGCGCCGGATGTCCACGAGCTGACGGTCCGTGAATTCGGCCGGGTACCGGAAACGGTCCACCACACGGAAGAACGCCTGGGCCACGTCCTCGGAACCGGCCATGTACCGGGCGCGGGTCAGGGCCTGGAACTCCCAGGTCTGACCCCAGCGCTCGTAGTACTCGGCGTACGAGGCCACCGACCGCACCATGGTGCCCGAGCGCCCTTCCGGACGCAGGTCGTTGTCGATCTCCAGGACCCGTTCGGCGACCACGGGCGGCGTGCACGGTTGCTTCAGGAGCTTGACCATGCGGTTGAGCACGGTTTCCGCGGCACTGCGCGCTTCCCCGGGGTCTGCGTCCGGGGCGGGTGCGTACGCGTAAATCACGTCCGCGTCCGAGCCGAAACCGATCTCGCGCCCGCCCTGGCGCCCCATGGCGATCACGAGCACCTCGGCGGGGACAGCGCCGTCGTGCTCGGCCGCGTACTCGGTGCGGGCAAGGTACAGCGCGGCCATCACGGTGGCCTGGTCCACGTCCGAAAGACCCGTCACGGTGGTCTCCACGCTGGCGACGCCGCTCGTGTCCGCGAGCGCGATGCGCAACTGTTCGCGGCGCCGGATCTGGCGCACGGCCCGGATGGCCTCGCCCGGGTCGTGGTGCCGAGCGACCTGCGCGCGCATCTGTGACACGAGCTCGTCCAGGGACCGGGTGGCCAGCTGGGAGTCGTCACCCAACCACGCCGTCGCCTCGGGAGAGGTTTCGAGCAGGTCCGAGACGTACCGAGAACTCGAGAGGATGTGACACAACCGCTCGGCCGCGGCGTTGGAATCCCGCAGTAATCGCAGGAACCAGGGTGTGTTGCCCAGGGCCTCGCACACCCTGCGCAGGTTGAGCAGACCGGCGTCCGGGTCCACGCCCTCAGCGAGCCAGTCGAGCAGCACCGGCAGCAGCGTGCGCAGGATCTCGGCTCGCCGGCTCACGCCGCGCGAGAGGGCCTCGATGTGTCGCATCGCGGCCTTGGTGTCCTGGTACCCGAGTGCCGCGAGGCGGTCCCGAGCGGCGTCGGTCGTGAGGGTGGTGTCCGCGGGCGCGTTGGCGAGCGCCGCGAGCATGGGACGGTAGAAGATCCGCTCGTGCATGCTGCGCACGGAGCGCTTGGCCGCGTTCCAGTCGCTCACGAGTTTCTGGGCCGTGGGGTGCGTGCGCTCGGCGGCGCCGTCCACGGACCGGGCGACGACGGCCAGTTCCCGTTCGTCGCGCGGCATCAGGTGCGTCCGCCGCATGCGGAACAACTGGATCCGGTGCTCGAGCAACCGCAGCCATCGGTAGTTGAGTCCGAACTCCTCGGCGTCCGCGCGGCCGATGTAGCCACCCGCGCTCAGCGCCGCGAGGGATTCGGTGGTGGCACGCGTGCGGACGGTCTCATCCGAGCGTCCGTGTACGAGTTGTAGCAACTGCACCGTGAACTCGACATCCCGCAGTCCCCCGGGTCCGAGCTTGATCTGCCGGTCCCGGTCCGCCTCAGGGATGTTCTCCGTGACCCTGCGGCGCATGGCCTGGACGGATTCCACGAAGCCCTCGCGCTCGGCGGATGACCAGATGAACGGCGCGATGGCCGCCTCGTAGCGCCTCCCGAGGTCCTGATCGCCCGCGACGCACCGGGCCTTGAGCAGCGCCTGGAACTCCCAGGACTTGGCCCAGCGCTTGTAATAGCGCACGTGGGAGTCCAGTGTCCGCACGAGCGGCCCGTCCTTGCCCTCGGGCCGTAGGTTCGCGTCCACTTCCCACAACGCCGGCTCGGGACCGGCGGCCATCATGGCCTGCGCGAGGGTGTGGGCCATCTCGGTGGCGATCTCCGTGCTCGTGCTCTCGTCCGGGGTGTCCCCGGCGTCGGAGGCCCGGGTCTCCCCGACGTAGACCACGTCCACGTCCGAGATGTAGTTCAGCTCTCGGGCGCCGCACTTGCCCATGCCGATCACCGCGAGCCGTACCTGCTCCACGAGGGCGGGGTCCCAGCGCTCGGCGGCGTGAGCGCGCGCCACCGCCAGGCCGGCCTCGAGGGCGGCCCCGGCGAGGTCCGCGAGTTGCCGGCCGACGGCGGGCATGTAGGCCACCGGGTCCACGGCCCCGACGTCCCGGACGGCCACGCGCGCGAGCCCGCGGCGATAGGCCACGCGCAACGCCTTGTGCGCGTCCTGTCCCGTGAGCGATGCCACCGGGGTGTCCGCCTGCGGATCGGCGCCCACGGATTCGAGCAGCGCCGCACGGAAGACCTCCGCGCGGTCCGCCCTCGGCTCGTCCACGGGCGGGATGTCCAGCAGGTCCAGGTTCTCGGGGGCGCGCAGCAGGAACTCCCCCAGCGCCTCGGACGCACCCAGCAAGCGGAACATGGTCTCGGACTCTCGGGGGTCCCCGTTGATTCGCCGCGCGACCTCTGGGTGGTTCTCGATGAGCCGCACGATGAGCTGCAGCGCCACGTCCGGCGACGCCGCGTGGGCCAGTCCCGCGAGCAGCGCGGACAGGTCCACGCCGTCCAGTTCCCGGAACCCCAGCCAGCGCCGGGCATTCGTGACGTCCGCGAAACCGATCGAGATCAGTTGCTTGGCCGAGATCTTCTCCGCGCGCTCCTTGGCGGTGCCCGGGGTGTCAGTCATGGTCTGCCCCTACAGGATGCCCAGGTTGGTCCGCAGTTCGTAGGGCGAGACCTCCTGGCGGTACTGGTCCCAGTCGCGGCGCTTGTTGCGCAGGAAGTACTCGAAGACCTGCTCGCCCAGCAGCTCCGCCATGAACTCCGATTCCTCGGTCAGCCGGATCGCGTCGTGGAGGCTGCCCGGCAGGGGTTGGTGGCCCACGGCGCGGCGCTCGGCGCTGCTCATGGCGAACACGTCGTCCATCTCCACGGGCGGCAGCTCGTACTCGTTCTCGATCCCCTTGAGCCCCGCCCCCAGCAGCGCGGCGTAGGACAGGTACGGGTTCGTCGCGGAGTCGATCCCCCGGTACTCGATCCGGGAGGACTGCACCTTGTCCGGCTTGTAGAGCGGCACACGCACCAGCGCCGAGCGGTTGTTGTGACCCCAGGACATGTACGACGGCGCTTCGTCACCGGCCCACAGTCGCTTGTAGGAGTTCACGAACTGATTGGTCACGGACGTGAACTCGGGGGCGTGGCGCAGCAGCCCGGCGATGAAGTGCCGCCCGGTCTCGGAGAGCCGGAACTCGGCCCCGGCCTCGTAGAACGCGTTGGTGTCCCCTTCGAACAGCGAGAAGTGCGTGTGCATCCCCGAGCCGGGGTGGCGAGAGAACGGCTTGGGCATGAAGGTCGCGTAGATCCCCTGGGACAGGGCCACCTCGCGCACCACGGTGCGGAACGTCATGATGTTGTCCGCGGTCTGCAGCGCGTCCGCGTAGCGCAGGTCGATCTCGTTCTGACCCGGTCCGGCCTCGTGGTGCGAGAACTCCACGGAGATGCCCACCGATTCGAGCATGTTCACCGCGGTGCGGCGGAAGTCTTGGACCACTCCCCCCGGGACGTGATCGAAGTACCCCTCGTAGTCCACCGGTACGGGTTCGCCGGTGCGCGGGTCCAGCTCGGGCGAGCGCAACAGGTAGAACTCGATCTCAGGAGCGGTGTAGCACGTGAAGCCCATGTCCGAGGCCTTGGCGAGCACGCGGCGCAGAACCCCGCGGGGATCCGCCGCGGAGGGCTCACCGTCCGGGGTCTTCAGGTCGCAGAACATCCGGGAGGTCGGCTCGTCCTCCCCGCGCCACGGCAGCAACTGAAACGTGGAGGGATCCGGTTGCAGGAGCATGTCGGACTCGAAGATCCGCGACAGCCCCTCGATCGAGGAGCCGTCGAACCCGAGGCCCTCCTCGAACGCGGCCTCTACCTCAGCGGGTGCCAGCGCAATGGACTTGAGGGTTCCCACGACGTCCGTGAACCACAACCGGACGAACCGGACGTCCCGGTCCTCGATGGTGCGCAGAACGAATTCTTGCTGACGGTCCATGGGTCCACCTCGGATTCCTGGGGCGTGTGACACAGCGGCTGCGGGCTCAGGCGCCGGGGTCATGCCCGGGACGAGCCACGTCACAACTGTATCGGTCGCAGCAGCGTTCCCCGCGCCCGTCTCCCCCATCTGTCCGCTTGCGTGTTCCCGCCCCGGTCCGCACGGCGATCGGGTCGCCGAGCCAGTGCCGCTCCCCGCCCGGAACCCCTGGGCCCGACCGGCCGGTACCCTGACACCATGAGCGAAACGCAGCCTTCGTCCGGTTCCCCCGCCGAGAAATCCCTCGCCCAGATCGCCCGCGTGCGGACCCTGCACCTGCAACGTGCCAAGGACGCCGGGGAGAAGTTCTCCATGCTCACGAGCTACGACACGCTCACCGCGGGGATCTTCGACCGAGCCGGCGTGGACGTCCTGCTCGTGGGTGATTCACTCGGCAACACGGTGCTCGGACACGAGTCCACCCTGCCGGTCACGCTCGAGCACATGATCACGTTCTCCGCCGCGGTCGTGCGCGGCGTACAGCGCAGCCTCGTGGTCGTGGACCTGCCCTTCGGCTCGTACGAGGAGTCCCCGGATCAGGCCGTGCGCAGCGCGGCGCGGATCATGAAGGAGTCCGGCGCGCACGCCGTGAAGATCGAGGCGGGGGAAGCGCTCGCGGAGCACCTGGCCGCCGTGGTGCGCGCTGGGATCCCTGTCATGGGTCACGTCGGATTCACCCCGCAGTCCGAGCATGCGCTGGGCGGGTTCCGGATCCAGGGCCGCGGCGAGGCCGGGGAGCAGCTACTGCGCGACGCCCGTGCCGTGCAGGACGCCGGGTGCTTCGCCGTCGTCCTGGAAATGGTGTCCGCGGACGCCGCGGCACGAGTGGAGGACGAGCTGCGGATCCCCACGGTGGGGATCGGCGCCGGGAATGTGACCACCGGCCAGGTGCTCGTGTGGCAGGACATGCTGGGGTTGCGCACCGGGAAGATGCCGCGCTTCGTCAAGCAGTACGCGCAGCTCGCTCAGGTCGCCGACGACGCCGTGCGCGGCTACGTGGCCGACGTCCGCTCCGGTGCGTTCCCGGCCGAGGAGCACTCCTACCGGGGGTGACGCCCGGGTCGCCCCGAACGAGAATGGGACCGGGCGACGTCGCCGCCCGGCCCTACAGGGTCAGTCACCCTTGAACGCGGCGTCCTCGTCGTCCCAGCGCTTGGTGTTCTCCGCGGCGTGCTCGAGGGCGCGCGAGGCCTCCTCGCGGGTCGCGTAGGGGCCCATGAGCTTGCGGTAGTCATCCTTGGGGCCTTCCTCGACCTGCTTGGTGTAGAGGTTGTACCAGTACTCGGCCATGATCTTCCTCCCTGTGCGGCGCCGTGCGCCGTACACCCGCCCCGCGGCGGGGTCGCGAACCTTCCCGGCCGGACGGGCCCGGGACTCAAGGATTAGGCTAGTTGCTGAACCAGGTGTTCGGGGCGCCTTGACGCCTCACAGCACGAACACGCCCGCGATCGCCGCAGGAGGCAATGACCCATCGTGACCACGCACAATCTCGCACCAGCACCCGGATCCACCGCACCGCGCGGCGCGCTGCGCCCCGGGAACCTCACCCCGCGGCGCCACGTCCCGGGCGGGATCGAGCGGCCGGAGTACGTGGGACGCCGGGATGCGAACGAGGGTCACGCCTCCAACGTGTACACCCCCGAAGAGATCGAGCTGGTGCGCGAGGCCGGCCGGATCGCCGCCCGTGCGCTGCAGGCCGCGGGCGCGGAGGCCAAGCCCGGCGTGACCACGGATGAACTGGACCGGATCGCGCACGAGTACATGTGTGATCACGGGGCATACCCCTCGTGCCTCGAGTATCGCGGGTTCCCCAAGTCCATCTGCACGTCACTCAACGAGGTGATCTGTCACGGCATCCCCGATTCCACCGTGCTCGAGGACGGGGACATCATCAACCTGGACGTCACCGCGTACAAGAACGGCATGCACGGGGACACCAATGCCATGTTCCTGGTGGGTGACGTGGACGAGGACTCCCGCCTGCTCGTGGAACGCACGCACGAGGCGATGAACCGCGGGATCAAGGCCGTGCGTCCCGGGCGTGAGATCAACGTGATCGGGCGCGTCATCGAGAAGTACGCCAAGCGGTTCGACTACGGGGTCGTGCGCGACTTCACCGGGCACGGCGTGGGGCGCGAGTTCCACACGGGTCTGATCGTCCCGCACTACGACGCCGCCCCGTCCTACGCCACCGAGATGGTCCCGGGAATGATCTTCACGATCGAACCCATGCTGACCCTCGGTTCCATCACGTGGGACCAGTGGTCCGACGACTGGACCATCACGACCCACGACAAGATGCGCACTGCACAGTTCGAACACACCATGGTCGTGACCGATGACAGCGTGGAGATCCTCACCCTCCCGTAAGATCGAGCGACGGGGCGGGCTGCATCGCGTCCACCTCCGCATAGTTTCCACCGTGAACCGAAGGGACCGTTCATGAGCTCAGGTACTCCGCAGGGTGTCGTATCGCAGTGTGGCATCGGAATCGACATTGGTGGTACCGGCACCAAGGGTGGGATCGTGGATCTCGCCACCGGCCAACTCGTGGGTGAACGGTTCCGCATCCCCACGCCGCAGCCCGCCACGCCGGAAGCCGTGGCCGGCGTCGTCAAGCAGATCGTGGACGAACTGCAGTCCCGCCCCGAGGCCCCGGCCCCGGACAGCCACGTGGGCATCGTTTTCCCCGCCATCATCAAGAACGGGGTGGCGCTGTCCGCGGCGAACGTGGACAAGTCGTGGATCAACACGAACGTGGATGCCCTCATGACCGGGACGCTGGGCCGTGAGGTCGAGGCCCTCAACGACGCCGACGGCGCCGGGCTCGCCGAAGCGCACTACGGCGCAGGCAAGGGCAAGGAAGGCCTGGTCATGGTGATCACCCTGGGCACAGGGATCGGTTCCGCGATGATCCTCAACGGCCAACTGGTCCCCAACGCCGAGCTCGGTCACCTGGAGATCGACGGCTTCGATGCCGAGACCAAGGCCTCGGCCGCTGCCCGGGAACGCGAGCAATTGCCCTGGAAGAAGTGGGCCAAGAAGCGGCTGCAGCGGTACTTCTCCCACGTGGAGTTCCTGTTCTCCCCGTCCCTGTTCGTGATCGGGGGCGGTGTGTCCAAGAACTCGGAGAAGTTCCTGCCCTACCTCGAACTGCGGACACCGGTAGAGATCGCCGCGCTGCGCAACAACGCCGGCATCGTGGGTGCTGCGCTGTGGGCTCAGCAGTGCCGAGACGCCCAGGCCGCCAAGCCGGTCATCGACCCCGTGAAGTGACGGACGCCCGTCCCGGGCCGTGGAGATCCTCCGCGCTCGGGACGGTACCGACCCGCCCCGGAAATGGGTGAGACCCCGAAGGTGACCGCGGCTTCCCCTCCGCGGACCCTCGGGGTCTCGTATTGAGAGTCTAAGTACTCAACGCATTCGGATCAAGCTGTCAGGTGGTCGCCCAGGTCGGCGAGGAATTCCCCCACGGGAGCGTCCACCTTCACGGTGGCCATCGAGTCCCCTCCGGTGACGCCGTGGTTGACGATCACCACGGGGATCCCCTCTCGGTCTGCTTGCCGCACGAACCGGCGTCCGGAGTTCACGGTCAGCGACGATCCCGCCACGAGTAGCGCCTCGGACCGCGCGACCATGCGCCGCGCCAGGGCCACGCGGTGCGACGGCGCGTTCTCCCCGAAGAACACGACATCCGGTTTCAGCACCCCCTGGCACACGGGGCAGTCCCACACACGGAAACCGCCGGTGTGCTCCACGGTGGCGTCCGCGTCCGGGGCGTATTCGATGTCGTCCGCCGAGGCCATGCCGTCGTAGAACCCGGGGTTCAACTCGTCCAGGTAGCGCGAGACCTGTTCCCGGGGGAACCGGGACGAGCACGAGGTGCACAACACCCACGCGTAGGTGCCGTGCAGGTCCACCACGGCCACGGAGCCGGCTTTCTGGTGCAGCCGGTCGATGTTCTGGGTGATGATCCCGTCCACCAGACCGGCGGCCTCGAGCCGGGCCAGCGCCTCGTGGGCGGCGGACGGTTGTGCCCGGGCCACGAAGTGCCAGCCGTACTGGTTACGGGCCCAGTAGTGCCGGCGACTCGCCACATTGCCCATGAACTCCTGGTATGTCATGGGGGAACGAGGTTTGGCGCCCGGGCCGCGGTAGTCGGGGATCCCGGACGGGGTGCTCACCCCCGCGCCCGTGAGCACCGCGATCTGCTTGCCCCGTAGCACCTCGAGAACGCGCGGCAGACCGTCCCGGGCGTTCAGTGCATGGGGATCGGGGAAGAGGCTCTCGTCCACCGGTGCGCCGTAACCGGCGCGCAGTACTCGCAGGGGCATCAGGACCGGGGCAGGTTCTCGAGGACGCCCCGCAGTCGATCCCATTCCCGGGCCTGGGTGATGTCGGCGGAGCTGACGTCACGGATGATCCCGCAGGCGTCGATGGTGATGGTGTGGCGCTGGGCGCACCCTGCGTCCTCGTCCAGGACACCGTAGCGGCGGGCCACGTCCCCGTGGGGCCAGTGATCGGAGAGCATCTGGAAGTCGTAGGACTCCTGCCGCGCGAACGCGTCCAATGCGAAGTGGCTGTCCGTGGAAATACACACCACGACGGCGTCGAACTCATCGAACATGTCCGCGTGATCCTGCAGATGGCACAACTCGTCCGTGCAGATCGGCGAGAACGCGTAGGGGAAGAACACGAGCACGACCGGCGCACCCCGGTAGTCGCCCAGGGAGCGGGACTCGCCGTGACGGTCCTGGAGGGTGAAGTCCGGCGCGGTGGATCCGATGGCACTCATGAGAGCCCTTCCTGCCGCGCGGGAGCGCCGCGGCGCGCGCTCAGAAGTTTCGTTTGGGGGTCAGGCGGGAGACGGACCAGTCCGGGGAGACCCGTGCCGCGCTCGTGACGTGCAGACCGGCGGTCGAGGCCGCTTCCTGGATCTCAGCGGGAGAGACGTGGTCCTGGCGCCCGGCCTTGGGCGTCAGCAACCACACGACACCGCCGTCGTCGAGGGTGGTCTGGACGTCCACGAGCTCGTCCACCAGATCGCCGTCCCCGTCACGCCACCACAGCACGACGGCGTCCACGACCTCTTGCGCGTCCTCGTCGAAGAGCTCCGAGCCGATCGCGTCCTCGATCCGCCCGCGCAGATCCGCGTCGACATCGTCGTCGTAACCGAATTCCTGGACGTAGTCGCCGTCCTTCAGATTCAGTTGCGCCGCAATGCTCTCCTCGGGGGCTTTCGCCTCGCTCACCGTAACTCTCCTTCACTGCTGTCTCGCGCGGGGCCGGACCGTCGGCTCAACGACGCTGCCGGACCTCACCCTCACCGTGACGGGGATGTCAACGGTGCGTAATAAAGACAACACTGGATTGTCCCCGCGTTCAAGCCACACCACGAACCGCGGGGCGAATCGGGTGACTTGTGACACGTTCCACACTCGTGGCGGCCCGGCGCAGGCGGTGTGACGCGTGAAACGGTGTGGTCACTGCCGGTGACGCCATCGCGTGTGACACGATGAAAGGACGACGGCATCGGCCTGTCCGAGCACCCGCCGCCTGACACACCGCTCCGACACCGGGGATCCCGTGACACGGAGCTGACGATAGAGAGGTTCTCGTGTCTTCCGACAGCAATCACCACATTTTGAGTGGGTTGACGAATAATCTTCAGGACGCTGATGTTCAGGAGACGCAGGAGTGGATCGAGTCGTTTGACGCGTTGATCCAGGCGCGGGGTACCGCGCGGGCGCAGTA
>NZ_DDIY01000009.1:21671-49270 GCF_002338785.1 Kocuria sp. UBA1838 | reverse complement strand
TACTGCGCCCGCGCGGTACCCTGCGCCTGGATCAACGCGTCAAACGACTCGATCCACTCCTGCGTCTCCTGAACATCAGCGTCCTGAAGATTATTCGTCAACCCACTCAAAATGTGGTGATTGCTTGAAGGCTGCATGTGTTGTTCTCCTGCCATGAGAGGCGGGGCAGTTCTGACCGTGCGGTTGTCGGTCCCCGGGTGGGGGTCCGGCCACCGCACGTGAAGGACATGTGCGAACCGCGCCCCTCCGCTCATCGCGTGAGGACACGGTTGGCGGCGGAAAATCAGTGCTCGCCCGCGGTCCCGGACTTCTTGGAGTCCAGGGGCGCCGGGACCACTTCACCGGATGCGATAATGCACGGGATCTCGTTGCCCTCGGAGTCCACGAGCTTACCATCCTTGACGGTGTCACCTTCCCGCAGGTGATTCTGGAGGTGCTCGATGGATGCGATGGGCACGAAGCGCGGCGGGGCCTCGACCCGTACGGGCGCCCGGACACGAGTTCCTCGATCCAGCGCTGGACGTCCAGGGCCGGTCCTACGGCCGCGACGGCGGCTTCACGATCGAGGCTGTTGAACTCGATCAAATCCACGATCCGTCCTCTGGTATTTCGTGATGTGAAATCTAAATTTCATTTAGGAACAGCGAACTGGGTCACACGGGGTAAGTCACCGAGTGGAACCACGTTTCTTCCGAGTAACCGCCGGACTCTTCCACGGGTGTCATCGAAGCGTCGGAAAGCGGCCTCGTCCCCGGGCAGTTTGCATCCCGAGGCCCCCGTGGCATAGGTGTAAGCCATGAAACCGTTCGTGCTGCTGGCCACCCGTGATGACAACGTCCTCGCGGACGAGGAATACCGGGCCGTGGCCCACTTCGGGGGCCTCGAAGAGGACCAACTCGAACGCATCCGTCTGGAGTCCGGTGAGTGGCCCGCGCTGGACCTGGACAGGTACAGCGGGATCATCGTGGGCGGGTCGCCGTTCAACTCCTCGGACCCGCCGGAGGAGAAGTCCAGGGCGCAGCGCGTCGCTGAGACCTGGATCAGCGCCCTGCTGGACGACGTCGTGGCCCGAGACTTCCCGTTCCTCGGCGCGTGCTACGGCGTGGGCACCCTGGGGATCCACCAGGGGGCCAAGGTGGACCGGTCGTGCCACGAGGACGTGGGTCCCATCACCGTGAGCGTGACCGACGAGGGGGCTCGGGATCCCCTACTCGTGCAACTGCCCCGCGAGTTCAGCGCGTACGTGGGGCACAAGGAGGGCACCCGCGTGCTGCCGCCCAACGCGGTGCTGCTCGCCACTGGGACCGCGTGCCACGTGCAGATGTACCGGATCAAGAACAACCTCTACGCCACCCAGTTCCACCCCGAACTGGACCCCGAGGGGCTCGTGAGCCGTGTGCGCGCGTACAAGGACCTGGGGTACTTCCGGCCGGAGGACACAGACACCGTGATCGACCGGGTGGTCAACGGTCCCGCCGTGGACCAGGCCCCGCGGATCCTACGGGCGTTCGTGGAGCGTTACCGGCGTTGACCCGCCCGGATCGAGGCGTCTGATCACGAGCCCGGTCGTCAACGCCCCGGGGGGGGGGGCGGACCACCCGGGACTTCCGGTACCATCGGGCGGATCCGCCCCGGGCTGGCATCTCATACCGCGGTCGGAATTCGCCGGTTCCCCGTCGGAGCCACCCCGGATTCACGGCCAGCACCCTGCACAGAGGGCCCTGAGCGTCCCCCGTGACGGCTACCGTGGAGTCATGAGTCACGCCAGCGCACCGTGGTCCCGTCCGTCGCCCCCCGTCCAGGATCCGCCACGGACCCGTAGCCTCTTCTACCACCGTTTGGCGCACGCGGACCCCCGCCACCGCTGGTGGATGCCGCTCGTGGAGGGGCTCATCCTGCTGGCCGTCCTCCTGCTTCTGACCATCGTATTCCTGCTCGTCATGGTCTTCGCGGCCCCGGAGCGGATCGACGGGGACCTGCTGGCCATGAACCAGCTGGACCCCGTGGTGTTCTTCATCCTCTTCGGCTCCGTGGTCCTCATGCTCCCCAGCGCCCTGCTGGCCCGGCTGGTGCTCGGCCCGCGTCCCCTGGGGCTGCTCTTCTCCGTGACCGGGCGGATTCGGTGGAAGTGGCTGCTCACGTGTTTCGTGGCGGCGGTCGCGATCTACGCCCTGATCAACGCGATCGCCGTGGGCCTGGAACTCGCCGCGGGCGGCAGGCCCGTGTCCTTGCAACCGGCCCCCGGTTTCTGGTGGCTCATGGCCTTGCTGATCTTCGTGGTCCCCCTGCAGTGCGCGGCGGAGGAGGTCGTGTTCCGCGGCTACCTGGCCCAGACCATCGGCCGGTGGCTCAAGCACCCCGCGTGGGCCATCCTGCTCCCGGTGCCGCTGTTCGTGCTCGGTCACGCGTACGACATCTGGGGGCAGCTCTCGGTGGGGATCATGGCCGTGGCCATGGGCATCATCACGTGGCGCACCGGTGGTCTGGAAGCGGCGATCGCACTGCACGCCGTGAACAACATGACGGTGTCCCTCATGGCCATGGTGGGGCTCACGGACATGAACGACACCTCCGGGGCGCCCACGGACCTGATCGCGGTGACGCTGATCAACGGTGGTTACGTGGCACTCGTGTTCTGGCTCGTGCGCCGCAACCGGTCCGTGGCCGTGACTCGCACGATCGTCCTGCCGCCACTCCCGCAACCGGCCCGGCTTCCCGAGCTCGGCCACCGGCCCTCTCGGTTGGCCGAGGACGCCTCGGGCCTGGCGGCCTACGTCCTGGACCCGGCCACGCAGCGCTACCTGGTCCTGCCGCCGCAGTACGGTCCGTACTCCGTGCGGGACGGGCAGGGCCGCTACGTGGGTCTGCTGGACACCCGCACCGCTCACGGCGCGCACACGGGGGACGACGTCGCTCCCGCAGTGCCGGGCGAGCCCTGGGGCGATACCTTGAGCGAGAGCACTTCCCGGCCCAACGGTTCCGATTCACACGGTACGGCGACGCCTCCCTCGCCCGGTGCAACGCCGCCGCCCGCCACCCCGGGCGAGCGGGATGTCGCCCCCACCTACACTGGGCGTCATGACGGATAGCTCGCACGAATCCACCACCCCGGCCGACCCCGCCAACGGGACGCCGGAGCCCGGCCCCGAAGCTCCGGAGGCCGGCTTCGCGCGGGCACTGGGTGAGTGCATCACGGCCTCGCCCAGCTCGTTCCACGCCGTGGCCACGGCTGCCGCTGCGCTCGACGCCGCGGGGTTCACCGCCCTGGACGAGACCCGGCCGTGGTCGGACCTGTCCGCGGGCGGCTACTACACCGTGCGCGACGGCGCCCTGATCGCGTGGGTGATCCCGTCCGGTGCCGCACCGGGTGCGGGGTACCGGATCCTGGGGGCTCACACCGATTCGCCGGGGTTCAAGCTCAAGCCCCGACCCACCACCGTGACGCACCGGTGGTACCAGGCGGGTGTGGAGATCTACGGCGGTCCCCTGTTGAACTCGTGGTTGGACCGGGATCTGCGCTTCGCCGGCCGGCTCGTGTTGCGTGGCCGTGACGGCGGGACCCGGCAGGTCCTCACCGCGACCGGCCCCGTGGCCCGGATCCCGCAGTTGGCGATCCACCTGGACCGCAGCGCGAACGAGGGTCTCACGCTCGACAAGCAGCGTCACGTGCAACCCGTGTGGGGAGTGGGACAGGACCAGGACACGGACGTCCTGACCGTGCTCGCGGATGCCGCGAACGAGTCGCGCGGAACGCGCCGGACGACCGTGACGGGTGCACCGGGTGCCCCGGCCGGCGACGATGCGTCGGCCGAACCGATCACGGCGTCGGACATTCTCGGCTACGACATCGTCGTCGCGGACTCCCAGGCCCCGGAACTCATCGGCGCGCAGCGCACGCTGCTCGCGAGCGGCCGCCTGGACAACCTGACCTCCGTGTTCGCGGGCCTGCGTGCCCTGATGGAACACGCCCACGACCTCGAGAGCGCGGAGCACGTGAGCGTGCTCGCCGCGTTCGACCACGAGGAGGTCGGTTCGGCCACCCGCTCGGGCGCCGCCGGCCCGTTCCTCGAGGACGTGCTCGTGCGCATCAGCGCCGCGCGGGGCGAGACCACGGACGAATACCGGCGCTCGCTCGCGGCCTCCGTGTGCTTGTCCTCGGACGCGGGGCACCTGGTGCACCCCAATTACCAGGGTCACCACGATCCCGTGAACACCCCCGAGCCCGGGGGAGGGCCCCTGCTCAAGATCAACGCGCAGCAGCGCTACACGACCGATGCCACGGGTGCGGCCGAATGGGCCCGGGTGTGCGAACGGGCCGGAGTGACTTACCAGGAGTTCGTCTCCAACAACACCGTGCCGTGCGGCTCGACCATCGGACCCATCACCGCGACCCGTCTGGGCATCCGCACGCTGGACGTGGGCGTGGGGCTGCTGTCCATGCACTCGGCACGCGAGCTCGTGCACACCGGGGACCTGTACGCCCTGTACCGGGCGGTCGCCGCGTTCTGGCGCCCGTGAGCGCAATGACGCCGCCCCGGCGACCTTCACGCGGAAGGTGGCCGGGGCGGCGTCGTCGTCGAGCGCACCAGCGGCGCGCGGGACCCTGACCCTTACGGGAGTTGGAGCATAGAGATGTCCGCCATGCGGGCCATCACGCGCACCACCTGGCACGAGTAACCGAACTCGTTGTCGTACCAGACGTAGAGCACCACGGAGTTGTTGTTCACGATGGTCGCGAGTCCGTCCACCACGCCGGCGCGGCGGGAGCCCACGAGGTCCGTGGAGACCACGTCCGGGGAGTCCACGTAGTCGATCTGCTTGCGCAGCGGCGAGTTCAGCGAGATGTCCTTGAGGAACTCGTTGATCTGGTCCTTGGACTCCGGGGCGTTCTCCAACTGCAGGTTGAGGATCGCCATGGACACGTCCGGGGTGGGGACGCGGATCGCGTTACCGGTGAGCTTGCCCTTCATCACGGGCAGCGCCTTGGCCACGGCCTTGGCGGCACCGGTCTCGGTGATGACCATGTTCAGGGCGGCGGAACGGCCGCGGCGGTCACCCTTGTGCCAGTTGTCGATCAGGTTCTGGTCGTTGGTGTAGGAGTGCACGGTCTCCACGTGACCCTGGATGATCCCGTACTCGTCGTTGAGGACCTTGATCACGGGTGTGATGGCGTTCGTGGTGCAGGACGCCGCGGAGAGGATGGTGTCCTCCGGGGAGATGTCCTTGTCGTTCACGCCGCACACGATGTTCTTCATGTCGCCCTTACCGGGGGCCGTCAGCAGGACCTTGCCCACACCCTTGGACTGCAGGTGCTGGGAGAGGCCTTCCTCGTCACGCCACACGCCGGTGTTGTCCACGACCAGGGCGTTGTCGATCCCGTACTCGGTGTAGTCGATCTCCGCCGGGGAGTTGGCGTAGATGAATTGGATCGGCACACCGTTGGCGGTGATCACGTTCTTGTCCTCGTCCACGGTGATGGTCCCGTTGAAGGGGCCGTGCACCGAGTCGCGGCGCAGCAGCGAGGCGCGCTTGACGAGGTCGTTGCCGGGCTTGCGGCGCACCACCACGGCGCGCAGGTTCAGCCCGGTGCCGTCGTTGCGGTTGAGCAGGATGCGAGCGAGCAGGCGCCCGATGCGCCCGAAGCCGTAGAGCACGACGTCGCGGGACCCGGGTTCGTTGCGCCCGCGCTGGTCCACGGCGGGAGCAAGGGCCTCGCGCAGGTACGCCTGCAGGTCACCGCTGCCGGCCACGGTGTAGCCCTGGTAGAGCTTGGCCACGTCCACGTTGCACACGCCGAGGTTGAGCTCGCCCAGCGTGTGGACGATCTGGAGGGTCTTGTCGATGGGCATTTCCTCGCCCAGGATGCGGCGCGTGAAGCGGTGGACCTTGATGATCTCCGTGACGGACTTGTGGACCAGGGAACGGCCGAACACCGTGGTGACCACCTTGTTGCCGCGGTGCAGCTGACCCACCAGGGGGACCAGCTGCTCGGCAAGGGCTTCTCGTTCGGACCACGTGGCGCTCATGAGCATCCTTCTTCCTCGGCCCGGACGTCGTCGTGAGGGCCGTGTTGGGGGTCGCGCGGCGGTGCGCTGACTCGGGTGATGGCGCGCGCGGGAGCGGCGCTGCTCGTCGTGGCCCCAAGTTTACGGTGCGCGGGGGTCTTCTCCCGCCCGTGCGGCGTCGTGACAGCCCCGGTGACTCCCCGCACGCTTTGCTAACGTGGGGTCATGTTGACGGTGATCGGTGAGGCCCTCGTGGACGTGGTGTCCCGCGAGGGTGAAGAACCCCGGGCCCACGTGGGTGGCAGCCCCATGAACGTGGCCGTGGGACTGGCCCGGCTGGGTCACGACGTCCAGTTCCTGGGCCGCTACGGCCGGGACGAGTACGGCCGTCAGGTGGCCGATCACCTCACGGGCAACGGGGTGCGGTTGCCGTTCGACGCGGACGCCCTGCCCACCTCCGTGGCCCAGGCGACCCTGGATGAGACCGGTGCCGCGAGCTACGACTTCCAACTCGACTGGTCCCTGGACGTCTCCCCGGAGCGGATCGACGAGCTCCTGCGGGACACCGACGCCCTGCACGCCGGATCCATCGGGGCCATGCTGGAACCCGGCGCCACCGTGGTGGGTCAGGCACTCGAACGCGCTCGCGGCCACGCATTGATCTCCTACGACCCCAATTGCCGCCCGTCCATCATCCCGGACTCCTCGGACGCGCGCGCCCGCGCGGAGAAGATCGTGGCGCTGTCCCACGTGATCAAGGCCTCCGACGAGGACCTGTTGTGGCTCTACCCGCACCGCAGCATCGAGGACTCCGCGCGTGCGTGGCTCAAGGCCGGAGCACGGCTTGTGGTCGTGACCCGCGGGGTCATGGGGCCGTGGGCTGTCAGTCGCGGCACCGGACGCGATGGCGTGGAGGTCCCCGCCGCCCGGGTCACCGTCGCGGACACCGTGGGCGCGGGTGACTCCTTCATGGCGGCCCTGCTCTCGGGACTCGCGGACCGGAGCATCCTGGGCCCCACTGCGGCGAGCGCCCTCGACGAGTTGGACAGCGCGCAACTCACGGAGTTGTTGCGCCACGCCGCGGCCGCTGCCGGGGTCACGGTCTCGCGCTCCGGCGCGGATCTGCCCACGCGCGCGGACTTGATCGACCACGCCTGATCCGCCGCTTTCCCGTGGCCGTGCGAGGCCCCCAGCTGTGTCATGACCGTAACGAGGAAAGGAACGCTCCCATGTACGACCGTCACCCCTACTCCGATCTGCCCGAACTGCCCACGTTCACAGTGACGTCCACGGACGTGGCCGAGGGCGAGAGCATGAACACGCCCCAGGT
Source organism: Kocuria sp. UBA1838 (assembly GCF_002338785.1). NCBI lineage: Bacteria > Bacillati > Actinomycetota > Actinomycetes > Micrococcales > Micrococcaceae > Kocuria > Kocuria sp. UBA1838. The sequence continues at coordinate 41,935 of NZ_DDIY01000009.1, read as the reverse complement.
CTCCGGGATCATGGGCGCCGGGGGAGAGGACGTCTCCCCGCAGCTGTCGTGGAGCGGTGCCCCGGAGGGCACCCGTTCCTACGTGGTCACGATGTTCGACCCGGATGCCCCCACCCCCAGCGGGTTCTGGCACTGGTGCCTGTCCAACATTCCGGCGGACGTCACCGAACTGGCGACCGGGGCGGCGTCGAACCCGCCCGAGGGAGCCGTGAAGCACCGCAACGACGGCGGCACGGACGAATACCTGGGCGCCGCACCCCCCGAGGGCCACGGCCCGCACCGCTACATCGTCTGCGTCACGGCCGTGGACGTTCCCGAGCTCGAGGTGGACGAGTCCGCGAGCCCCGCAGTGGTCAACTTCAACCTGTTCTCGCACGCCCTGGGACGCGCGTTCCTCACGCCCGTCTACGAAGTGAAGTAGCCCGTGGCGCCGGAACACGCCGCGGACCAGCCACCCGTCCGGCTCATCGCGAGTGACCTGGACGGGACAGTGCTGGGCCGTGACTTCCGGTTCCGGCCGCGCACTGTCGCCGCGATCACCGCCGCGCGGGATGCCGGGATTCACGTGGTCTTCGTGACCGGGCGCCCCATGCGGTGGTTGGACCCCCTGCACGAACAACTCGATGACGTGGGGGTCGTGATCTGCTCCAACGGGGCGGTGATCTACGATCCCGGCGCGGAGCGTGTCCTGGAGGCGAGCCTGTTCGACGTGAGCGAGGCCCTGCCCGTCATGGCGGACGTGGCCCGCGAGTTCCCGGATTCTCTGTTCGCCGCGGAGACCCTGGAGCGCGTCTACACGGATCACGGGTGGTCCCGTACGGACCGTATGGAGATCCGCCACATCACCGAAGCGCCCGTGAAGGAGTCGCTCGCGCCCGGCACCGAGGTGGTCAAGCTGTTGGCCAAGCTGGACGGCGCCGATCCCAATCGGTACTTCGAGCACGTCCGCGAGATCGTGGCGGGGCGGTTGTCCGTGACGCATTCGGTGGCCGCCGCACCCCTCGTGGAAATGGGGCAGCGCGGGCTCACCAAGGCCCGCACGCTCGAACACTTCGCCGCGGAGCACGGCATCTCCCACCGGGAGGTCATGGCCTTCGGGGACATGCCCAACGACCTCGAGATGCTCACGTGGGCCGAGCGCGGCTACGCCATGGCGGACGGGCACCCGCACGTGGTCGCCACGGTGGGACGCACCGCACCGGCGTTCACCGAGGACGGCGTAGCGCAGGTGATCGAGGCCTACCTGGAGCACGAGCACATCGTTCCCGTGGCCCGGGAGGGTCGCCGTGTCTGAGTCGTCCCGTTCCGTTCCGGCCGCCCGCCAGGACCCCGGTGCACGGCGGCACCCCGCCGCGCTCGCCCACCGTGGGTTCTCCCCGGACGGTCACGAGAACACGCTGGCCGCGTTCCGGGCCGCCGCGGAGCTCGGTTTCGTGTGGCTCGAGACAGACGTGCACACGACCCTGGACGGCGTGGTCGTGGCATTCCACGACCCCACGTTGGAGCGCGTCACGGGCACGAGCGGCAACGTCAACGACCTCACGTGGGAGCAACTGCGGGAAGTGCGCATCGGCGGCACCGAGGAGATCCCCACGCTCACCGAGCTGCTGCGGGCGCTGCCCGAGGCGTGCCTGAACATCGACGTCAAGGACGAGGCGTCCGTCGCCGCCCTGCCCGGGGTCGTGGCGCGCGAGCACGCCGCGCACCGGTTGCGCGTCACGTCCTTCTCCGAATCACGACGACGCCGCGCGCTCGCAGGGATCACCCGGCTTACCGGGCGGCGCGCCAAGACCTCCGCGGGAACGCTCGGCACAGCGGGGTTCCTCGCCGTCGCCGCGGTCGCGCCCCTCACCGACAAGGTCTCGCCGCGGGTCGCGCACGCGCTGTGGGCGGCCCACCGGGCAGCGTGGTCCCGCGTGGTCGCACCCTTCGACACGCTGCAGTTGCCAGAGCGGCACACCGTGGAGCTGCCCCTGGGGCGGCGGGTGACCGTGCGGATCGTGACGCGGCAGTTCCTGGACCTTGCCCACCGGGAGGGTCTGCGCGTGCAGGTGTGGACCGTCAACGACCCCGCGGACATGGACCGGCTGCTCGACCTCGGGGTGGACGGGCTGATCACCGATCGCGCGGACCTGCTCCGGGACGTGCTCCTCCGCCGGGGACAGTGGCCGCCTGATCCCCAGGACTGATGCCCAGCGCTGACGCGGGCGCGGTCCCGTGCGGCGTGGATGCGCCTGGCCGCTGCGACCCGTGACCACCCCGGCGCAGGGCGAAGAGCGTTCGACGCGCTTCGTCAAGGTGCCACGCTTCACTCGTTCGGTGCCCCAACACGGTAGCGTGGAACGTGATCGAGGCCACGAGCGGGCTGGCAAGCACCCCGTGCGCCGCGAGACCCGCTCCGACGAGACCAGGGAGGCCACGTGCACCGCATGCGCCAGAGCCCTGACCTCGTCCTTCCCGCCGGTAGCCGTCTGGGCGGGACTCGGAAGCCCTCCCGCCGCGGCGGTGCACGCCGTTCGCAGCCCGAGATCTACCGTCGTCGGCTCACCGCTCAGACGCCCGTGCGGAGACACCGCGTGGTGGCCGCGCGCCTCAGCAAGATCCCGTAGCTGGCTCTGCGCCGCTCGGCACTCCCTCCGTGGGCTGCCGCGCCCTCCTCTTCCGCCGCTCTGCGTCGCTGCCTCTGCGCACGACGACCATGCCCGCGACCACGCCGCCTGCGAGGAACCATGAATCCACTGCCACCCCCTATCCAGCCACCCGAACGTAGGGCTGCCCCCGGCCGCGCTGCGGCCCCGCACGAGGTCGCAGCGTCCCCCGCCGTGGGTGCCGTGCTGCGCTCGGCGGTGTCCCGGAGGGGTTTCATGGGCCTGGGCGCCGCTGCGGCGTCGTTGGCCCTCGCCGGGTGCGGCAGTGGAAGCCAGCCCGGAGCGGGGACGGCCCGGGCCACGGGTGAACCGCAGCGCGGAGGCACTCTGCGGGTCGGAATGACCGGGGGCGGCGCGTCCGACAGCCTGGACGCCCACGCACCCGTGGTCACCGCGGACGGTGGGCGCGTGATGGGGCTGTACGACCGGCTCTACGAGTTCGACCCCGACTACAAACTGGTCCCCGGCCTGGCGGAATCCGCAGAGCCCCGCAAGGGCGGGCGCGAGTGGGTGTTCCGGCTGCGGGAGGGCGTGCGCTTCCACGACGGCAGGCCCCTCACGCCCCAGGATGTGGTGGCCACGTACGAGCGGATCACCGACCCCGACGACCCCAAGACAGGTGCCTCCGCTCTCGCTCTGCTCGAGCGCACCGTGGCGGTGGACGAGCGGACGGTGCGGTTCGAGCTGAAGGAACCGGACGCGTCCCTGGTGGACTCGATCGCCCAGAACTCGATGGGGATCGTGCCCGCGGACTACGATCCCGCCAAGCCCGTGGGCACCGGGCCGTTCACCCTCGGCTCGTTCGAGCCCGGCCAGGTGACCGTGCTCAAGCGCAACCCGGACTACTGGAGCGAACCGCCCTACGTGGACGAGGTCCATCTGCTGAACTTCAACGACCAGGACGCACTGGTCAACGCGCTGCTCTCCACCCAGGTGGACGTGGTGGGTCAGCTGCCGCTGGCTCTGGTGGACGTGGTCAACACGGACCCGCGGTTGCACACGGTGCTCTCCGAGACGGGCAACTGGCTGCCGTTCACCATGCGCGTGGACACCGCCCCGTTCGACGACGCCCGGGTGCGCGAGGCATTCCGGCTGGTGGTGGACCGCGGGCAGATGGTGGAGCAGGTCTTCTCCGGCCACGGCTCGGTGGGCAACGACATGTACTCGCCGTTCGACCCCGGCACGCCCACGCTGCCGCAGCGAACGCGGGACATCGCGAAGGCGAAGAAGCTCCTGGCGGAGGCGGGCCATCCCGACGGTCTGGAGGTCGAGCTGGTCACCGCCCCCATCCAGTCGGGCGCCGTGGAGGCCGCCCAGGTCTTCGCGGAGCAGGCGGCCGAGGCTGGGATCACCGTGAAGCTGCGCCGCGTGGACAGCACCACGTTCTTCGGGGACGGGTACTTGAAGTACCCCTTCTCGCAGGACTTCTGGTACACCCGCAACTTCCTGTCCCAGACAGCGCAGGGCACCGTTCCGGGAGCCCCGTTCAACGAGACCCACGAGGCGGACCCGGAGTTCCGGGCCCTGTACAAGAAGGCCCGAGCCACGATGGACGAGAAGCAGCGCAACCAGCTCATCCAGGACGCGCAGAAGGTGCTCCACGACCGGGGCGGATACATCGCGTGGGGGTTCTTCAACCAGGCGGACGCCTACCAGAACTACGTGGGCGGTGGCTTCGGCCACCGCATCGGCATGCCCGTGTGCGGGTTCCACATGCGCCACCTGTGGATCGACCAGGAAGGGAAGTGATCGTGTGACCGCCATGATCCTGAAACGGCTGGGGGTCTCCGTCTTCGTGCTGCTGGCGGTGTCCCTGCTGGTGTTCGTGTTCACCCTCCTGCTCCCGGGCGATCCGGCCCAGGCAATCCTCGGGCAGCAGGCCACCCCGGAACGGCTGGCCGCGCTGCGCGAGCAGCTGCAGCTCAACGATCCCTGGTACGTCCGCTACCTCACGTGGCTGGGCGGGCTGTTCGTGGGAAACCTGGGAACCTCCGCGGCCACGGGCGGCTCCGTGAACGCCCTGCTGGCCAGCAAGGTGTCCGCCTCCCTGGTGCTGATGGTGATCGCAGCCGTGATCGCGATCCCCGTGGGCCTGCTGCTCGGCACATGGTCCGCCATACGCCAGAGCCGCGCCTCGGACCAGGCGCTCACCGGCCTCTCGCTCGTGCTCGCGGCCCTGCCCGAGTTCGTGATCGGCGTGGTGCTGACCACACTGCTCTCCACCACGGTGTTCACGCTGCTGCCCTCGGTCACCATGGCGGCACCCGGCACGCACGTGTGGGACCGGCCCCTGCAGCTGGTGCTGCCGTCCCTCACCCTGATCCTCGTGGTCGTGCCCTACATGATCCGCATGACCCGCACCACCATGATCGACGTCCTCGACTCCGGGTACGTGGAGATGGCCCGGCTCAAGGGCCTGCCCGAGCGCCAGGTGGTCTTCAAGCATGCCTTGCCGCACGCCGTAGGGCCCGTGGCCCAGGTGGTGGCCATGCAGCTCGCGTGGCTCGCCGGGGGCATTGTGGTGGTCGAGTTCCTCTTCCGCTATCCCGGACTCGGCCAGGCCATGGTCGATGCCGTGAACACCCGTGACGTGCAGGTGGTCCAGGCGCTGTCCATGATCATCGCCGCGTTCTACGTGGTCGTGAACCTGATCGCGGACGTGATCGGGATCCTCGCCAACCCCAAGCTGCGGACGGAGTCCCACTCATGAGCGCGCAGGACAGGACGAGCCACCCGCCCCGGCAGACCCGGGGCACTTCGGCGGCGAGCGACGTCGTCGTGGCCGAGGACGCCCTCGCCGCAGGCGACGGCGCCGGGGGCGGCCTCGGCGCCGCCACCGGCTCGGGGGACGCCGGAACGGCCCCGGACTTCGACCACTCCGAGTCCCGGGGGGACGCCCGGCCGGCGTCCTTTGCGCGGCGCGTACTCTCGCAGCCCGTTGCGAAGCTGGGCTTCGTGCTCACCGGGATCGTGCTCGTGCTGGCCGTGCTGGGGCCCTTCGTGGTGCCGGCGTGGACCGGGCACACCCCCAACTCGTTCGCGGGCAAACCGTTCCAGGGCGGCGTCTTCGGCACCGACAACCTGGGCCGTGACGTGCTCTCCCGCTTCCTGGCCGGCGGCTGGCGGCTGCTGTTGTACTCGGCGCTGGCCACCGTGCTGGGCGTGGGTCTGGGTGCCGTGCTGGGCATGCTCGCCGCGTTCCGCGGGGGCTGGCTGGATGCGCTGATCATGCGCTGCGGGGACGTGCTGCTGGCCATCCCGCAGCTCGTGTTCGCCCTGCTGGCCGTGACCGTGCTGGGTCCGCAGGGGTGGGTGCTCGTGCTCGTGATCGGCGTGACCCACGCACCGCGCGTGGCCCGCGTGATCCGCGCTGCCACCGCCGGGGTGGTGGCCGAGGACTACGTGCTCGCCTCGCAGATGTACGCCGTGCCGCAGTGGAAGATCCTGACCCGGGACGTGGTCCCCAACATCATGGGCCCGCTCATGGTGGAGGTGGGGCTGCGCCTGACCTACTCGATCGGTGCGGTGGCCTCGCTGTCCTTCCTGGGTCTCGGCATGCAGCCGCCCACCCCGGACTGGGGTCTGATGATCAACGAGAACCGGATCGCCCTGTCCCTGCAGCCCTGGGGCGTGATCCTTCCCGTGCTCGCGATCGCGGTGCTCACGGTGGGCACCAACCTCATTGCCGACGCCGTGGCCGGCGCCTCGGCGGGGCGGGTCGCCTCCACGGGACCGCGGCGTTCCTGGAGGAGAACGGCAGAGCAGGCGGCGTCGAACGGCGCTGAGAGTTCCGCGGGCGGCGCGGGCAGCGCAGGAGGTACGGGCCGGGCAGGCCGCTCGAGCAGCGCAGACGCCGCGGGCGCCGCAGATGTCGGGGACACCGGGGAGAAGAGGTCGTGATGAGGAAGTCAGAGCAGAGGGCCCGCGCGGAGGGTCGCGCGTCCGTCGTTCCGAGGGCCACGGTGGAGACCGCGATCGCGGTGGAGCACCTGAGCCTGGGTGTCGTGGACGGCGGGCTGATCCTGGACGACGTCGGTTTCCGGCTGCGCCCCGGGCGGATCCTCGCCCTCGTGGGGGAATCCGGGTCCGGCAAGACCACAGCGGCGCTCGCGTGCATGAACCACCTGCGCTCTGGGCTGGAGCTGCGCGGCGGCACCGTGGAGCTGCAGGAGGGAGCGTCCCGGTTCCACCGCAAGGCCGTGGACCTGCTGACGCTCTCCGAGAAGCAGATGCGGCAGCTGCGCGGTGGCACTATCGCCTACGTGCCACAGGATCCGGCGCTGTCCCTGAACGGGTCGCTGCGCGTGGGGGAGCAGATCGCGGAGGTGTTGCGCGCCCACGAGTTCGGCCGCAACGCCCCCGAACGCGACGCCCGCGTGGTCGAGGTCCTCAGCGAGGTAGGTCTGCCCAGCGACAGCGCGTACCAGCGCCGCTTCCCGCACCAGCTCTCCGGCGGGCAGCAGCAGCGCATCGGCATCGCCATGGCGTTCGCGTGCCGCCCCGCGGTCATCATCCTGGACGAGCCCACCACCGGTCTGGACGTGGCCACCCAGGACGTCGTGCTCAAGACCATCTACCAGCTGACCACCAAGCACGACGTCGCCGGGCTCTACATCACCCACGACCTCGCCGTGGTTGCGCAGGTCGCCAACGACGTCGCCGTCATGCTGCACGGGCGGATTGTGGAGGACGGTCCCGCGGAACAGATGCTGCGCCACCCGCAGCACGCGTACACGCGTTCGCTGCTCAGCGCCGTTCCAGACATGCAGGGTGCCCGGGACATGGGCGGCGGACCCGCTGTCAGCCCCCTCGCCTCCGTGCGGGCACCGTGGGACGACGGCCGTTCCGCGGCCACCCACTTCACCGCAGACAACACCACGGCCACGCCCTGCGCCGACACGTCGGACCCTGGCTCGGCACCTTCTGAGCAGGATGCTGCTGCCGGGGAGGTCCCAGCCCCGACCGCACGTGCGGCGACGCGGGAGCGGGGCGCGGGCGGCGTCGTCGTGCCCGGGCAGGAGCACGAACCGGTCGTGCGGTTGCGGGACCTGCGCATGGCCTACGGGCAGGCGGTGATCCTGGACGGCATCAACCTGGAGCTGGAGGCCGGACAGACCACGATGCTGCTGGGTGAGTCCGGGTCCGGCAAGACCACCCTGTCCCGCAGCGTGGCGGGTCTCAACGACGACTACACGGGAGACGTGCTGCTGGACGGCGAGGTGCTTGCGCCCAGCACGCGGCGGCGCAGCAACGAGCAGCGCCGCCGGATCCAGTACGTCTTCCAGTCTCCGTTCTCGTCCCTGAACCCGCGGCGCAGCATCGGCGACTCGCTGCAGGTGCCGCTGCAGCTGGGTAGCGGGATGAACAGGGGGCAGCGCCGGGCGGCAGTGGCGGACGCGCTGGACGCGGTGCGGCTGGGGCGCAGCTACATCGACCGCCGTCCAGGAGAGCTCTCCGGTGGTGAACGGCAGCGCGCCGCCGTGGCTCGCGCCCTGGTGAACGCCCCGTCCGTGCTGGTGTGCGACGAGATCACCTCCGCGCTGGACGTCTCCGTGCAGGCCTCGGTGATCGAGCTGCTGCGCGAGCTGCAGCACGAGCGCGGGCTGGCCATGCTGTTCGTGACCCACAACATCGCCCTGGCACGGCACATCTCGCACCGGCTCGCGGTGCTCGAGCACGGGAAGCTCGTGGAGTACGGGCCCACGGACACCGTGCTGCGCGACCCTCGGCACGAGTACACGCGGTCCCTGCTCGAGCACGTACCCACCCTCGAGAGCGCGGGCTGAGGTGAGACGATGACCGTCCGAAGCCGGGCCGAGCTGACGACGGCGCACACGAACCTGCGCGGCCCCGCCGTGAGCCGGGTGCGTGAGACATTCGAGGAGCACCTGTCCCGCGCACACGGAGGGATGTCCTTCTGCGTGTACCGGGACGGGCACCCGCTCATCCGGCTGCACGGGGGATCGTTCGACCGCCGGTCCTCCCCGGGGGACGCGGTCGAGCGGCCGTGGGACGAGCACACCCTGGCCGTGATGTTCTCGGGGACCAAGGGGGTCTCCGCAACCCTCGTGGCCATGGCGGTGGACCGAGGGCTGCTGGATGTGAACGAGCCCGTGGCGCGCTACTGGCCCGAGTTCGCGGCCCGCGGCAAGGAGCATGTGAGCGTGGCGCAGGTCCCCGATCACACCGTGGGACTCGTGTACACGGACCCGGAACCGCCCGCTGGGATGCTGGACGCCTCCGCGCATGCGGCGGTGCTCGCGCGGCAGGAGCCCCTGTGGGACCCCGGGAGCAAGGTGGCGTATCACGCGGTGACGTTCGGGCACATGGTCGAGGAGTTGCTCGTGCGGGTCACGGGTCACCGCGCCGGGCAGCTGCTGCGCGAGCACGTGGCCCGGCCCCACGGGCTCGAGCTGTACCTGGGACTGCCCGCCGAGCTCGAGGATCGGGTGGCTCCCGTGTTCCGCGCCCCCGGGTACGCGATCAGCACGTTCCTGGAGGATCCGCAAAGGCGCGCCATCGTGGAGCGGATGTACGGAAACGCACTGCTCGGGGCGGAACTGCCCGCCAATTCCCGCGCGTTCCACGCGAGCGGACTGGTCTCGGGAGGCGGGATCGCCGGTGCGGATGCGATTGCGCGGTTCTACTCGCTCGTGGCATCGGGTGAACTCGTGTCACCGGCGACCCTCGAGACGTTCACGCGCACGTGGTCCCACGGCAGGGACGCGGTGAACGACCGGCCCGTGGCGTTCGGGCTGGGGTTTGAGGTGCAGGACCCCCTGTGCACGTACGGCCCAGTGGAGCGGGCCTACGGTCACTCCGGCGCGGGCGGCTGCTTGCACGGGGTCTGGCCGGACGCGCGGATCGGTTTTCTCGTTCCACACCAACGAGATGCTCAGCGAGAACGTGGACCGCCGGGCCAAGGATCTGCTGGCCGCGCTCGCGCAGTGCGATCTGGGCTGAACGGGGTGGCGCGGTGCGCGTGCGCCGCGAGTTCCACGAGGTGCCACGCGGCGCCGTCCGTGTCCAGACCCGCGCGCCACACCGCGCGCAGATCACGGTCCAGCACGCCGCCGAACACGGGCACGCGCACCAGGTTCTCGCGCTCGACCTCCGCGGCGACGGCGAGCGCGCTGAGCACCGCTGGGCCCACCCCGGCCCGCACGGCACCGAGGACCGCCGCGTTGGAGCTGAGCTCCATGGCCGGGGGCACCGGGACGAGGGGCGCGAGCGCGGCGAGCAGTGTGCGTCGCGTTCCCGATCCTTCTTCACGCATGACCAGCGGGGTGGCCGCGAGTTCCGCAGCCGTCAAGGGCTCGGTGCGCTGACCCCACGGGTGGAGCGGGGCCACCACGACCTCCAGTCGGTCCCGAGCGACCACCGTTTCTCGCAGCCCCTCCGCGGGATCCGGGCTCTCCACGAAGCCCACGTCCACCACGCCCCGGCGCGTGCGACGCATGACTTCCGCGGAGTTGCACGCGAACAACTGCAGCTCCAGCCCCGGGTGGGAGTCCCGCAACCGGGACAACCACGTGGGGGCCAGGTACTCGGCCACGGTCACGGATGCCGCGACCTTCACGTGCTGGGTCCACTCAAGGCGCAGTTTCTCGATCTCCGTCGTGAACCCGTCGTACTCCGCGAGGACCCTGCGGGCGCGCTCGGCCACGGCGCGGCCCTCGGGGGTGGGTCTGGACCCGGTGGGTGAGCGGTCCAGCAGGCGCAGCCGCCACATCCGCTCGGCGCGGGCCACGGCGCGTGAGACATTGGGCTGGGCGATGTCCAGCGCGCGGGCGGCCGCGCCCATGGAGTGGTGGTCCATGACGGCCACGATCACGCGCAGCAGGGAGAGATCGACCTCGGCCATATCAGCAGTGTATGACCCGATGCTCAGGTCACGACTACCCGGCGGGTGTTCGCGCGAGCACAGTGGAGGCATGGCGACGGGTCACGAAACTTCCCACGGCACCCCTGACGGGACAAGCGCCCCCGGCGGGGCAGGCATACTCGGTGGGACTGGTGCGCTCGCTGGGCGGGGCGCTCCCAGCGGCGCAGCTGTCCCGCGAGGAGCGGCGTCGACTGCGTCGACCTCGGCAACCACCGCAGCCGCGGCATCGGCGATGAATCCTGTTCCAGTGGCGCGTGCGACGATGCCCGCGCCCCCGGCTGCCCCTGGCACCGAACGGCAACCGGGTTCCCGTGCGGCGGTCCTCCCCGGGCTGGCGTTCTGCGCTGCGGGCATGGCCGTATCCCTCGTGCTCGGGTGGTTGATCCCGGGGGTGAGCCCGCTGCTGATCGCGATCGTCGTGGGCGCCCTGATCGCCAACGTGGTCCGGCTGCCCCGGGTTCTGGCTCCGGGGATCGCCGTGGCCGCCAAGTGGGTCCTGCGCGTCGGCATCGTCCTGCTGGGCCTGTCCGTCTCGCTCCAGGACATCGCGGGACTCGGCTTCGGGATGATCGCGGTCGTCGTGGCCGTGGTCGGCGTGGGCATCCTGACCACGGTGTGGATCGGCGGCCTGATGGGGGTCCCGCGTGCACAGCGCCTGTTGATCGCGTGCGGGTTCTCGATCTGCGGGGCCGCCGCCGTGGCCGCGGTGGAGGGGGTCACGGACTCGGAGGACGAGGACGTCGCGACCGCCGTGGGACTCGTGGTGCTCTACGGCAGTCTGATGATCCCGGTGATCCCGCTCCTCAGCGGGGCCCTGGGGTTGACCGAATACCAGGCCGGTCTGTGGGCGGGCGGCTCGATCCACGAGGTCGCCCAGGTCGTGGCCGCAGGCGGGGCCATCGGCTCGGCGGCACTGGCGTCCGCGGTGTTGGTCAAACTGACCCGCGTGGTCATGCTCGCGCCGATCATGACGATCGTGGGGATCCGGGCGCGCCGTTCGGGCACCGCCGCCCGCAACGGCAAGCGACCCCCAATCGTGCCCCTGTTCGTGGTGGGGTTCGTGCTCGCCGCGCTGGTGGCCTCGAGCGGCGTCGTACCTGAACCGGTCATGGGAGCCCTGGGCACCCTGGAGACGTGGTGTCTCAGCATGGCGATGTTCGCGCTGGGGCTCGGGGTGAAGGCCAAGGAACTCGTGCGAGTGGGCTTCAAGCCCGTGCTGCTCGGTGCGATCTCCACGGTCGTCGTGGCGGCCACCGCCCTCGGGGGCATGCTGGTCGTCACATGAGCCCATGGTGCTGGCTAGCATGGGAAACATGAAGGCTACTGAAGAATCGTTCGTCCGGGCCGAGATCCAGGGCCAGACCGGGCTGTTGACCCTGACCCGTGACAAGGCGCTGAACGCGTTGAACCGCAGCATGTACCACCAGCTGGTCAGCGCACTGCAGATGTGGCGGGACGATCCCGCGATCACGCAGGTCGTGATCCGCTCGCAGCTCGCCAAGGCGTTTTGCGCGGGCGGGGACATCAAGGAGGTCCGCGAGGCGGCGTTGGGCGGCCGCCAGGACGAGATCCGCGACGCCTTCGGCACCGAGTACTCCATGAACGCGATCATCGCGCGCTACGACAAGCCGTACGTGGCCATTATGAACGGCATCGTGATGGGCGGCGGCATGGGCCTGTCCGTGCACGGTTCGCACCGAGTGGTCACGGAGACCACACAGATGGCCATGCCGGAGACGGCCATCGGCTTCTTCACGGACATCGGCGCGAGCTATTTCCTGCCGCGCGTCACCCGGGGTGCCGGTTCCTCGACCGACGACGACGCCGCTCGCCACGAATCCCTCGCCGTCGCCCGCTACCTCGGGCTAAGCGGTGCGCGCATCAACGGCGCGGATGCGATCGCGCTGGGGCTGGCGGACACCTACATCGATTCCGCGGATGTGGACGCGTTCGTGGACACCGTGCTGGCGGACGGAGTGGACGTCGCGACGTCGTCGTACGCCAAGCAGGCCCCGGAATCCGAACTCGTGGGGCGCTGGGACGAGATCGTGGCGACCTACGGTGCGGACGGCTTCGAGGAGGTCGTGCGCAACGCGGGCTCGGACCTGGACGGGATGAGCCCCACGTCGCTCGCGCGCGTGTTCGAGCTGCTGCAGCGCGGCGCGCAGGACGACGACGTCGTCTCCTGCCTGCGCCGCGAACTGCGTATGGCGGAGGACACTGCGGTGGGCCACGACTTCATCGAGGGCGTGCGCGCCATGGTCGTGGACAAGGACAAGAACCCGCAGTGGGAGCCGGCCACGGTGGCCGAGGTGGACATGGCCCGGATCCGGGACGTGGCGGACCAGGAATCGGACCTGCCGATCAGTGTGTGAGCCGCGCGTCAGCCCAGCGGCGACGGGCTCTGCGAAGAGTCCGGGGTGAGCGGGTCCGAGCCCACCGAGCCGCGGGCGCGGGCGATGGCCGCCATGAGGTGGTAGACCACCAGGGCGGCGGCGGTGCCCAGGGCGATGCCCGCGAAGTCGAGCCCGGCCACGGACCAGGTGTAGTCGCCGATGCCCACGATCATGGCGATTGCCGCGGTGGTGAGGTTGACCGGGTTGGAGAAGTCCACGCGGTTCTGCACCCAGATCCGCACACCCAGCATGCCGATCATGCCGTACAGCACCGTGGCCGCTCCGCCCAGCACACCCTGGGGGACCGTGGCCACCGCGGCGCCGAAGACGGGCAGCACGCTCAGCAGGATCGCGACGAGCGCGGCCACCCAGTACGCGGCGGTCGAGTAGACGCGCGTGGCGGCCATGACTCCGATGTTCTCCGCGTACGTGGTGGTGCCGGACCCGCCGCCGGAGCCCGCGATCATAGTGGCCAGTCCGTCCGAGATGATGGCGCGGCCCATGTAGGGGTCCAGGTCGTCGCCGGTCATTAGGGCCACGGACTTCACGTGACCGATGTTCTCCGCCACGAGCACCAGGATCACCGGGATGAACAACCCGGCCAGGTTGAGGTGGAACTCGGGGGAGTGGAACTGGGGCAGGCCGAACACGCCTTGTTCATCCCATGCAGCCTGAATCGAAGTGAAGTCCACCTCACCGCGGATCACGGCGGTGACATAGCCAATCGCCACGCCCAGGAGGATGGACAGGCGGCCCAGCAGCCCGCGGAACAACACCGAGATCAGGATGATCGAACCCAGGGTCACGAGGGCCGTGACGGGTGCCGCGGTGAAGTTCTGCTTGGCGGAGGGGGCCAGGTTGAAACCGATGAGGGCCACGATGGTGCCCGTGACGGCCGGTGGCATGAGTTTCTGCAGCCACCCCGTGCCCGCGATCTGCACGATCACGCCGATCAGGAACAGCGCGGCACCGGCCATGATCACGCCGCCGAGCGCGCCACCCGGACCGTACTGATTCACGGACGCGGTGATCGGGGCGATGAACGCGAACGAAGACCCCAAGTAGCTGGGCACCCGCCCCGCCGTGACCACCAGGAACAGCACCGTGCCGATGCCCGAGAAGAACAGCGTGGTGGCCGGCGGGAAGCCGGTGAGCAGCGGCACCAGGAACGTGGCGCCGAACATCGCGACCACGTGCTGCGCGCCGATCGAGATGGTCCGCGGCCAGGCGAGCCGTTCCCGCGGGGTCACCACATCACCGGGGGCCACGTGCCTGCCGTCCCCGTGCAGCCGCCAGTTCAGGCCCAGGCGCTCGACGACGCCGCCGCGCAGGTCCTGCTTGCGCGGCTCGTGCTGCTCGTCCTGCGGTGGCGGGGTGTGGTCGGGGGAAACCGACGAACTCATGGGTCCTCCTTGTCCTGGGCGGGCCGTGGGTGCCGCCCCGAGGATTCTAGTGCGCGGGTGGGGCCCGACTGGTGGTGCGGGGCCCACGCGCGGTGGTGAGGTGCCGCGGGAGGTGGCCGTGCGGCGTTGTCGGCGCCTGGCGAGAAATCTACGGGCGAGTAGGGTGAATGACGGGGGCCACGCCCGTGGCCACCGGGCCCGCGGGAGGCCGACTCGCGCGAGCGTGACTCACACAGTAGTGGGGGAGGACATCATGGCTGAACTGACCAACGTGACCGTGATCGGATCCGGGGTGCTCGGATCGCAGATCGCGTTCCAGGCGGCGTACTTCGGCAAGACCGTGACCGTGTACGACATCAGCGAGGAGATCGTCGGGGCGCTGCCCGGCAAGTGGGAGAAGCTGTCCCTGCTGTACACGCGGGACATGGCGGCCACCCCCGAGCAACTGGAGGCGGCCAAGGCCCGGTTGAGCGGCACCACGGATCTTGAGGCGGCCCTGCAGGACGCGGACATCGTGATCGAGGCCGTGCCCGAGAACCTGGAGCTCAAGAAGAAGGTGTGGTCCCAGATCGGTGCGGCCGCGCCGGAGAAGACCGTTCTGTGCACCAACTCCTCCACGCTGCTGCCCAGTGACATTGCCGAGTCCACAGGCCACCCGGAGCGGTTCCTGGCGCTGCACTTCGCCAACGAGGTGTGGCGCAACAACACCGGTGAGGTCATGGGGCATCCGGGCACGGACCCCGCCGCGGCCGAGGCCGTCCTGGAGTTCGCCGGGCAGATCGGTATGGTGCCCATCCACATCAAGAAGGAGCAGGCGGGCTACATCCTCAACACCCTGCTGGTGCCGTTCCTGACGGCGGCATCGCACCTGTGGGTCAACGACATCGCACAGGCCGAGGACATCGACAAGACCTGGCGCACCGCCACCGGCTCTCCCCTGGGCCCGTTCCAGAT
Source organism: Kocuria sp. UBA1838 (assembly GCF_002338785.1). NCBI lineage: Bacteria > Bacillati > Actinomycetota > Actinomycetes > Micrococcales > Micrococcaceae > Kocuria > Kocuria sp. UBA1838. The sequence continues at coordinate 26,649 of NZ_DDIY01000009.1, read as the reverse complement.
CCTGGACCACGTGGGCATGGAGACCTATTACCAGATCAACATGAATGCGGGGACCGAGGAGTCCCAGCGGGTTGCGGAACGCGTGAAGCGGGAGTTCATCGACCAGGGTCACATGGGGCGCAGCTCCGGGCAGGGGTTCTATACGTACGAGTGATGCCCCGGCCGAGCCCGGTGTGGAGCCCGGCACGGCCGCGGCCTACGATGGGCAATAACGGAGCACATGCAGATCTGAGCGCCATTTTCTGCGTTTGCTCCGTTATTGCACGCCTCCTGCGGGAGTCATTCCGCCGCAGCGGCCCTGCGCGCAGGCACGTCACCGTCGCACGGCCTGACGACGTCGCACGGTGCCCCCTCGCACCCAGCCGACGGCGCGGCGTCGCCGGGTGCCGCGGCACCCGAAACGACCCCGGACACACCCCGGGCGCGGCCCCCAGAGGGGGTGCAGCGCCGTCGTCACCGTCTGTCATCCCCGGCGCGAACGCCGCGGGGCGCACCCTTGGGGACGTCCCCGGAGGGCCGCTAGGCTTAACGCGTGCACCCCGCAGAGCTGAGCCCGGCCACCCAGGACTACCTGAAGACCATCTGGCGGCTGGGCGAGTGGGAGCCGGAGCGGGTGACCACCACGTCGCTGGCCGCGCGAATGGGTCTGGCGGCCTCCACCGTGTCCGAGGCGCTGAAGAAGCTCACCGCACAGGGCCTGGTGACCCGGCCCGCATACGGGGTCGTGGAGCTGACCGCCGAGGGACGTGACGTGGCCGTGCACATGGTGCGCCGCCACCGCATCCTGGAGATGTTCCTGGCCACCGAGCTGGGCTACACGTGGGACGAGATCCACGACGAGGCCGAGGTTCTCGAGCATGCCGTCACCGACCGATTCATCGACCGTGTGGACGCCAAGCTCGGCCACCCGTCCGAGGACCCGCACGGGGATGCGATCCCCTCACGGGACGGGGTGATCACTCCCGCCCCGGCCGTTCCGCTCGGGGACGTCACCCACCCGGAGCCCGTGCGGGTCACGCGCGTCTCGGACGAGAGCCCCGAGACCCTGCGGGTGCTCGCGGAGGCCGAGATTCGGCCGGGCGCGGTGCTGCGGGTGCTTCCGGGTCCGGACCGCAGCGCCACGGTGCGCGTGCGCGTAGCCGGCGGGGGCACGACGCCGGGCGGTGACGTCCCGGGGGGCAGCTCGCCCGCAGCTCTGGCGACGCAGGGGCCACCCGACGTTGTGGGCACGGTAGCGTCCGGTGGGGTCACGGTGGAACTCGGCATCCTCGCGGCGGAGGCCGTCTGGGTGCAGGCCCTCACCCACGCGAGCTGAACGGGACAGGCGCTCCCCGGCCCGGCTGCGGACAGCATCAGGCTCGCGCTGGACCGAGCGGCGCCGCCTCGGACAGTGGGCTCCCCCTGCTGCGTCCGGCGCCGTCGCGGGCCCACAAGGTGAACAGCAGGTGGCCGGAACATGTCCTACCCTTGAAGGAACACGAATATGTAGGCGGGGGCACACCGTGCCCGGGCCGCGGCGGTGCCGGCTGGCACCGGTGATCGAGGAGCACGAGGTCCACAACATGTCCGAGGGTTTTCTGCGTGCGAGCAGACGGCTGGGCCGGTGGACGGGCCGAGGGCTCTGCTACGGACTGATCTGGCTGGGCCTCACCCTGCTGGCGGCCGCCGGGGTGATCCGGCACTACTGGGGTCAGATCTCCGTGGGGCAGATGCGCATGAACCTGGTGTCCGTGCAGACGGACGGCGGCGGCGGGTCGATCGTGTGGGTCTCGGTGCTGCTGATCGGCGTGCTTCCCGTGCTGCTGACCTTGGCGGTCGCGCTGGGCCGGTGGGTGTGGCGGCGCCGCCGCCTGTCCGGGCCCACTGCGCGCGCCCCGCGCGGCGTGGTCCGATCCGTCTCCGCGATCGCGGTGGCGGCGGTGGTGGTGGGGGGTACCGCGAGCTTCGCGTCCGCGGTGGACCTGCCCCGCTACGTCAAGGCCGCCAAGTTCCCGCACGACATCGGATCGCGCTACGTCCAGCCCACCGTCACCGGGGACGAGGGCAAGCGCAACCTGGTGGTGGTCTACCTCGAGTCGGGGGAGCAGACCCTCGCGGACGACCAGCTGTTCGAGAAGAATGCGTTCAAGCCCCTGGAGGACGTCACCCGCGCGGAGGACGGCTGGCGCAGCGTCACCGACCTCCAGCAGTACGAGGGCGGCGGCTGGACCATGGCCGGGCTCACATCCACCCAGTGCGGCATCCCCCTCAAGAGCTCGGGGGAGGGCATCAGCTCGAGTGACATCGGCGCCGGGATGGAGCAGTACCTGGGAGGCGTCATGTGTCTGGGGGACGTGCTGCAGAACCACGGCTACACCAGCACGTTCCTGGGCGGGGCCAACTCCTCGTTCGCCGGCAAGGACGCCTTCCTGCGATCGCACGGCTACACGGAGGACAAGGGGCTCGCGGACTGGCGGGCCGCCGGCGAGCCGGAGCAGAACTTCCGCGGCGACTGGGGGCTCAGCGACGAGCGGCTCATGGCCCACGCGAAGGACGAGGTGGACCGTCTGCACGCCCGCTCCGAGCGCACGGGCCAGCCGTTCAACCTGTCCATGCTGACCCTGGACACCCACGAACCGGTGCACGTCTACGACTCCTGCGGCGTGGACACCCAGAACCAGGTGACCTCGGTGTTCGCGTGCTCCATGACGCAGGTGGCGGGCTTCATCGAGCACATGAGGGTCCAGGGCTACCTGGAGGACACCTCCGTGGTGGTCATGGGGGACCACCTCAAGCACATGAGCGCCGGGGACGCGTTCCACGAGCAGCTGGACCACCACCCCAACCGCACCATCTTCAACCGCGTGTGGATCCCGGGGGAGTCCTCGGACCAGCCCCTGCGGGCGGGCGCGGACCAGCTGTCCATGTACCCCACCCTCCTGGAGGCGGCGGGGCTATCGGTGCACAACGGCGCGGCGGGCCTCGGTACGTCTGTCCGGCGGCAGCAGCCTCCCCAAGGTTCGGCCCAGGCCATGGACCCGGAGGAGTACGCACTGCTGCTCGAGTCCCGCTCGGCTGAGTTCTACACCCGCGCGTGGAACCCGCAGGACCTGGTGCGCTGAGGGCACGGGCGGTCCGACCCCCGGAGACGGTTCCGGCCGCCCCGCCGAAGCATCGCTTGAACGCACTGAATCCCGTCCAGGGGTGGCCGGGGTCGTTCGCGGAGGCCACCCCGAAGAGGTCGGCCACGGGCTGACCCTGTGCTGCGGCGTCGAGCAGCGCCTGGACGATCAGCGGCTGGTTGGGGCGCAGCTTGCGCAGCGCGAAGTCCCTCCCGGAGGGGGGCGAACACCCATGTGGTGGGGGAGTCGTAGGGAAGCAGCGCGCTGACCACGGTGCCGCCCACCGAGCTCGTGAAGGCGGCGCAGCTCCCGGTCTCGCCCAGCACGCGGGCGGCCGTGCGCAGGGAGTCGGAGCCGTGCGCGGTGAAACCCCGGCGGCCCGCCGTGTGGTGCAGCAGCTCGATTACGGCGTGCGCGCCACTCGAGTGGGTGAGCACGGGGCCGTACGGCGCGTACCAGAGCCGCCCCGACCGTGAGGTCTCCTCAACGACCAGGGCGTGCCAGCCGGGCCCCGAGAAGAGGTGGGTGCCTGGGCGCTACGTGGACTGCCCAGCGGCTGGGGACGGGGTGGAGCGCTGGTCGACGTTCTCGAGTGCGGCACGGGGGCCCTCCATCGGGAATCGGGACCTGCTCATGGTCAACAACGAGCGGGAGGGCGTGCAGTTGCACGCCCTCCCGCTCACGGCCCTGCTGCGCAGGGAGGCCACACCGCCGGGACGGCTCGGGGACGCCGCGTCGGTGAGTGCCGCCTCCGTGACGTCCCGCGTTCTGCGGTCTCAGCCGATCACTGAATCCACGAGCGCCTTGGCCTCCTTCTGGACCTGCGCCAAATGCTCCGCGCCCTTGAACGACTCCGCGTAGATCTTGTACACGTCCTCGGTCCCGGACGGCCGGGCCGCGAACCACGCGGATTCCGTGACCACCTTCAGCCCGCCCACAGTGGCGCCGTTACCCGGCGCCTCGGTGAGCTTGGCGATGATGGGTTCCCCGGCGAGGGTCTCCGCGGTGACCTGCTCGGCGGACAGCTTCTTCAGTACGGCCTTCTGCTCGCGATCGGCCGGGGCGTCGATGCGCTCGTACACCGGATCCCCGAACTGCTCGGTGAGTTCGGCGTAGCGCTGCGACGGCGTCTTGCCCGTGCGTGCGGTGATCTCCGCGGCGAGCAGCGCCAGGATGATGCCGTCCTTGTCAGTGGTCCACGCGGAACCGTCCATCCGAAGGAAGGACGCGCCCGCGGATTCCTCCCCGCCGAAGCCGATGGATCCGTCCAGCAGACCGGGCACGAACCACTTGAAGCCCACGGGGACCTCCACCAACCGGCGGCCCAGCGAGTCGGCCACGCGGTCGATGATCGAGGACGACACCAGGGTCTTGCCGATCCCGGCTTCCGGGGACCACCCGGCACGGTTGCGGTAGAGGTAGTCGATGGCCACGGCCAGGTAGTGGTTGGGATTCATGAGCCCGGCATCCGGGGTCACGATGCCGTGCCGGTCGCTGTCGGCGTCGTTGCCGGTCGCGATGTCGTACTCGTCCCGGTTGCCGATCAGGGACGCCATGGCCGAGGGGGAGGAGCAATCCATGCGGATCTTCTCGTCCCAGTCCAGCGTCATGAACGCCCACTGCGGGTCCACCTCGGGGTTGACCACGGTCAGGTTCAGCCCGAAGCGCTCGCCGATCTCCTGCCAGTACGCCACGGACGCCGAGCCCATGGGATCCGCGCCGATGTGCAGCCCGGATTCCTTGATGACTTCGAGGTCGATGATTTCCGGCAGCGCGGAGACGTAGCTGTCCAGGAAGTCGAAGGTCCCGGTGGTCTCCGCGGCGGCGGCCTCCTCCAGGGGCACCCGCTCCACACCATCGAGGCCCGCCGCGATGAG
>NZ_DDIY01000009.1:0-21507 GCF_002338785.1 Kocuria sp. UBA1838 | reverse complement strand
TGTACTTGAAGCCGCCGTCCGTGGGCGGGTTGTGGGACGGGGTGATCACGATGCCATCCGCGCGGTCCGCGGGCTCGGAGGCGTTGTACGTGAGGATCGCGTGGGACAGCGCCGGGGTGGGCGTGAAGCCGTCCCGGGAGTCCAGCAGGGTGCGCACGCCGTTGGCCGCGAGCACCTGCAGCGCGGTGTCCTGTGCGGGTCCGGACAGCGCGTGCGTGTCCTTGCCCATGAACAGTGGCCCGGTGATCCCCTGCTCCGCGCGGTACTCCACGATCGCCTGGGTGATCGCGGCGATGTGGTGCTCGTTGAACGAGGTCTTCAGTGAGGACCCGCGGTGCCCGGAGGTGCCGAACACCACACGCTGGTCAGGATCGTCCGCGTCCGGGACGCGGTCGAAGTACGCGGCCAGGAGCTGGTCGATGTCCACGAGGTCACTGGGTTGGGCGACGGTGCCCGCACGGTTGGTCATGGTTCAAACCTAGTCCCGATCGCGGCGCCCGTCAGTCGTTTTCCGCAGGTTTCCGCGCACCGCACGCCGGGGCCCGAACGGCCGGTGGCAGCGGGCTCGCAGCTCGCACTCAGAGCAGGTGCCGTCAGGCCACCAAGGACGCGCGCGGCGTGGTCGGCGGGTCCAACTGCGCCGCGAGCGCGAGCAGCCACGCCTCGGACGACGCCGCTCCCACCAGGTGCACGCCCATGGGCACCGGCCCGGGATAGTTGCCTCGCTCGGGTGTAGCCCACGTGGTGGGGATCGTGATCGCGGGCAGCCCCACCACGTTGATCAGGGAGGTCCACGGGGTGTACTGGCATTGCCGCATATAATCCTGCTCGGCACCGGCGGGGTCGGTGATGTCGAAGCCCTCGTGGAACCAGCCGATCGGGCGCGGGGGCATGGCCAGCGCCGGAGTGAGGATCATGTCGTACTGGGCATATTGGCTGATCACATTGGCCTCGATGTCCCGCAGGACCGCCACGGCATCGGCGAGATCCACCGCGGACCGTGTCAGCGCGCGGTCCCGGAACGCCCGGGCCAGGCCCGTGAGCTGTCCTTCCTGCCCGGTTAGCGGCAGCTGCCCCATGACGGTGCTCCACAGCCGGAAGAACGCGTCCGGGTAGGCCGGGTCGTAGGAGATCCGGGCGTCGACGACGTTGTGCCCCGCCCGCTCGAGGCGCCGCACCCCGTCGTCGAGCGCGGCACGCGCCTCGGGTGATACGGAGATGTCGTAGGTCTCGTCGAAGGGCGACGCCGTGCTGACACCGATCCGCAACGGGCGCTCACCCCACGGCATCCGCCCGGCCAGGGCGGCGTCGACCACTGCCGTGAAGGACGGCTCGGGCGCGGCCCGGACGGGGCGGTCGATCCGATCGTGTCCGGGGGTGTGGCACAGCACGTCCATGAGCAGGGCGGCATCCCTGGCGGTGCGCGTGATGGGGCCGTTGACCCCAAGTTGTCCCACGTTGGACAGGGCGTCGTTGCTCGGGACACGCCCACGATTGGGTTTCAGGCCGATGAGTCCGCAGGCCGCCGCGGGGATCCGGATGGAGCCGCCGCCGTCGGAACCCACGGCCCCGGGCAGGATCCCCGCGGCCACGGCGGCCGCTTGACCCCCGGAGGACCCGCCAGGGGAGCAGTCCAGGGCGAACGGGTTGCGGGCCGGAGGGAAAGCGCGATTCTCCGAATAGCAATTGAGCAGGAACTCGGGGACCTGGGTCTTGCCGAGGATCACCGCACCGGAGGCTTCGAGGGTCGCGGCGAGCGGCTCGGATACGGCGGCGGGCGGCACGGTACCGGTCTCGTCCCGCGTGGTCAGTGAGCCCCACGTGGTGGGCATCCCGGCGACGTCGTGCCCGTCCTTGAGCGCGGTGGGGATACCCAGCAGGGCGGGGAGCGCGGAGGCATCCTCCTCGGAGTCGCCTCGGGCGCTCGAGAGCCGCTCGTCCGCGCTGCGGGCCCGCTTGAGGGTGGTCTCTGGGGCCACATGGACAAAAGCCCCCAAGTGCGCGTTGAGCTCGGTTATCCGCTCGAGCGTCCGCCGGGTCAGCTCCTCGCTCGTCACCTCCCCGCGGCGCAGGGCGGCAACGGTCTCGGTCAACGTGGGGAAGTGTTCCACCGTGTCCTCCATGGCGTTCGGGACGTGTGCGGGGACCCCAGCCTAACCATTGCGCGTCATGAAGTTCTCAGAGCGGGGGCGGCGCTGCCGAGGACGGTCGGACCGACACTGCCTGGGAAAGGTTCTCGATGACTCGTACCCGGGAATCGAACCAGTCCAACCCTCTGAGCTCCGTCATGGACGCCTGTTCGATCCCGACGCCAAAATCGCCGCAGTATGCTCGAATTTCCCCTCACGCATCACACCGAGAAAGTAGATCCCCCATGAAACGGTCGCTCTCCGTCGCGGTTTTGGCCTTCGTCGTTGTGACTGTTGCAGGTATGTGGCGGCATTCTTGCTGAGATACGTGGCGGCAAGGGCCGTCCATCCAGGAACGACACTGTCCGCAAGCTGGGGCCAGCAACGATCGCCAGGACGTCGGCATCGACAATGGCCGGAGATCTCTTTGTGGTGGAGGCTGCCGATCAGGAAGCGTGGTTAGAAACCGAAGGCCCCGCCGCTGATCAGGATGAAGAAACCCAGGCCGATCAGCACGATGGGGAACAGGATGTGTTCCCAGCGCTCCAGGACCTCGGCGATCGGTCGGCGGGTGGCGACGAACTTGGCCAGGCCCACCAGCACCGCGACCAGGGCCAGGAACACGATGCAGTAGGCAGCCACAGCCCCCGGGCCGACGCTGAGGAAGGCCGGGGCGTAGACGCCGATGTTGTCCCCGCCGTTGGCGAAGGTCACCCCGGCCACGGTCCAGACGGCGACATTCTTGCCCTCGATCTTGGCGTCGTCATCATCGTCTTCGCCTCTGCGCCACCCCTGCCAGGCCGCCCACACTCCCAGGCCCAGCGGGATGAGCCCGAAGTAGGGGATGACCCCCGGGGGCAAGAACGCGCCCGCGCCTAAGGACACGAGCACTGCCGCACCCAGGATGCCGGCGAAGCCGAGGTACTGGCCGACCAGGATTCGGACGGTGGTCCCACGCTGGCCCGCACCACGGCCGAAGAACAGGGATAGCACGATGATGTCGTCGATGTTGGTAACCAGGAACAGACCGATCGCCTGGAGGGTTGAGGACAGGATCACGCGCCCACCCCCTTCTCGCAGCAGCCGGGCACGGAGCAGGCCGGGTCCAGGCACGGGGCACTCTCATCCACCGCGAGGGTGACCTCGACCAGAGCAGTCAGCGCCCGCGCCAGGTGTGCATCGGCGATCTCGTACCGGGTCTGGCGGCCCTCGGCCACGGCGACCGCGATCCCGCAGTCCCGCAAGCACGCCAGGTGGTTCGACACGTTCGACCGGGTCAGCCCCAAGTCCCGCGCCAGTTCGGCCGGGTAGGCCGGCCGTTCCAGCAAGGTCATCAGGATCCGCGACCGGGTGGGGTCGGCCATCGCCCGGCCCAACCGGTTCATCACGTCAACACGAGAAACAATAGTCAGCATTCGCTGAACTATACAGTATGAGCTGAACTTACAGAGTCGCCTCGTAAAGCTATAGGTTGATTAGACGTTCAGCGCGCGGTTGGCCTCAGGTTCACTCCCTGCGTGAATGGGCACCCGGAAGTGTCTCGCTAAGTCGTCTCGACGAAAAGCGCCTCAGGGTGGTGACTTCCAGGACTTTCTGCCCCATGCTGGGGGTATGAGGCAGCTGGGATACACCCGCGTGAGTACGGCAACTCAGGATGCGCAGCTGCAAGTCGATGCGCTGGTGGATGCCGGGGTGCAGAAGCGGGACGTGTTCTCGGATGTGACCTCGGGTAGCCGGACCGCGATCGAGCGACCGGGGATGAAGCGGCTGCTCGACTACGCCCAGGACGGTGACACCGTGGTGGTCTGGCGTATCGACAGGCTCGGCCGGTCCCTCATCGATGTCCTGAACACGGTCACGCTGCTGCGCGGGCAAGGCGTGAAGATTAGATCGGTCTCGGACGGAATCGACCCGGAGACGACGTCGGGCCGGATGATGATGGGCATGCTCGCCACGTTGGCCGAGTATGAGCGCGAGCTGATCACCGAACGTGTCAATGCCGGGATCGCCGCGGCGAAGCAGAACGGTACCCGCTTCGGCCGACCTCCGGTCGACCCGGCCGTGGTCGCAGAGAAGCTCGACATCGCCGCCGATGCGCGCGCGAAGGGCCGCATCGCCGAAGACGCCGCCCGACTCGTCGGCTGGTCGCGGGCGACGCTGTATCGCCACCAGCAGGCGGCCCGCGCCCGAGCAGCTGTCGCCGAGCAGGTGTGAGATGGACGGGGCGGCGCGGTGGCGCATCCTGCGGCTGCACGTCGAGGACGGCATCGCGCTGACCGCCCTGGCCCGCGAGACCGGGATCGGGCTGCGCACCTTGGAGCGCTGGCACGCCCGCTACCGCATTGACGGGTATGCGGGCCTGAGCACAGGACAGCGCTCGGATGCCGGTACTCACCATCTTCCCGCGGAGCTCGTGCGGTTGATCGAGGGCCTGGCGCTGAGCAAACCCCGCCCCGCGATCGCCACTCTCCACCGCAGGGTCACCCGTATCTGCGGTACCCGCGGGTGGCCGGTGCCTTCCTACGGCGTGGTCCGCTCGATCGTGGCGGCCCTGGATCCGGGAATGGTCACTCTCGCCCTGGAGGGCGCGGGGTCCTACCGTGACAAGTACGAGCTGGTGTTGCGCCGGCAGGCCGAGCACCCGAATGCGATGTGGCAGAGCGACCACACGTTGCTCGACATCCTCGTGGTGGGCACCGACGGCAAGCCCGCCCGGCCGTGGCTGACGGCGATCATTGACGATTGCTCCCGCGCGATGTGCGGCCTGCCGGACGTGCTCTACGTCGACCACGGCAGCGACTTCATCAGCCACCACCTCACCCGCACCACCGTCGACCTCCATATCCGGCTGATCCACTCCACCGTCGCCCGCCCCCAGGGCCGCGGCAAGATCGAACGGTTCTTCGGCACCGTCAACACCGAGCTTCTCGCTGACCTGCCCGGCTACATCACCGAGGACCACCTTGCTCCGACGCCGAAGCTGTCGCTGGCCGAGCTCGACAGCGCCCTGGAGGGGTTCGTGGCCACCTACAACGACCGGTCTCACAGCGAGCTTGACACCTCGCCGCGCAGTGCGTGGATCGCCGAGGGCTGGCTGCCGCGCATGCCCGAGAGCCTCGAAGACCTCGACGGGCTGCTGCTCACGGTTGCCCAGTCCCGGGTGGTGCAGCGCGATGGCATCCGCTTCCAGGGGCTGCGCTACGTCTCCCCGACGCTGGCCGGCTACGTCGGACGGCCCGTGGTGATCCGCTACGACCCGCGCGACATCACGGAGATCCGCGTCTTTGACCATGACGAGTTCCTCTGCAAGGCCGTGAACCAGGAGCACCAGGCCCAGAAGATCGGCCTCAAGGAGATCCAGGCTGCCCGCAACGCCCGCCGCCGAGCCCTGCGCCAAGGTATCAATGAACGCATCGCCGTCGTAGCCGCACACACCACCGAGGCGCCGCCGACAGCCGAGCCGCCGGCCCCCGCGCCAGCACCGAGGCGGAAGCTGAAGGTCTACAGGGAGGACCTGATGTGAGCCAGCGCTTCATCGTCACCAAGGAGCACCGCCGCTTCACCCAGTTCGCCGACGCTGTGCGCCGCGGCCACACCATCGGCCTGTGCTTCGGACCGGCCGGGGTGGGTAAGACGCTGTCCGCGCGTCGCTACGCACACTGGGAAAAGGCCTACGACCTGCTGACCAACTGGGGGCCGCGCGCCGACAGCGACGCCAAGGTCTACGCCGCCCTGGCTCGGAGTCGTACCGTGCTCTACACCCCCAGTGTGCTCACCACCCCACGGGTGCTCAAGGACGAACTCGCCCAGGCCATCACCCGCACCAACATCTGCATCGAGCAGCACCTGGAGGCGATCGGCCAGATCACCCCGCAGTCGTGGGGATGGCGGCACGGCAGGAACCACGTGCAGCTGGTGATCGTCGATGAGTCCGAACGGCTCCGCCCCACCGCGCTGGAGCTGCTGCGCGATCGCTACGACCGCGACAACATCGCTCTGATCCTGATCGGCATGCCTGGGCTGGAGAAGCAGTTCAGTCACTACCCGCAGTTCTACAGTCGTGTCGGCTTCGCCCACCAATACCGACCCCTGGGCACGGACGAGCTGCTGTTCGTCCTCCAGCGTCACTGGCGCTCCCTGGGCAAGACCCTCGACCCCGAAGACTTCACCGACGCTCAGGCCATCGCAGCCATCACCCGCATTACCCGCGGGAACTTCCGACTGCTGGAGAGGCTCTTCCCGCAGATCGAGCGCGTCATGAAGATCAACGAGCTCGACACCATCACCAACGATGTCATCGAAGCAGCCGCCAGCACCCTCGTTATCGGTACCACTTGAGGCCGCTACGAAGCATCAACAGAACCCCGCCATTTACCGGCAAGAGTCACAGAGCCCCCGAGGCAAAGGTGCCCGTCGGCAGCAATGATCGGCTGGCTGAGCTCTACGGCACCACGCTGAAGGGCAACGACATCAATTTCCGCATTTTCAGCCCGAATGCCCAGAAAGAACTCAACGCCGTGATGCCTCCCCAGCTCAATGGCGCATGGGGCGCATTGTGTTCACATGCCGTCACCCAGGAACAGCTCATGGAGACTGGCGTCAACGCGAACGGCCACAATTGGCGGCCCTTCCAGTACGCGGTGACTGAGAGCGGTGCGCCCCCACTCAGCGGCGATGCGAAGTCCAAAGAATATGAGGCGGCCTCGCTGGCGGAACTTTCTCACGGGGGATCCTGCGCCGTCATCCAGTCACCGGACACATCTGCTGCCACCAAAACCAGCGTCGCCTCCGTGGGCCACTACCTGGGCAACTCGACTCTGGAAGCCACGGTGTACGTGAGGTAGCCTGCGGGCTCCGGATCGGACGCTCCCTGGGGAACTGTGGGGGGGGGGTAGAGCCCGCCTTCGGGCTGACTGCGGCTCAGTCGATGTCGTGCGTTTGACGGATACCCCAGCCGTGCGCGCCGGACACGCGAACGGGCGGCCACCGGAACCCCGGTGACCGCCCGCCGTCGTACGCGGTAAAGCTCAAGAAGCGCGGATCAGGCGCCGACCTCCTCGATGGCCTTGGAGAAGATCCGTAGGCCCTCGCGCAGCAGGTCGAAGTCGATCACGAGCGGCGGCAGCAGACGCACGTTGTTGCCGAACGTGCCACACGTGAGGATGACGACGCCCTGCTCGAGGCACTTGGCCGCGATCTGCTTGGCGGCGTCCGCGTTGGGTTCCTTGGAGCCGGGCTTCACGAACTCGAGCGCCATCATGGCGCCGCGCCCACGCAGCTCGCCCACGATGGGGGAGGACTCTGCCAGGGAGCCGAGCTCATCCTTGATGATCTTCTCGATCTCGAGGGCACGGTCCGCGAGGTTCCAGTCCTCGATGGTCTCGATCGCGCCGAGAGCGGCCGCGCACGCGACGGGGTTACCGCCGTAGGTGCCGCCCAGGCCGCCACCGTGCACCACGTTCACGAGCTCCGCGCGGCCCACCACGCCGGACAGCGGCATACCGCCGGCGATGCCCTTGGCGAAGGTCACGAGGTCCGGCTCGACACCCTCGTACTCGGAGGAGAACCACTTGCCCGTGCGGGCCACGCCAGCCTGGACCTCGTCCGCGACGAAGACCGCGCCGTTGTCCTTGCACCACTGCGACAGGGCGGGCAGGAAGCCCAGGGCCGGGACGATGAACCCGCCCTCACCCTGGATGGGCTCGATCACGATCGCGGCCACGTTCTCCGCACCCACCTGCTTCTCCACGAGGGACAGGGCGCGCTTGGCGGCGTCCTCGCCCGTCATGCCCTCCGGATCGCGGAAGGGGTAGGACATGGGAACGCGGTACACCTCGTTGGCGAACGGCCCGAATCCCTGCTTGTACGGCATGACCTTGGAGGTCATGGCCAGGGTCAGGTTGGTGCGGCCGTGGTAGGCGTGGTCGAAGACCACGACCGCGTTGCGCTTGGTGTGCATGCGCGCGATCTTCACGGCGTTCTCCACGGCCTCCGAACCGGAGTTGAACAGCGCGGCGCGCTTGTCGAAGGCCCCAGGGGTCAGGGACGCGATCTTCTCGGCGACCTCCACGTACCCCTCGTAGGGGGTCACCATGAAGCACGTATGGGTGAACTTACCCACGGCCTCGCGCACCTTCTCCACAACCTTGGGCGCGGTGGCGCCCACGGAGGTCACGGCGATGCCGGAGCCCAGGTCGATGAGCTGGTTGCCGTCCGCGTCCTTGATGATGCCGCCGTCGAGCTCGTCCGCGTAGACGGGCACGGAGGAGGCGACGCCGGCCGCGACCGCCTTCTCCCGCCGCGCCGCGAGTTCCTGCGACTTGGGGCCCGGGAGGGCGGTCTTCAGATCGCGCTTCTGCTCGAGCCGGTATTCGATGTCAGCCATGTTCGGTTGCCCTTTCACTACAGCGGCACGGGGACGCGAAAACTCGATAATCGGATCCGCCCCGGAAAGCCCCGGTGATCCGGGGCTCCAGCCGAGGCGGGTCCGTGTGCGGCCGGTGCCGGGAGTTCGGACCCTCGTGGGGCCCTCCTCCCGTCAGGCGGGCGCGGGCGTGCTCAGGCCCAGGGCGAGGGCATGCCCATGTACTGCACGGTGGTGTACTCCTCGATGCCCTCGGCGCCGCCCTCGCGGCCCAGGCCCGATTCCTTGACGCCGCCGAACGGCGCCGCGGCGTTGGAGATCACTCCCACGTTCATGCCCAGTAGGCCGTACTCGATGCGGTCGCCGATGCGCAGGGCACGCGAGATGTCCTCGGTGAACACGTAGGACGCCAGGCCGTACTCGGTGGCGTTGGCCAGGCGGACGGCGTCGTCCTCGTCCTTGAACGTGATCACGGGGGCCACGGGGCCGAAGATCTCCTCCTTGAACACGCGGCACTGCTCGGTCACGCCGGTCAGCAGGGTGGGCTCGAAGAAGTACCCCGGTCCGTCCACGGCCTTGCCGCCCACGACGGCCTCGGCGCCGTTGTCGAGCGCGTCCTGGACGAATTCGGCGACGCTGTCACGCGCCTTCTTCTCGACCAGGGGACCCACGGTGGTGTCCTCCTCGAGACCGTTGCCGGGCTTGAGGGCGTCGAGCTTCTCCGCGAACTTCTTGGAGAACTCGTCCGCGACGGACTCGTGCACCAGGAAGCGGTTGGCTGCGGTGCACGCCTCACCCATGTTGCGCATCTTGGCGGCCATGGCGCCATCCACGGCCTTGTCCAGGTCCGCGTCCTCGAACACGATGAACGGGCCGTTGCCGCCCAGTTCCATGGAGGTACGCAGCACGCGGTCCGCAGCGGTCTTCATGAGCTGTTTGCCCACCGGGGTGGAGCCCGTGAAGGAGATTTTGCGCAGCCGGGGATCCTCCATGATGGGCCCGGAGACGTTGGACGCGGACGCGGAGGACACCACGTTGAGCACACCCGCGGGGATGCCGGCCTCGATCATGAGCTTCGCGAAGAACTGTGAGGTCAGCGGGGTCAGGCGCGCGGGCTTGAGGATCATGGTGCACCCGGCGGCCACCGCGGGGGCCACCTTGCGGGTGGCCATGGCCAGCGGAAAGTTCCACGGGGTGATCAGCAGGCACGGGCCCACGGGCTTGTGGGTCACGATCATCTTGAGGTTGCCCTCGGGGGTGTCCACGTAGCGCCCGTAGTGACGCACGGCCTCCTCGGAGAACCAGCGCAGGAACTCGCCGCCGTAGACGACCTCGCCCTGGGACTCCTTGAACGGCTTGCCCATCTCCAGGGTCATCAGCAGTGCGAGATCGTCCTTGTGCTCCTGGACGAGGTCGAACGTCCTGCGTAGGATCTCGGAACGCTCGCGAGCACTCGTGCGGGCCCAGGACTCCTGGGCGTTCGCGGCGGCGTCCATGGCCGCGCGCGAGTCCTCCTCGGTCGCGGAGGCCAGCGTGGCCAGCACCTCGCCGGTCGCGGGATTCTCGACGTCGAACGTCCCGCCGTCGGAGGCATCTCGCCACTCGCCGTTGATCAGGAGGCCCTTGGGTGTGGCCTCGAGGACTTCTGAAACCCGGTCTTTGATGCTCATCTGGTTCCTTTCTGGGAACTCCACTCGGCGTGGTCCGGTGCAGTCTCGAACTCGTGGGACATAGCTCCCTTCCTCCATGGTATGCCCGGCCGCAACGGTGCGATCAGCGGCTGCGGGTTCGTGACTCGCTCGCTGCCACGAGCCGCTCCTCGGCGTCCGCGCCGGGGGCGATCCCGCGCGGGATGCGCAGCATGAAGATCAGCCCCAGGACCCACCACAGCGCGAAGATCACGTAGGGGGCGGTGCCCAACCCCGCGGGCATCCCTGGCATGTACAGCACAGCGAGTCCCAGGCAGAGCACCACGGACAGCACACCGATCACCACACCGCCGTGGTGCTTCCCGCCGATCCGGTAGGGCCGCTCCATCTCCGGTTCGCGGCGTCGCAGGATCACGAACACGATCGACACCAGCAGGTACGCCACCACGATCGAGGGCGAGCCGGAGTCCACGAGCCAGCCGAGCATCTCGGTGCCGAAGAACGGGGCGATGAAGGACAGCGCCCCCACGAACAGCAGGGCATTGGAGGGGGTCCCGTACTTGGGGTGCAGCTTGGCGAACCAGCGGGGCAGCATCCGGGAGTTGCCCAGGGCCCAGAGCAGACGTGAGGCACCCATGAGCAGGGAGTTCCAGGACGTGAGGATCCCGGCCAGGCCACCGGCAAGCAGCACGTTGGCCATGGCGCCCGAGGTGAAGAGGTTGCCGAATGCGTCCGCCACGGCGATGTCCGCGTTCGCGAGGTCATGTGCGGACATCGCCGAGGACGTGGTGAGGATGACCATCACGTACCACGCGGTCGCTATCAGCACGGAGGTGACGATCGTGCCGCCCAGTTTCTTGGGCGGCAGGTGCATCTCCTCGGAGACCTGCGGGATCACGTCGAAGCCCACGAACAGGAACGGGACCACCACGAGCACCAGGGAGAACCCGGAGACACCGTTGTGGAAGAAGGGCTCCATGTTCTGTTCCGAGCCGCGCGTGAACGCGCCGAAGACCATCATGAGTCCCACGATCGCCAGGAAGATGATCACGAAGACCTGCACCGTGGACGCCTGCTTCACACCGCGTAGGTTGATCCACGTGATCACCACGGCGCTGAGCGCACCCACGAGCGCCCACGTGAGGTTCACCTCGAATCCGGCGATCGTCCACAGCGGGACGTGGCTGAGGTTCGGGAAGATGTACTCCACGGTGCGAGGTACGGCCACGGCCTCGAACGCCACGATCGTGATGTACCCGACCGTGATCGCCCACGAGCCGATGAATGCCCACCTGGCACCCATGCCCCGCAGCAGGTAGTTGTGCTCACCGCCCGCGGCGGGCATCGCGGCCACGAGTTCGCCGTACACCAGGCCCACCACGGCCATGATCGCCCCTCCGGCCACCATGGCGAGCACCGCGCCCATGGTCCCGGCGTCGTTCAGCCAGCCTCCCGTGAGGACCACCCAGCCGAAGCCGATCATGGCCCCCACGCCCAGGGCGATGGCGTCCAGCCGCCCCAGGACCTTCTTGAACCCTGCGCTGTGCTCCGGGAGATGGCGTTCGTGTGTCATGCATGCCGTCCTGGGATGTCGAGGAGGTCGAGGTTGTTGCGCTCCATTGTCCGCGCGGACGGCGCCCCCGGGGCTTGTGTGCGAGTTCGTGTCATCGACAGCGGGCGGAGGGCGACGGCGCTGGGTCCCCTTGGCGGTGGGAGTGGCGTCGTCGTCGGTGGGCAGCAGGTCCCGGCAGAGAGGGGAATGACGGCGCGGGTTGGGGCAGGTGTCATGAAGTCTCGCCCTCGGTGAACGCTATGTCGTGAGAGTGTGGCGGGGCATACGCTGACAGCATGGCTTACGCAACAATCAACCCTGCAACGGGTGAGACCCTCAAGAAGTTCGACACCGCCACGGATCAAGAGATCAAGGACGCCGTCCAGCGTTCCGCCAAGGAGTACTCCTCCTGGCGCAATGTCCCGGTGGCCGAGCGCGCTCAGCTGATGCACAAGATGGCGGAGCTGTACCGCGAGCGTCAGGACGAGCTCGCCGCGATCCTCACGGAGGAGATGGGCAAGCCGGCCGCGCAGGCCGTGGGCGAGGTACAGATCGTCGCCGCGATCTACGACTACTACGCGGACAACGCGGAGGAGTTCATGAAGGGCCGCAGCCTGACCCCCTCCACCGGGGGAGAGGCCCGTGTGGTCCTGGACTCCACGGGTGTCCTGCTGGGCATCATGCCGTGGAACTTCCCGTACTACCAGGTGGCCCGTTTCGCGGCCCCCAACGTGATGCTGGGCAACACCATCCTGCTCAAGCACGCCGGTAACGTCCCGCAGTCCGCGCTGGTGCAGGAAGAGCTGTTCCACGAGGCGGGCTTCCCCGAGGACGTCTACATCAACGTGTTCGCGTCCAGCGACCAGATCGCGGAGATCATCATCCCGGACCCCGCCGTCCAGGGTGTGTCCCTCACGGGCTCCGAGCGTGCGGGTGCCTCCGTGGCCGCGACCGCCGGCAAGAACCTCAAGAAGGTTGTGCTGGAGTTGGGCGGTTCGGACCCCTTCATCGTGCTCGACGATAAGAACGTGGAACGCACCGTTAAGCAGGCCGTGAATGGGCGCATGAACAACAACGGCCAGGCGTGCACCAACGCCAAGCGGTTCATCGTGCTCGAGGACGCGTACGAGACCTTCGTGGAGAACTTCGCGGAGGCCGTGCAGGGGATCACCCCGAGCGATCCCACGGACGAGAAGACCTTCCTGGGCCCGCTGTGCACCGTGTCCGCGCGTGACGAGATCATGGAGCAGGTCCAGGACGCCGTGGACAAGGGTGCCACGGTGCTGGCCGGCGGCAAGAAGCTGGACAAGCCCGGTGCTTGGATGGAGGCCACGCTGCTCGCGGACGTGACCCCCGAGATGCGCGCCTACGCCGAGGAGATCTTCGGCCCGGTAGCCGTGGTCTACAAGGTCAAGGACGTGGACGAGGCCATCGAGCTGGCCAACTCCTCCTCGTTCGGTCTGGGCGGTTCCGTGTTCGGCGCCGACGAGGCCGAGGCCCTGGAGGTCGCCAAGCGTGTGGACTCCGGCATGGTGTTCGTCAACGAGGTCACCGGCACCGCTCCGGACCTGCCCTTCGGCGGCGTCAAGCGCTCCGGTGTGGGCCGTGAGCTCGGCCCGTTCGGCATCGAGGAGTTCGCCAACAAGAAGCTGCTGCATACCCCCAAGAAGTAATTCCCGCGCGGCCGGGTTCCACATCCGGGACCCGGCCCTGTACGACGACGTCGCCCCCGCACCGAGAAGGTGCGGGGGCGACGTCGTACCGGGAGAAGGCGGACCCTAGTGCCGCAGGTCCTTGGCCTTGGTCTCGGGCGGAATGGAGGCAACCACGGTGGAGACCACCAGCAGCAGGCCCATGTGCAGCGAGAACATGCCCGCCGAGTACTGCGTGCTGATCCAGTTCTGCAGGTACGGGGCGGGGCCGCCGAAGATGGCCACGGCTACCGCGTACGGGAAGGCCACGCCCACGGTGCGTACGCTCGTGGCGGGCAGGAACAGGGAGAGGAACATCTGGCCCACCATGGCGTTGAGCGGGAAGAACAGCAGCAGCGGCACCAGATTGCCGATGATCAGCGACGGACGCCGGCCCCAGATGTCGGAGAGCTTGCCCCACAACGGCAGGGAATGATCAGGACCACGTTGGCCAACAGGCTCGCCTGCAGGGCGGTGGCCTGGGGGTTGAAGATCTCACACGCGCAGTAGATGGAGAACGTTGCGTAGATGCTTCAGTCGTACCACTCGAGCGCGTTGCCGATACCGGTGTGGATGAGTGTTTTCCTGGAGGAGACCGCCGGGCCGCCGAGGTTGGTCTCGGTGGCTATCTCAGAGGAAGCAGCGGAAGTAGACATGTCGTGCATCCTGAGAGGTGAGGGCGGGTCAGATCAGCCCTGTCAAGTCGCCACTGCGGGCAACAGTCATGCAGCGTGCTAGCCGCTCTGCATGATGTGATACAAATAACCAACTGTATGACATAAATTTCTACAATTTTGGGTCGCTTGAATCGATCTTATTTTAACTCGGGTGTCCGAACGTCTCGGTTACGACTTGGCACCGGACGGTCCTCGCACTCATCATGGGGCGTTGGGAGCTGCGGTCGGGCCCGGGAGTACGTCCGTCCCACGGGTCGCATGCCGCCATCCTGGGACGGCTGAACGGCACCGCCCGCGCCGCCACCCGTGCCACGAGCCCAGGAAACAGAGGACCCATGCTGAGCAACGGCCACATCAAGAGCGAGCTCTCCCCCCAGGATCAGGAACTGATCAGTTTGCTGCAGTGGGCGCCGCGCATCACGTGGGGGGAGGCGGCCGAGATCCTGGGCGCGCACGCCACCACGCTCGCCGGCCGGTGGGAGAAGCTGGAACGTTCGGGCATCGCGTGGATCACGGCGCAGGTCAACCTCTCGGACCCCCGCAACCAGCTCAGCTTCATCGAGATCTCGTGCGATCCGGGGGGCTGGGCTCACGTGGTGGACACTTTCACCGCGATGCCCGAGGTAATCTCCGTGGAGGCGTTCGCGCCGTCCCCGGACCTGGGGTTGACCGTGCTCAGTCACGACCTGGAATCGCTGTCCCGTTTCGTGGAGGGACAGATCTCGCAGGTGCCGGGCGTGGCCAAGGTGCAGCTCATGCTCTCGTCACGCCTGCACCGAGCGGGCGACAAGTGGCGACTGGACCAGCTCAGCGACGAGCAGCGTGCCGCGGCCCAGGCGTGGACCTCCGCCGAACAGGCCGCCCTGCCCACCTCAACCACCGCGCTCGGGGAGGACCAGCGCCCGGTGATCGAGGCCCTCATGCGTGACGGCCGCGCGAGCGCCGCGGAGATCGCCCGCAGCACGGGGCTGCACCCGGCTACGGCCCGGCGCTACCTGCAGAAGGTCCTGGCCTCCGGGCTGTTGAGCATCCGCTGCGACCTGGTGCAGGGGCTCTCGTCCTCCCCTGTGACCGCGCAGTGGTTCATGCGTTTGAATGCTTATCGGCACGAGGACGCGGCCGAGGCACTCGCGAAGGACCCACGCACCCGCGTGGTCTCTTCCATCACGGGGCGCTCCAACATGATGGTGGTCATGTGGCTCTCCTCCGTGGGGGAGATCATCGAGGCCGAGCAGGCCATCCAGAGTCTCGTCTCGGACGTGGAGATCCAGGAATCGGTGATCTCCCTGCGCCCGCTCAAGCGCATGGGCTGGGTCCTGGAGAACGAACGTAACGCCACCAGGACCTTCGTGGCCCCTCACCTGCACCTGAGCTGAGCGCGCGGTCGGTCTGCGCGGTCGCGGGGTACGACGCCGCAGGGTCGCCCGCCCGGACGACGTCGCCCGGGGACGCACGCGGGCGACGTCGCCCGTGGGACGTGGGTGAGCGTCGTCGTTGTGCCCCGCGCTGTCAGTCCGCGCGCTGGTAGCGGATCTGGGCGCCCACCACGGTGGCCTCGACCACGGTGTCCTTCACGACCTCGGCGTCCTCGGAGAAGATGTCGCGGTCCACGCTCACGAAGTCCGCGAGCATCCCCGGGGCCAGGCAACCCTTGAGGTTCTCCTCGTAGGACGCGCGGGCCACCGCGTGGGTGTAGTAGTACACGGTCTCGGCGCGCGGGAGCCGCTCGTGGGGCTGCCACCCGCCCTCGGGCGCCCCGTCCCGGGTGCGGGTGATGGCCGCGTGGATGCCCTGGAACGGGTTGGGGTCCTCTACGGGGCCGTCGGAACCGAACACGAGCTCGGCGCCGGCCTCGCGCAGACTGTTCCACCCGTAGGCTACGAGGTCGCGCTCGGCCAGGAAGTCGTTCATGGGGATGTCCGCCGTGCAGTGCATGGGCTGCATGGACGCGGTGACTCCCAGCTCACGGAACCGGGGGACGTCCGAGCGCTTCATGTACTGGGCGTGCTCCACGCGCTGGCGCAGGCCGAAGACCCGGGCGATCGACTGACTCTTGGCGAACGCGTCCAGCACCTCCGTGGTGGCCTGGTCGCCGATCGCGTGGACGGCCGTGGCAATCCCGGCGGACGCCGCCAGACCGATCCAGTGCTCGAGCTCGTGCGGGGACGTGACCGTCATGCCGTGGTTCTCGGTGCCCGGCCACGCCTCGGACATGTGGCACGTGTGCGAGCCCAGGGCGCCGTCCGCGAAGAGCTTGAGCGGGCCGATCGAGATCCACTCGTCCCCGGAGGCCGTGCGGATCCCGCGCCGGATGAAGTCGTGGACCTGTTCCTGGTGCAGCACCTTGTGGATGCGGATGTCCAGCTCGCCGCGTTCGCGCAGCTTCTGGTACGCGTACAGGCAGTCCGCGCCGTCGATGTCGTGGATGGATGTGATGCCCCGCTTGAGCAGCTCACGCTGACCCAGGGGCAGGTAGTCGTCGATGTTGCCGGAGACGTCCGACTGCATGAGCCCGTCCCGGATGGGGATGGCCGCAGCCTCCCGGATCACGCCGGTGAGCTCACCGTGCTCGTCCCGCACGAACTCGCCGCCGTCAGGGTCCTTGACGTTCCGGTCCAGGCCCAGCTCCTGCAGCGCCTTGGAGTTCAACCACAGGGTGTGCCAGTCCAGGGACCCCAGGGCCACGGGGATGTCCGGGGCCACGGTGTCCAGCGCGTGGCGGTCCGGCAGCTCGGGGACGTCCCACGCGTTGACGTTCCACTGCCCGCCGAAGATCCACGTGATGGACTCGTCCGCCATGCCTCGCTCCACGAACGGGCGTAGCACCTCGAGCGCGGACTCCAGGGACGTGCAGTGGCGCATGTCCGGCTCGATGAGGGAGCGGGAGTACATGGCCGAGTGGATGTGGCCGTCGCCCATGCCTGGGAGCACGTAGGTGCCGCCGAGATCGGTACGTTCGGTGCCGAGCGGCGCGAGGTCCTTGAGCCGCTGGTAGTCGCCCACGGCCACGATGCGGTCGTCGGAGGTCAGGATGGCGTCCGGATGGGGCATGTCGTGGGAGTGCCACTGGGCCTGGGGAGTCCATCCGGTGGCCGGATTCATGGCGTGCACCGTGGCGTTGTGGAAGAGGCGGAACATGGAACGGGCTCCTAACGGCCGGCCCCGGCGCCGACACAGTTGTGTGATGGTGCGCCGACCCCCGCGACGGCGCCCCCACGAAGCGGGGTGCAAGGATCGCGCAACCGCGGTCCTCGATCCATCAGTCTAGGTCGCAGCGGATACGGCCCGGCAGAACGACGGCGCCGGGCCACAGAATTGTTGATACCGGCGCCGTGGCGTTCGGGCGAACCGATCAGGCGTTCATGGCCTTCTTCAGGGTGGTGGTGAAGATCTCCGCACCCTTGTCGATGCCCTCCATGCACAGGTCGTAGGAGTCCACGTCCTGCGGCAGGGTGATCCACGAGTAGAAGCCGCCCTCGGGGCGGGTCCAGGTCACACCGTCGGGCATGTGCTCGTCGAACGCGTCCATCAGGGTCTGGGCCCATTTGCCGTACAGCACGCGGTACTCGTCCAGCACGGAACGCCAGTCGTACTTCTCGAGGCACCCGGCGACCACTTCCTGAGCGAAGGCCGAGGGACTGAGCACAGGGGCCTCGCTCTGCAGACACAGGATCGTGGCGAGCGAATCGGGGGCCACGGTCCAGCCCACGCGCAGACCCGGCGTGAACATCTTGGACGCCGAGCCCAGGTAGACCACGTTCTCGTCGTCCGCGCGCATGGCACGGGCAGTCTGACCCTCGAAGCCCAGCAGGCGATAGGGGTTGTCCTCCGCGATCAGCACGGGGTGCGCGGCGCGGACCTCACAGATCCGGTCGCGGCGCTGCTGCGGCATCATGGTCCCGCCCGCGTTCTGGAAACTCGGGATGGTGTACAGGAACTTGATGCCCCGGTCCTGGGACTCGAGCTCCTCGATGGTCTCCTCGAGTTCGTCCGGGGTCAGCCCCTCGTGGTCGATCGCCACGTGGACGACCTCCGCCTGGGCGCCCGCGAACACGGCCATGGCGCCCGAGTAGGAAGGCGCTTCCGCGAGGATGACGTACCCCCGGATCGATCATCACGCGGGCGAGGGTGCCCAGACCGTTCTGGGAACCGGTGGTCACGAGCGCGTTCTCACGCGTGAACGCCACGCTGTACGCGTGCGCCCGCTCGCTGCGCAACCTCGCGGCCCACGGTCAGGCACGCGGCGTGTCCTTCAAGCTGCCCGACGCTCCCGTGACCACCTACGGGTGCCTCGCGTTCCTGATCCTGCTGAGCCTGTACATCATGTTCGGCATGACCAACCCGCACTGGTACTACAGCCTCATCGCGGGCATCGTGATCCTCGTGGGCACCGACATCGGCTACGAGATCTCCACGCGTCACGTGGCCAAGCACGGCCTGTCCGAGCTGGGGCGCTCGCACCCGTCCGAGCACGACAAGACCGGCACCGACGTGCACTGAGCGACGTCGCCCGCGGCACCCCGCGCCGTCGGCGCCGAACACCGCGCCCTGCCGCTATGGTGGGGGTCCGAGTGAACTGAGCAGTCGAACGACGAGGGACGCCATGGACAACGTGAACAACTTGCCGTCCGCCACCGTGGACGAGATCCCGGCGGGCGCACCCATCCTGGACGTGCGCGAACAGGACGAGTGGGATGCCGGGCACATCGACGGTGCCCAGCACCTGCCGCTGTCGCAGCTCGCGGAGCGCACGGACGAGGTCCCGCTGGACCAGGACGTCTACGTGATCTGCCGTTCCGGCGGCCGCTCGCTGCGCGCCACCGCGTACCTCGCGCAGTACGGGTACGACCCCGTCAACGTGGTGGGCGGCATGGGCGCGTGGGCGGACGCGGAGAAGCCCATCGTGTCCGAGACCGGGGAAACGGCGCGCGTTCTGTGAACGCAGCACTGTCCGGCGTGGCCTCGGGTCCTGTGGACCCGGGGCCATGCGCTCGTGAGTACGCTTTCCTGGGCCCCGAGGGCACGTTCACCGAGGCGGCACTGAGGCAGGTCCCGGGGGTCGACGACGCCGCGTGCACCCCCATGAGCTCCGTCCCGGCCGCGCTCGCGGCCGTTCGAGAGGAACGTGTGGACGCCGCCGTGGTGCCCATCGAGAACTCGGTGGAGGGCGGCGTGACCGCCACGCTCGACGACGTCTCCTTCGGTGCCGAACTGCGGATCCTGCGCGAGATCCTGGTGCCCATCCAGTTCGTCCTCGTGGCCCCGCCGGGCGTGAGCCTGTCCGACGTCCACGCCGTGGCGACCCACAGTCACGCCTGGGCGCAGATCCGCGGCTGGGTCGAACAGAACCTCCCAGGCGTGAGCTACGTCCCCGCGTCCTCCACGGCGGCCTCGGCCATGGACATGTTGGACGGCACGGGCGGGGTGAGCACCGAGGGTCTGGGCTACGACGCCGGCGTGTGTTCCCCCGTGGTCGTGCAGCGCCACCCCGAGCTGAACGTGCTGGCCGAGGACATCGGGGACAACGAGCACGCGGTCACGCGTTTCGTGCTCGTGGCCCGCCCAGATGCACCCATGCCCGAGCCCACCGGGGCGGACAAGACGTCCCTGGTGATCCCGCTGTGGGAGGACCGTCCCGGGGCGCTGCTGGAGATCCTCGAGCAGTTCGCCACGCGCGGGGTCAACCTGACCCGCATCGAGTCCCGCCCCACGGGCACCCACCTGGGCGACTACTTCTTCTCGGTGGACATCGACGGCCACATCCGGGAGGACCGGGTCTCCGAAGCCCTCATGGGTGTGCGCCGGATCTGCCCCCGCACCCGATTCCTCGGGTCCTACCCCCGCGCCGACGGGCGCGCGGTCCACGTGGCCAAGCACTACAGCGACGCCGCCTTCATCCAGGCCCGTTCGTGGGTCAACAACCTGAAAGGACATTGACGTCCATGGAGATCGAGGGTTGGAGTCAGACACTGACAGCCGGGCCGTTGCTGCTGATCGCCGCGGCGGCCATCGCGGTGTTGTTGGTGCTGATCATCACATTCCGCGTGCACGCCTTCCTCGCGCTGATCATCATCTCGGCGCTCACGGCGTTCGCCACGGGCATCCCCACCTCCCAGGTGGTGCCCGTCCTGCTCTACGGCTTCGGTAACACGCTCGCCAGCGTGGCGCTGCTCGTGGGGCTGGGAGCCATGCTGGGCCGCTTGCTCGAGACCTCGGGCGGCGCCCAGGTGCTCGCGGACCGGCTCATCCGCGCGTTCGGGGAGAAGCGCGCGCCGCTGGCCCTGGGTGTCGCCTCCCTACTGTTCGGCTTCCCCATCTTCTTCGACGCCGGTCTGGTGGTCATGCTGCCCGTGGTCTTCTCGGTCGCACGCCGACTGGGCGGCAGCGTGCTCACGTACGCGCTGCCCGCCGTGGGCGCGTTCTCCGTGATGCACGTGTTCCTGCCGCCCCACCCGGGTCCGGTCACCGCCGCCACGTTCTTCGAGGCGAACGTGGGCTACATCATCCTGGTGGGCCTGATCTGCGCGATCCCCACGTGGTACGTCTCCTCCTACCTGTTCGGCAAGTTCTCGGGGCGCCGGATCAAGCTCCCGGTCCCCGCGATCCTGGGCCAGGCCGAGGACGTCCGCAACCCCCCTGCGGTGGGCACCGTGGTGGCCATGCTGCTGCTGCCCATGCTGCTGATCTTCCTCAACACCGGCCTGGGCACGCTCGCCAAGTCCGGAGCGGTCTCCGAGGAGACCTCGTCCCAGGCGTGGTTCGAGCTGCTGCGCGCGATCGGTGAGACGCCCATCGCCCTGACGCTCACGCTCATCATCGCCGCGCTGACCATCGGCAAGGCCCGCGGGGTGAGCGGTTCCGCGATCGAGAAGACGTTCGAGTCCGCCCTGGGCCCCGTGTGCTCGGTCATCCTGATCACCGGCGCCGGCGGCATGTTCGGCGGTGTGCTGCGCACCTCCGGGATCGGCAACGCCCTCGAGGACGTGCTCGCGGACCTGGGCATCCCCCTGATCATCGCGGGCTTCCTGATCGCCGCGGTCATGCGCGTGGCGCAGGGTTCCGCCACGGTCGCGCTGACCACGGCCGCGGGTCTGATCGCCCCGGCGGTGCTGGCCGCCGACTACAACGTGGTGCAGCTCGCGGCCATGGTCGTGGCCGTGGCCGCCGGTTCCGTGGTGCTCTCCCACGTCAACGACTCCGGGTTCTGGCTCGTGGGCCGGTTCCTGGAGATGGATGTGCGCACCACGTTCAAGACCTGGACGGTGCTCGAGACCATCATTGGTGTGCTGGGCTTCGCGATCGCCGCGGCGATCTTCGGACTCGCAGGCGCGGTCTGAGCCGGCGCGGTGCGTGGCGCCTGTGCGGGGCGTGGCGCCCGTGCGGCACATGATGCCCGCGCGGCGTCGTCGGCCCTGAGGCCCGCACGCGAACGGCCCGGTCCCTCC
>NZ_DDIY01000019.1:78655-135560 GCF_002338785.1 Kocuria sp. UBA1838 | reverse complement strand
TGACAAACAACAAACCACACCACACGGCCCCTCACCAGGGCCACAACGGTCGGTTGTCCGATCGAGCCGCTCCGGGCCGATCGACGATTTTGGGAGTTGCCTCTCGGATCGAACCTCTTCGGTCCGCCGCGAAGCGACTCATCAAGCTTAGTTCCGCGTTGCTCGGCGTGTCAACTTGACTGTTCAAGCCGATTTGCTTCGCGCTGCCGAATGCCAGGTAACCATAGCATGAACGAGGTCCGACGTGTCGGGCTGATCTTTGCCGGTCACCCCGCGGCTCCGGTTCCTTCTCGGTTCCTCGCCGCGGCGACTCGGAATACATTACACACGAGCCGGGACCGGCGCAAAACGCTGGCCCCGGCTCGCGGGTGCTCCGCCGTGCGGCGGTTCCGGGCGTCCATGCCCGGGGTATGTGATCAGGGGCCCGACGGGGACCCGGTGCCCGACGATCAGCTCCCGACCGTGACGGCTGCCAGGTTCTTCTTGCCCCGGCGCAGCAGCGCGAACCGACCGTGCAACAGGTCGTCCGCGGTCAGGGTGGCGTCCTCCCCCGAGAGCTTGCGGTTGTTGACGGAGGCACCGCCCTCCTTGAGCGTGCGCCGCGCGGCGGACTTGGATTCCGCCAGGCCCGTGGCCACGAGCAGATCCACCACGGCGTGCTCACCCGGTGCGACCTCCGCGTGGGGCAGCTCTGCCGCGACCGCCGCGAGCGTGTCTTCGTCCAGGTCCTCGAAAGAACCCTTGCCGAACACGGCGGCGGACGCCTCGATCGCCTTGCGCGTGGCCTCGGGCCCGTGCACCAGGGTGTTGACGTCCGAGGCCAGGACCTTCTGGGCCTCACGCCGGAAGGGTTCCTCCTCGGTGAGACGCTGCAGTTCCGCGATCTCCTCGCGGGTGCGGAAGGTGAAGACCTTGAGTCGATCCGCCACGTCCGCGTCCGCGGTGTTGAGCCAGAACTGGTAGAAGGCGTAAGGCGAGGTCAGTTCCGGATCCAGCCAGATGGCATTGCCCTCCGACTTCCCGAACTTGGTGCCGTCCGAGTTGGTGATCAGCGGCGTGCCGATCGCGTGCACCGTGGCACCCTCGGCCTTGCGCACCAGGTCGGTGCCGGAGGTGAGGTTGCCCCACTGGTCGGAACCGCCGGTCTGCAGGACGCAGTCGTACTGCCGGTACAGGTTGAGGAAGTCCAGTCCCTGCAGGATCTGGTAGCTGAACTCGGTGTAGGAGATCCCCTCTTCCGAGTTCAACCGCTTGGCCACGATGTCCTTCTTGATCATGGTGCCCACGCGGAAGTTCTTGCCGATGTCCCGCAGGAAATCGATCGCGGACAGCTGGGACGTCCAGTCCAGGTTGTTGACCATGCGCGCGGGATTGTCCCCCTCGAAGGACAGGAACCGCTGGACCTGTTCGCGCAGCAGGTTTACCCATTCGGCCACGGTCTCGCGCGAGTTGAGAACGCGTTCCGAGGTCTGCCGCGGATCACCGATCAGCCCGGTGGATCCGCCGACCAGACCGATCGGGTGGTGTCCCGCGAGTTGGAGTCGGCGAAGCAGCAACAACTGCACCAGGTGTCCCAGGTGCAGGGAGGACGCCGTGGGGTCGAACCCGCAGTAATACGTGATGGGACCACCGTCGAGCGTTTCCTGCAGGGCCTCCGCATCCGTGGAGACCTGGACGAGTCCGCGCCAGTTCAGCTCCTCCCACAGGGAGGAGAAGGACGGATCGTTGTGCTGCGTGCTGAGATCGGTGGTTGACACGTGGACTAAGTTATCAGGCCGCCGTGGGGTCCCCGGCGCCCGGTTCCCCGGGTTGCGGGGTGATCCCGTCGGGCAGTCCGTGGGCCGCCACGAGGTACAACCGCTGGGTGGGACGGGTCATGGCCACGTACAGATTGCCCGGGCCCCCGGCGGGGTCGTCCGCGATCTCCGTGGGTTCCACGACCACCACGGAATCGAACTCGAGGCCCTTGGCATCCCACGGGGTGAGCACCATGATCCGCCGGTCCAGGCTGCGCATGCCCGCGGCCACGAGCCCCGGGAAGGCCTCGTCCAGGGCCTTACCCACCGCGGCCAAACGTCCCCCGGGGCACACCACTCCCACGAGACCCCCGGCGAGCCGCTCCAGTTCGCGCCGCACCTGCGCCACGATCTCCGCGGCCAGCTCCGCCTCGACGGCCACCGGCACGATCACGGGCGGATCGCCGCCGCGCACCGCCGTGGGATCGGAGACCGCGATCCCCGTAGCCTGCGCGACCCGCACCGCGGCGTCGGCGATCGGTTGCGGGGTGCGGTAGTTGACCGTGAGTTCCTCGAGCGTGAATCGCTCCCCCACGAACGGCTCGAGCGCCTCGTCCCAGGTCCGGGCCGCCGCCGCGTTCCCCGCCTGAGCGATGTCACCGACCACCGTGAAGGACTTCAGGGGGCACCGGCGCATGAGCACGCGCCACTGCATGGGCGAGAGTTCCTGCGCCTCGTCCACGACTACGTGCCCGTACGCCCACGTACGGTCCGACGACGCCGCTTCGGCCGCCGTCATCCGGTGCGGCGCCTCAGCGTTGAAAGACGTGAGCTGTTCGACCGTGACGACGCCCTGGGCACCGATGTCCTCGAAACCCTCCGCCATGGCCTCGAGCGCCTTCTGCGCCGATTCCTGGGCCTTGCGCTCCTCGAGCGAACGGTCCCCGCGCACCTTGATACCGGCGGACTCGAAGTCGCCCAACAGTTCCGCGGCCTCGTCCAGCAGGGCGACGTCGGGTACGGTCAACGGCGCGTCGACGGGCCGCAGCAGGCGCGAGACCTGGGCGTCCGAGAGCCGCGGGGCGGCGGAGCGCAGGTAGTGCTCCTTGCCGAACAACTGAGCCACGAGTTGCTGGGGTGTCAAGGGCAACCACAGCAGGTTGAGCGCGATGCGTACCTCTCGGGACTGTCGCAGGTCCTCCTTGAGGTACGAGCGGTCCATCGTGGTCCCGGCCTTCTCGTTGAGCTCGTCCCCGAGGTTCTGGGCGAGCTCCTTGACGATGACCTTCACGAACGTCTCGCGGGCCTCGTTGTGCGGCTTGCCCGTGGCGCGCGCACGCTCCCGGGCCCGGCGCACAAGCGAGGGTTCGAGCCGCACGCGGTGGCCGTCCACGG
Source organism: Kocuria sp. UBA1838 (assembly GCF_002338785.1). Taxonomy (NCBI): domain Bacteria; kingdom Bacillati; phylum Actinomycetota; class Actinomycetes; order Micrococcales; family Micrococcaceae; genus Kocuria; species Kocuria sp. UBA1838. The sequence continues at coordinate 132,429 of NZ_DDIY01000019.1, read as the reverse complement.
TGAGCCACTGCGTGCGCTCGGGAACCTTCTGCCGGTCAGCAACGGCGCGCTTGATGACGTCCACCATGTGCAGCCCGGACTTCCAGCGGGTCACCCAGGGGTCGGTCTCGACCGTGCCGTGCACACCCGGATAGAGGTCCGCGAGGGACGACATCACCACGCCGGTCTCCCCGAGCGCCGGAAGCACGCGTTCGATGTACCACAGGAACGACGACGACGGACCCACGATCAGCACACCCGACTTGGCGAGCCGCTCCCGGTGTTCGTATAACAAGTACGCGGCACGGTGCAGGGCCACGGCGGTCTTGCCGGTACCCGGGCCACCCTGGACCACGCGCACCCCGGACAGCGGGGCACGAATGATGCGGTCTTGTTCGGCCTGGATCGTGGCGACGATGTCCGTCATGCGGCCCGTGCGCTCGGAGTTCAGGGCCGCGATGAGCGAGCCCTCGCCGTGCACAACCTCGGCGTCGGAGACGGCACCCGGATCCAGGACGTCGTCCTCGAGGGCGGTGACGTCCCGCCCGTCCATGATGAGGTGGCGTCGACGCACCAGGTCCATGGGGTTGGCGGCGGTGGCCTGGTAGAAGGCCCCGGCCTCGCGGGCCCGCCAGTCCAGTACGAGCCGGCGGTGGTCCTCCGTGGCCAGTCCGAGCCGGCCCACGTAGTGCCGCTCCCCCTCGGTGGTGTCCAGGCGACCGAAGACCAAACGTTCATCCACCGAGTTGAGTTGGGTGAGGCGGTCCTCGTAATGCGTGGCGAATGCGTCACGTTCGGAGCGCGCCTGGTGTCCCCCGCCGAAGTTCGTGGTCCGGACGCGGCGCAACTCGTCCGCATTGAGTTGCCGCAACTCGTCCAACCGGGCGTAGGCCTCGGCGACGTAGCGCCGTTCCTCCCCCAGTTGCCGGGACACCTCCACGGATGCGGATTCCTCCACGCACTTCACCTCACGCACACTGCCGACGGGTCCGGTCGCTCAACCGGCGATCGTCTATCCTACCGCTCGATCCGCGCGACTCCCCCGTCACACGCGCAACAGTGCGCGCACGCGATGCCCGCCCAGTTGGGCCCGGCCGCGCAGCGCAGTCAGCTCCATGATCACGCCGAAACCCGCGACGTTGTACCCGCCGCGCGTCAACAACGACGCCGTGGCACCCAGGGTCCCGCCCGTGGCGAGGACGTCGTCCAGGACCAGGACGCGCGAACCGCGGGGAGCGTCGTCGGTGTGGATCTCCAGGGTGCCCGTGCCGTACTCGAGGTCGTAGGCCTGGGAGATGGTCTCGCGCGGGAGCTTGCCCGCCTTGCGCACCGGGATGATCCCCACCCCGGACGCGTACGCCACGGCCGCGGCGATCATGAATCCGCGCGCCTCCACACCGGCCACGCAGTCGTACTGGCCGCGGAAGGCGTCCACGAGCGCGTCCACGGTGCGCTGGAAACCGTCCCCGTCCGCGAACAGGGGCGTGAGATCGCGGAAGAGCACCCCCGGCTCGGGATGGTCGGGGATCTTGGCGCACAACCGGTCGATCATCTGTTCCACGGATTCAGTCACCGCTCCATCGTATCCGGCGCACCGCGCGGCGGGCGGTGCGCTAGCGCGTGCGGCGGCGTTTGACGGTGGCCTTGCGGTACGGGGACACCGTGGGCTCGCCCGGCAGTGCGTAGCGCCACGGGTACGCGTCCGTCCCGCCCTCCCCGGACACGCCCGTCCGGGCCGTCACGACGACGTCGCTCGCGGGGCGTTGCGCCAGGACCAGTCCGGCCCACGTGTCGTCACCGCGCCGTTCGACCTCCTCGCGCGCCCGGGCCACGGGATCGGGGGCGATGCCGAGATCGGCGAGCGCGGCGCCGTCGTCGTCGCGGGTCAGTGCGAGGGCTTGCGCCACGTTGCCGGGCCCGCGCGCGAGCGAGGCGAAGGCCGGTCCGGAACTGCGGTTCGCGAGCCTACGCTGCGTGGCCACCTCGGAGCCCAGCACGACCTCACCCGAGCGGATCAGGACACCGCCCCCGACGCCCTCGGGCCGGCACACGAAGTTCACCGCGTGATGCAGCCCGTACGTGAAGTACACGTAGACGTGCCCGGGCGGGCCGAACATCGAGGCGTTGCGCGCCGTGCGACCCCGGTAGGTGTGGGCCCCGGGATCCGGCAGGTCCGAGTCCTGCGGGCCGCCGTAGGCCTCGACCTCGGTCAGCCGCAGCCCCACCGTGCCCCCGGGGCGCGCGCACACGAGGACGGCGCCGAGCAGCCGGGGAGCGACGTCGGGGGCCGGGGCGAGGAGAAGCTCGTGCAGTCCGGCCGTCACGAGACGACGGGCTCGCGCGCAGCAAAGGCGTCCAGCTCCGCGAGCTGCCGTTCGAGCTCGGTGAGCTGTTGGGCGACCGCGTCCGGCGCGGTGCCGCCCTGGGAGTTGCGCGAGGACAGGGAACCCTCGACCGTGAGCACCTCCCGGACCCCGGGCGTGAGGTGCGGCGAGATCGCGGCGAACTGCTCATCGGTCAGGTCCCACAGCTCGATGCCCTCGTCCTCGCACACGCGCACGGCCTCCCCGGAGACCTCGTGCGCCTCGCGGAATGGGACGCCCTGGCGCACGAGCCATTCGGCGACGTCGGTCGCGAGCGCGAAACCCTGCGGGGCGAGCTCGGCGAGGCGCTGCGTGTGGAACTCGAGGGTCGCCATCATGCCCGTGACGGCGGGCAACAGCACCTCGAGCTGGTCGATCGCGTCGAAGACGGGTTCCTTGTCCTCTTGCAGATCCCGGTTGTACGCGAGCGGCAACCCCTTGAGGGTCGCGAGCAAACCCGCGAGGTCACCGATCAACCGCCCGGCCTTACCGCGCGCGAGTTCCGCGACGTCCGGGTTCTTCTTCTGCGGCATGATCGATGAGCCGGTCGAATAGGCGTCGTCCAGGGTCACGAACGAGAACTCCTTGGTGGCCCACGTGGTCACCTCCTCGCTCATCCGGGAGACGTCCACGGCGGCCATGGCGCACACCCACGCGAACTCCGCGTAGACGTCCCGCGACGCGGTGCCGTCGATCGAGTTGAACACCGCGGAGTCGAAGCCGAGCTCGGCCGCCACGGCATTGGGGTCCAGGCCCAGCGACGATCCCGCGAGCGCGCCCGAACCGTACGGGGACACCGCCGCACGGTTGTCCCAGTCGGCGAGCCGCTGGACGTCCCGCAGTACCGCCCACGCGTGGGCGAGCAGGTGGTGGGACAGCAGCACGGGCTGGGCGTGCTGCAGGTGGGTGCGCCCGGGCATGGGGGCGTACGGGTGGCGCCGCGCCTGCTCCACGAGGGCTCGCACGAGCTCCAACAGGTTGCGCGCGATGATCAAGGCGTGGTCGCGCAGGTACATCCGACCCAGGGTCGCGATCTGGTCGTTGCGGGAGCGACCCGCGCGCAGCTTGCCGCCGAGGTTCGCCCCGGCGCGCTCGATGAGCCCGCGCTCGAGGCACCCGTGGACGTCCTCGTCCGACGGCGACGGCGCGTACGCCCCGCTGCGCACGTCCGCCTCGAGCCGGTCGAGTGCGTCCAGCATGCCGCTCAACTCGTCCTCGCTCAACAGGCCGGCCGTGTGCAGCACGCGGGCGTGGGCGCGGGACCCCGCGATGTCGTACGGCGCCAGACGCCAATCGAAATCGGTGGACTTGCTCAGCGCGGCGAGGGCGTCCGCGGGCCCGCCCGCGAATCGACCGCCCCACAGGGCGCCCTCGTTGGTTCCGTGCTGCTCGTGCTGGGCCATGATGCTCCTCGTGGACGTCGTGGGGCCGTGGATTGCCGGGCACTCACCCGGCGTGGGGAACGGCCGGGCTCCAGTCTAGGAGCCCGGCCGTTCGCGATGATGTGGTGATCACCCGCGCACCGGGGCGCGGGAGGCGGATGTCAGCCCTCGGCGAGGCCCTGCTCGCGGCGGGAGGCCACCTTGGAGGACATCCCGAACAGTTCGATGAACCCGCGGGCGTTGGACTGGTCGAAGGAGTCACCCTCGTCGTACGTGGCCAGGTTGAAGTCGTAGAGACCCGTGGACGAACGCCGCCCGGTCACGGTGGCCCTGCCCGCGTGCAACTCCATGCGGATGTCACCGTTGACGTACTTCTGGGTGTCCTCGATGAACACGTCCAAGGACTTCTTCAACGGGGAGAACCACTGGCCGTCGTAGACGAGCTCGGTCCAGCGCTGACCCACGGTCTTCTTGAAGCGGGCCTGCTCGCGCTCGATCGTGACGTTCTCGAGCTCCTTGTGCGCGGCGATCAACGCCATGGCACCCGGGGCCTCGTAGATCTCGCGGGACTTGATGCCCACGAGCCGGTCCTCAACGATGTCGATCCGCCCCACACCCTGGGCACCCGCGCGGCGGTTGAGCTCCTGGATGGCCTGCAGCGGCGTGACGGGCTTGCCGTCGAGCGCCACGGGCACGCCCTGCTCGAACGTGATCACGACCTCGTCCGCGGCGGGCGGGAACGTGGGATCGTCCGTGTAGTCGTAGACGTCCTTGGTGGGCGCGTTCCAGATGTCCTCGAGGAACCCGGTCTCCACCGCGCGGCCCCACACGTTCTGGTCGATCGAGAAGGGGTTCTTCTTGGTCGTGGCGATCGGCAGGTTGTTGTTCTCCGCGTACGTGATGGCCTTCTCACGGGTCAACGCGAGGTCACGTACCGGCGCGATGCACTTGAGTTCGGGACCCAGGGTCTGGATGCCTACCTCGAAGCGCACCTGGTCGTTGCCCTTGCCCGTGCAGCCGTGGGCCACCGTGGTGGCACCGAACTGCTTCGCGGCCTTCACGAGGTGCTTGACGATCACCGGGCGGGAGACGGCCGAGACCAGGGGGTAGGAGTCCATGTAGAGGCCGTTGGCCTTCAACGCGGGCATGCAGTACTCGCTCGCGAACTCGTCACGGGCGTCCGCGACGTACGCCTCCACGGCACCGCAGTCCAGGGCGCGCTGACGCACGGTCTCGAGGTCCTCGCCACCCTGTCCGACATCCACGGCCACGGCGATGACCTCGGCACCGGTGGCCTCACCGATCCACCCGATGGCCACGGACGTGTCCAATCCGCCCGAGTAGGCCAATACCACGCGATCACTCACGGTGCTTTCCTCCACAACTGCTCGATGACGCCGACTACGCGGGAGTGCCCCGCGGCTCATGCATGACTATACACAGCAATCAGTATTTATGCATCGAGGGTCAGTTCGCGCTTCAAAATCTTGCCCGTAGGGCCCTTGGGCAGCTCGTCCACGATCCGGTAGATCCGGGGGTACTTGTACTTGGCCACACGCTCCTGGACGAACGCGTCCAGCTCTCGCGTGAGCGCCTCGCGGCCCTTGGACTGGAGCACCCCGGACTCGAAGACCACCACGGCCCCGACCTCCTCGCCGTGCTTCTCGCTCGGGACTCCCAGCACCGCGGCCTCCACCACGCCGGGGAACTGGTAGATGGCCTCCTCGACCTCGCGCGGGTACACGTTGTAACCGCCGCGCAGGATCATGTCCTTCTTCCGGTCCACGATGAAGAACGCGCCGTCCTCGTCCTCGCGGGCCATGTCACCGGTGTGGAACCAGCCGCCGCGCATCGCGTTCTCGGTGGCCTCGGGCTTGTTCCAGTAGCCCTTCATCACGTACTGCCCGCGCACCACGAGCTCACCGACCTCGTTGGTGGGGACCTGCTGGTCGTCCCCGTCCACCACGCGCAGCTCCGCACCGCGCACGGCCGTGCCGATGGAGCCCGGCTTGCGCTCGTTGCCCGGTTGGTTGAAGCACACCACCGGCGAGGTCTCGGACAGCCCGTACCCCTCGAACACGGTGGTGTTGAAGACCTTCTCGAACTTGACCATGACCTCCACGGGCATGGGGGACCCTCCGGACACGCCGGCACGCAGGTCCACGCCCTCGACGGCCTGCGGGTCCTGGTTGGCCTGGTGCAGCAGGGCCACGTACATGGTGGGGACCCCCGCGAAGATCGTGACACCGTCGCGGCGCAGGATCTCCAGGGCCTTTCCCGGGTGGAAGCGGGGCAGCAGAGTCACGGCCGCACCGCTGCAGATCACGCCGTTGAGCGCCACCGTCTGGCCGAACACGTGGAAGAAGGGCAGCCCACCGAACATCACGTCCCCGTGGTGCAGGTTGAACACCTCGCCGGCGACCTCGGCGTTGGTGAGCAGGTTGTGGTGGGTCAGCTCCGCCCCCTTGGGGCGGCCGGTGGTCCCGGACGTGTAGAGCAGCACGGCCGTGTCCGAGTCCTGACGCTCCACGACGTCACGGTCGGGATCCACACCCTGGAGGCGCTCCACCGTTCCGCGGGCGCTGATGGGCAGCACGTTGAGGCCCTCGATCTCCTCGGCCGCCTTCTGGCTGGCCTGCGCCATGTCCTCCCACGCGAGCACGAAGGAGCACCCGGAGTCCTGGAAGTGGTAGGTGAGCTCTCGGGGCGTGAGCAGGGGGTTGAGGGGGACTACGATGCCGCCGGCGCGCAGGATCGCGTAGTACAGCACGGCCATGTGGGGCACGTTGGGCAGCACGAGGGCCACGCGGTCCCCCGGTCGGATGCCGTTGGCCTTGAGCAGCGCCGCGCCGCGGGCGGAGAGATCGTCCAGCTGCCCGTAGGTCATGTGCAGCTCGTCGAGAATGATCGCGGGATCGGACGTGTACTGGGCGGCCGAGGTGGTGAGCAGGGTGGCCAGGTTGGTCATGGGTCCTCCAGAAGACGGTGTGAGTTCTAACACGTGATACTGCCCGTATCGGATATTCGAGTCAAACGTCGACCCCGCCTGGATTCCGCGTGCGACACTAGACAGCGCCGCACGCGACGAGCCCCGGCCGCCGCTCTCCGCAATCCCGTCAATTCGTTCCCGGGCCACGGGCCGTGGCCCCCGCACAGGAGGATCCCCCGTGACCGACCAGCACAGAAACGCGCAGAGCCCCCAATTCACCGAGGCGGAGCTGGCCTACGTCTCATCCCTGTTCGACGCCGCCCGCAACGGCGACACCCAGCTGCTGAGCTCTGCGCTCGACGCCGGGGTGCCGGTCAACCTCACGAACAGCAAGGGGGACACCCTGCTGAACCTGGCGGCGTACCTGGAGCGCGAGGAGACGGTGGCCATGCTGCTCGCCCGCGGCGCGGACACCGAGCGCGTGAGCGACATGGGCTTCACTGCCCTGGTCTGTGCGGTGTTCCGCGGCAACGAGCCCATTGCCCGCGCGCTGCTCGAGGCGGGGGCGGGCCAGGCCACGGGTCACCAGCACGCACAGGACGTGGCCCGCGTCTTCGGCCAGGAGCACCTGCTGCCGCTGCTGGAGAGCTACGAGACGCGCGAGGCCTGAACCGGGCGGACGGCACCTGCTCTTCCAGGGGCTGGGGGCCCACCGCCGGGAGGTGGCACGGGCGCGGACGGCGCGCGGGCGGCGGCGTCCGCGTGCCTGGTGGGCGCGCTCAGCGGGCGAGGTCCAGGAACTTCCGCGCGAGCTGCTCCCCGCCCTGGGGATCCCGGCTGACCACCATGATGGTGTCGTCCCCGGCAATGGTGCCGAGCACCTCGGGGAGCAGCGAGTGGTCGATCGCCGAGGCGAAGTACTGCGCGGCCCCGGGCGGGGTGCGCAGGATCACGAGGTTGGCGCTGCCCTCGGCCGTCACGAGCAGCTCGCGGCACAGTGCGGCGAGCTTGGCGTCGGTGCTCTCGCGGCTGACGCCGCTGGTCGGGGACCGGTCCACCCCCGCCTGGGGAACCGCGTAGACCATGCCCCCGCTCGCGGAGCGCACGCGCACCGCCTCGAGTTCCACAAGGTCCCGGGACAGGGTCGCCTGGGTCACCTGGATGCCGTCCGCCGCGAGCAGTTCGGCCAGTTCGGCCTGCGAGTGGACGTCTCCTCCGGTCACAAGTTCGAGGATCCGGGCCTGGCGCGCCGTCTTGGTCGTGGGGATGCTCACCGTGCCTCCTCCCGGCGCAGGGCGGCGGGCAGGTCCGCGGCCAGTCCCGAGGAATCCAGCAGGAACGTGAGCAGGGCCTTCTGCGCGTGCACCCGGTTCTCGGCCTCGTCCCACACCCGGGACGCGGGGCCGTCGATCACGTCCGCGGCGACCTCGAAGCCGCGGTAGGCGGGCAGGCAGTGCAGGAACACGGCGTCGTCGGCCGCGTGCGCCATGGCCTCGGAGGTCACGGAGTACGGCGTGAAGATCTGCGCGCGCTCGGTTTTCTCGCTCTCCTGGCCCATGGACACCCACGTGTCGGTGACGACGGCGTCCGCGTCCTTCAGCGCCTCTCTCGCGTCCGTGGTCACGAGCACCGAGCCGCCGGTGAGCTCGGCGCGTTCGCGGGCCGCGGCGACGACGTCCTCGCGCGGCAGGTAGCCTTCCGGTCCGGCCACGCGCACGTGCATGCCGGCCGTGGCGCAGCCGAGCAGGTAGGAGTTCGCCATGTTGTTGGCGGCGTCCCCCAGGTAAACCAGGGTGCGCCCGGCCACGTCCCCGAACTCCTCGCGCAGCGTCAGCAGGTCCGCGAGGATCTGGCACGGGTGGTAGTCGTCGGACAGGGCGTTGATCACCGGGACGTCGCTGAACTCGGCCATCTCCTCGAGCCCGGACTGCGCGTACGTGCGCCACACGATCGCCGCGAGCATCCGGGAGAGCACGCGGGCGCTGTCCGCGACGGTTTCCTTGTGACCCAGCTGGGACTCCCCCGGGTTGATGATCAGCGGGTTGCCGCCCAGGTCGCTCACCCCGGCCGCGAACGAGACGCGGGTGCGGGTGGAGGTCTTGTCGAAGATGATCCCCACGGTCTGTGGACCCGCGAGCGGGCGGCGGGAGAACCGGTCCGCCTTGAGCGCGGCAGCAAGGTCCAGGACCCCGGACTGTTCCTCGGGGGTGAGATCGGTGTCGACCAGGAAGTGACGGGGCACGGGGGATTCTCCTTCGGGTGTGATGCTGTCCGGGGCTCAGCGGGCGCGGACGGTCTCGAGCACATGCGGCAGGGCCTCGACGAACGTGTCCGCCTGCTCCGCGGTGATGATGAGAGGCGGCGCCAGACGCAGCGTGGTGGGTCCGGTGGCGTTGAGGATGAATCCCGCCTCGCGCGCGGCGGCGACGACGCGCTGGGCCATGGGGTCCCCGGAGGTCCCGGCGTTCTCCGCGTCCTCGGTGTTCTCCGTGACGAGGTCCACGCCGACCAACAGACCGTACTGGCGGACCTCCCCCACCCCGGGGACCTCCCGCAGCCGCTGCGCGAGGTGGGCTCCCACGTCCCGGGCGTTGACGAGCAGGTTCTCGTTCTCGAGGGTCGTGACAGTTGCGAGTCCCGCGGCCATCGCCAGGGGGTTGCCCCCGAACGTGGTGCCGTGCTGACCCGCTCCCAATAGGGCCGAGACCTCCGGTCCCGCCGTGAGCATGGCCCCCACGGGGAACCCGCCACCGAGCCCCTTGGCGAACGTCACAGCATCCGGGAACTCACCCCGGGGCAGCTGGGCGGTGGCGGCGAGCCACGCGCCGGTGCGGCCCATCCCGGACTGCACCTCGTCCACGATCAGCAGTGCACCGCGCTCCCGCGTGAGCCTGCGGGCCAGTGCCAGGAACCCCTCGGGTAGCCCGTGCACGCCGGCCTCGCCCTGGACGGGTTCCACGATCACCGCACTCACGGTGTCGTCGAGTTCGCGCTCGAGGGCCTCCGCCGTGGCCGGGATGTGGGTGACCCCGGCGGGCAGCGGTTCGAACGGTTCGCGGTAGGCCGCCTTGGCCGTAAGTGACAGGGATCCCATGGTCCGGCCGTGGAACGAGTTCTCGAGTGCGAGCACACGCGTCCGGGGCCGACCCTGCGCGTCCGGGTGCGCGCGGCCGTGGCGGCGCGCGAGCTTGAACGCGGCCTCGTTCGCCTCCGAGCCCGAGTTCGCAAAGAACACGTGGGAGCCCTCGGGCGCCCCAGTGACCTTGAGCAGTTTCTCGGCCAGGTGGATACTGCCCGGGGACGTGAACAGGTTGGAGATGTGCGCAAGGGTTCCCGCTTGCTCCGAGACCGCCCGCACCCACGCGGGGTGCGCGTGGCCCAGGGCGTTCACCGCGATCCCCGCGAGCAGGTCGAGGTACCGCTTGCCGTTGGCATCGGTGACGTGCACGCCCTCGCCCGACACGAGCACGAGTGATGGATCCCCGAACACTCCCAGAAGGTGTTCCTTGTACTCCCCCAGCAGTTCGTCCTGGTTGCTCATGAGTGCTCAACTCCGTCCGGTGTGACCTCTGTGCCGATACCCGTGTCCGTGAAGATCTCCAACAGGGACGAGTGCTCCGTGCGCCCGTCCACGATGCTCGCGCGCGGCACACCGCCGTCCACCGCTCGCAGAGCCGCCCGCATCTTGGGGATCATCCCCGATTCGAGCTCCGGCAGCATCTCACGCAGTTCCGCCGCGGATAGGGACGAGATCAGCGACGAGCGATCCGGCCAGTCCGCGTAGAGCCCCTCGACGTCCGTGAGGGCCACGAACTTCTCCGCGCCCAGGGCCACGGCCACCTCGGCGGCCGCCGTGTCCGCATTGACGTTGAGGACTTGCCCCGTGAGCGCACCCCGCCCCGCGGCATCGTCGTTCGAATCCGCGAGCTCCGGGGCGATCGAGGCGATGACCGGGATCTTACCGATGTCCAGCAGCTGCTCGACCGCGACCGTGTTGACGCGCGTGACGGTACCCACGAGACCGAGGTCCAGGGGCGCGCCGTCGGACCCGGTGCGCACGCGGCGCGCCTGCAGCAGCCCCGCGTCCTCGCCGGACATGCCCACCGCGTACGGGCCGTGGGCGTTGATCAGGCCCACGAGTTCCCGCCCCACCTGCCCGGTGAGGACCATGCGGATGACCGACATGGCCTCGGGCGTGGTCACGCGCAGACCGTCCTTGAACTCGGACGGGATGTTCAGGGACTCGAGCATCGCGCTGATCTGCGGGCCGCCGCCGTGGACCACGACCGGGCGGATGCCCACGTGGCGCAGGAAAACCATGTCCTCCGCGAAGGCGCGCCGCAGGTCGTCGTTGATCATGGCGTTGCCGCCGTACTTGAAGACCATGGTGGATCCCGCGTAGCGCTGGATCCACGGCAGGGCCTCCATGAGGGTCTCCGCCTTCGAGCGGGCCGTCTCGTACCTGGTGTTATCGCTGAGTCGTGACATGGTGGGCGCGCTAGCTGGAGTAGGCGCTGTTCTCCTCGACATAGTCATGGGTGAGGTCGTTGGTCCACACGGTCGCGCTCGCGTCCCCGGCCTTGAGGTCAATGAGGACGTCCACAGCGCGCAACGCCGCGAGGTCCACGCCCTCGCGCGGATCACCGATCGCGCCGTTGCGGCACACCGTCACGCCGTTGATGGTGACGTCGATCCGGTCGGGGTCGAACTGGGCGTCCGTGGTGCCCACCGCCGAGAGCACACGCCCCCAGTTGGGGTCGTTACCGAACACCGCTGTCTTGAACAGGTTGGAGCGGGCCACCGTGCGGGAGACGTCCTCCGCCTCGGTCTCCGTGGCCGCGCCCACCGTGGTGATCGCGATGTCGTGGGAGGCACCCTCCGCGTCCGTGATCAGCTGCTGCGCGAGGCTGTGGCACACCGCGGTCAGTGCGTGCGTGAACTCCCCCTGGTCCGGGCGCTGCGCCGAGGCGCCGGATGACATCAGGACCACGGTGTCGTTGGTGGACATGCACCCGTCCGAGTCCGCGCGGTTGAACGTGACACGGCACGCCTCCTTCAGGGCGAGCGAGAGCTCCTCCGCGCTCAGGACGGCGTCGGTCGTGAGGACCACGAGCATGGTGGCAAGCCCCGGTGCGAGCATGCCCGCCCCCTTGGCCATGCCGCCCACGCTCCACCCTGAGCCGCTCACGCAGGCCTGCTTGGGGACGGTGTCCGTGGTCATGATGGCCTCCGCGGCCTCCGCCGCGGCACGCTGCCCGGGTGCGAGCGCGGCCACGACGGCCGGGACCCCGCCGCGCACGACGTCCATCGGCAGCTGTTCCCCGATCAGCCCGGTGGAGCACACCAGAACGTCCCCTGCACCGATGCCCAGCTGCTCACCCACCAGCTCGGCGGTCTCGTGGGTGTTCTGGAAACCCTGCGGGCCGGTGCACGCGTTCGCCCCGCCCGAGTTGAGCACCACCGCGCGGGCACGGCCCTGCCGGATCACCTCGCGGGACCAGTGGACGGGGGCGGCGGCCACGCGATTGCTGGTGAATTGGGCGGCCGCGGCGTCGTCGGGCCCGGTGTTGACCACCAAGGCGAGGTCACGGCCACCCGACTTCTTGAAGCCGGCCACCACGCCAGCGGCGCTGAAACCGGCCGCGGCGCACACGCCGGAGTCGGTGCTCACGGGGACGTCGGGAATGGGGTTGTGCGAGGACATCGCAGCTCCTGGTTCGGACGGGCGGTCGAGCGGGGACCCGGGATTCACGGTGCCACGCCCTGCGCGGCGAGGCCCGAGGTCTCGGGGAGGCCGAGGGCCAGGTTGAGGGACTGCACGGCGGCCCCCGCCGTCCCCTTGGTCAGGTTGTCGATGGCCGCGCTCACCACGAGCCGCCCGGCGTGCGGGTCCACGGCTAGCTGCAGCGCCACGTGGTTCGAGGCCTGCACCGACTTGGTGGTGGGCCACTGCCCCTCGGGCAACAGGTGGACGAACGGCTCGCCGTCGTACGCGGCGCGGTAGGCTTCCCGCACAGCTTCCTCGGTCGTGCCCGGGCGCAGCGCGGCGGTGGCCGTGGTGAGGATGCCGCGGGGCATGGGGGCCAGGGTGGGGGTGAATGAGATCCGCACGCCCTCGCCTGCCGCCCATCCCAGCCCCTGTTCGATCTCCGGGGTGTGCCGATGCCCGCCGCCGACGCCGTACGGGGACATCCCCCCCATCGTCTCGGCACCGAGCAGGTGAGGTTTCAGGGCCTTGCCCGCGCCCGAGGTCCCGGACGCGGACACGATCACGATGTCCTGGGGAGACACCAGTCCCGCCGCCAGCGCGGGTGCCAGCGCGAGCAGCGATCCCGTGGGGTAGCAGCCAGGGACGGCGATCCGGGTGGCGCCGGGCAGGTTCTCTCGCTGCTTGCGGCCGTTCGGGTCCACGAGCAGCTCGGGCAGCCCGTAGGGCCACGTGCCGGCGTGGTCTGAGCCGTAGAACGCTCCCCACGCTTCGGCGGACTCGAGCCGGTGGTCCGCCCCGGCGTCGATCACGACCGTGCCTGCGGGCAGCTGCTCGGCCAGCGCCGCGGACTGACCGTGGGGCAGGGCCAGGAATACGACGTCGTGGCCCGTGAGGTTCTGCGCGGTGGACTCGACGACGTCTCTGTCCGCGAGCGCGTGCAGGTGCGGCTGGAGCGCCCCGAGCTTCTGCCCGGCGGAGGAGTGGGCCGCCACGGTGGCGATCTCGATGTCCGGGTGCCCGCACAGCAGACGGAGCACTTCTCCCCCTGCGTAGCCGGTGGCGCCTGAGACTGCAGCGGTGTAGGTCATGGGCTCCACCATACCGTATTCCTATGCACTCCATTCAATATTTATGCATAACGCGTTCCAAATCTCTGCGCGGGTGACCGCCCGCCCCGACGTGCACTGCCTTGTGCCGGGAGGTGCCGTAGCGCGAGACTGACGGGGACGCCGTCGTGCCCCTCTGCGAGCACGGCACCCCGCTGCGAGGAGGAACTGACAGTGAGCGAGACCACGATGCAGGCGATCGTCGCGCACGAGCCCGGTGGCCCGGAGGTGCTGCGCCCGGCCGAGGTGCCCGTCCCCGAGCCCGGCCCCCGGGAGGTCCTCGTGCGGACCGAGGCCACCGGTGTGAACTTCATCGAGACCTACCAGCGCTCCGGCGTGTACCCCGTGGACTTCCCGTTCACGGCAGGCTCAGAGGGCACCGGCGAGGTCGTGGCTGTGGGCTCAGAGGTCACCACCGTGCGGACCGGTCAGCGCGTGGCAACCTCCGAGGCCACCCGCACGTACGCGCAGTTCTTCACGGTGGAGGAGGACAAGGCGCTACCCGTGCCGGACGGCATGGACCCTCAGACCGCCGGTGCGCTGCCCCTGCAGGGACTCACGGCGCACTACCTGGTGCGGTCCACGTTCCCTGTGCAGCCCGGGCAGACCGCCGTGGTCACGGCGGCCTCCGGCGGTGTGGGCGGGCTGGCCATCCAGCTGCTCAAGCGCATCGGCGCCACCGTGATCGCGCTGACCTCCACTCCGGATAAGGCCGCGACGGCCAAGCGCCTCGGCGCGGACCACGTGCTCGGCTACGAGGGCTTCGCCGAGCGTGTGCGCGAGCTCACGGACGGCCTGGGCGCGGACGTGGTCTATGACTCTGTGGGCCGTACGACCTTCGACGAATCCCTCGCGGCCACCCGCGTGCGCGGGACCACCGTACTCTTCGGGGGCTCCTCCGGCCAGGTGCCCCCGCTGGACCTGCAGCGGCTCAACAGCTCCGGGGCGCTCTACGTGACCCGCCCGTCCCTGGCTTACTACACGCGGGACCGGGACGAGCGCACGTGGCGCTGGGGCGAGCTCATGGAGGCCGTGACCTCCGGGGGCCTCGAGGTCCGGGTGGGCGCCACGTACCCGCTCGACGACGCCGCCACCGCGCACCACGACCTCGAATCCCGCGGCACGCAGGGGAAGCTCCTGCTACTGCCGTGAGATGACACCGCCCCGTGGGTCCGGGAACCCACGGGGCTGTGCACCACCGGCTTGTGCCGGAGCGGAGATCCAGGTGTACTGACCGAGGACGTTGATCAAATGCGAGAACGGCGGCTGGTTCCCGCAGGCCGTGTGCGGACGGTGCTGGTTGTACTGGTGGCGCCAGTCGGACAGTGCGTCGCGGCGTTCTCGCTCGCTGGTGTAGCAACGGGCGTAGGCCACCCGTCGGCCATGGTGCGGTGGAAGCGCTCCACCTTGCCGTTGGTCTGTGGTCGGCACGGCCGCGTCCGCTTCGGGGTGATCGACAAGGCCTCCCAGGTGTCACGCCACAGGTGCGATCGGTAGGCGCCTCCGTTGTCCGACAGCACCCGTTCGATGGTGACGCCGTGTTTGCCGAACCAATGGACGGCTCGGTGCACGACGACGACGGCAGTGACGGCGGTCTCGTCATCGTGGACCTCGGTGTACGCGACGCGGGAGTGGTCGTCGATGACGGTGTGGACGAACACGTAACCGAGCTTCGGGTTGCGCCACTTGGTCTTCGGCTTCCCAGGGGTCGCCGCACGATTGCGTTTTTCTTGGCGTCGGCCGACGTAGCGCCATCCACCGCCGTCGGGGATGTTCCCGAGCTTCTTCACGTCCACGTGCGGCAAGGAGCCGGGCTGGGGGTGCTCGTAGCGCCTGATCGACTCACCAGTGGCGCGGTCGATGTAGGCCGACCGGTTGAGGCGTGCGGTGGTGAGGATGCGGTGCACGCTGGACGCGGCGACGCCGAGGCGGGCTGCGAGCTGAACTGGCCCTTCCCGCATTCGGATTCGCAGGCTGACGCATCGCTTCTTGACAGGCTTCGGCGTCTTGTTCGGCGACGTCCTCGGGCGCGACGACCGGTCGTGCATGGACTCCCCGGCCCGGTAGCGGTCGGCCCACCGCTTCACCGTTGGCCACGACACCTGGAAGCGGGCGGCGACCTCACTGATCGGCCGCCCGTCGACGACGACGAGCCGGGCCACCTTGAGCCGGTGTCGGGGTGTGAGAGCTGCGTTGGCGTGTGACATGGAAGTCCTTGTGCGTGCTCGACAGGAGGGCCGCCAGATGAGCCGACGGCCCTCCTGCCCGTTCTGATTCGTCGTCAGGCGTTGGCCCGTCGCGAAGCGAATACCTCCCTGGCGACGAACGTCGCGTTGAGTGCGCGAGGGAAGCCGGCGTAGACCGAGCTGTGGAGCAGGGCTTCGACGATCTCCTCTTCTGTGAGGCCGACGTTCAGTGCGGCGCCCATGTGGACCCGCAGTTGCGGCTCGCAGCCACCCAGCGCGGTCAAGGCCCCGATAGTGACGAGCTGACGGCTGCGCGGGTCGAGCCCGGGCCGGTCGTAAATGTCACCGAAGGCGAAAGCCGCGACGTGGTGCCCCAGGGCGGGGCTGATGTCAGCGAGGGAATCGATAACGGCTTCGCCCTGGTGGCCGTCGATGCGCGAGAGGACGTCTTGGCCGTGCTGGCGGCGAGCAAGGTTCTCATCGGAGTTGATGTCGTGCTGGGGGTCGTCATGGCTGGGGGCCTTCCTGGTAGGCGGCGAGCTTGTACTCGGTCGCGGCGAGGGCGAGTTGGAGTTGGGTGATCTGGGAACGCAGGGTGTCGCGGTGCTCAAGGAGGAGGTCGAGTCGGTCTGGAATTGTGTCTGCGCCGGCGTTGACGAGGTCGATGTATCGACGCAGGTCGGCGATGGACATGCCTGATGCGCGCATCCGGGTCAGGAAAACGAGGCGCCGTACGGTCGGGGCGTCGAACCGGCGATGCCCCGCGTGGTCCCTAGGGATGACCACCAGGCCGATGCGCTCGTAGTAGCGCAGGGTGTGAGGGCTGACGCCTAAGTGCTCGGCGGCCGCAGCAATGCCCCAGTCCTCTTCGGAATCGGCTCGGGTGAGTTCTCTAAGCGCGTCGACGTTCACGCCACCGGGCGGATCAACGGCGAGTCGCAGGGCATCTGCCAGGGCCCGGTCATTCGTCATGACCTGCACGCTAGGGGTTCGAGCACGCTCAAAGACAAGCCGCGACGTCGATCAACGTGTCCGGTCAGTACACTTTGTTAATGGTCCATCTTCTAAATGGTTGGGCGGCTGGCTTTTTCAGGATCTCGGTGCTGGTTCTGGTCCACACGCACGGGTGGCAGCGATCGTTCCAGCCGGTGACGAAGGCCCGGATCCGCTTGTTCAGCTCGGGCACCGAAACGACGTCGGCCCGATGCAGGGCCTGGCGTTCGATGAGCCCGAACCACGCCTCATGTCGACGACGGACGAATACTGGGCAAATGCGATGTTGGCACATCAACCAAGTTCGACCACGAGGCCGAGTTCGGCGTGAAGCGCATCTGGAACCGAGGGTTCTCCGCCAGCCAGGCTCTTACCTCGGGGGCCTTGTGCGCGGCGTAGTTGTCCATCACCAGGTGCAGATTCCCTGGGGGTAGGCTCGGACAACCTGCTTGAGGAAGGCCAGGAACTCCTGGCGCTGGTGCCCAGGCTTGCACGCCGCGGTGACGTGGCTGGTGGCGATCTCCAGGGCCGCAAACAGGGTGGAGGTCCCGTGCCGGTTGTAGCCGTGGATGCGCGTCGCCGGCCGGGCTGCATCGGCGAACCTGGTGCCGTGCGCTCAAGGGCCTGGATGTGTTGGTTTTCGTCCAGGGATAGCACCACCGCGTTCTCGGGTGGGGCCAGGTAGAAACCGACCACGTCGACGACCTTGGCCACCAGCTCGGGATCGGTGGAGAACTTGAAGATGCCCGCCCGCCACGGGGCCACCCCATACTCTTGCCGGATATTGGCCACGGTGTTGTGGTCGATACCCAACCGCCCCGCGAGCATGTGCGAGGGCCAGGGGCGACGCTGAACTTCTTCGGCGGCACTCTGAGCGTGGCGGTGACATTCGCGCGGTGGTCGATCCGCCGGGGCCGGCCCGACCGGTCGTGGTCGGCCAGCCCGGCGATATCGGCCTACCCGTAGCAGGCCCGCCAGGCAATCACCGTATTGCCGGTGGCCCCACCCTTTCGGCGATCTCGGTGTTGGAGACACCCTGGACGGTCAGCAGCACGATGTGCGCCCGCTGGGCCAGACCCCCCGCACAAAGGTGGGGTGCACCAACCGGGTCAGCTTTTCGCCGCCGCCATCCCCCATTGGCAGCGGGGCCGCAGGATGGTTTGCCATATCTCAGAATCCCACCCCCCAAGCGCTCAGGCAATTCGAAGATGGGCCGCCAACAAGCGAAGACTGTCAGAGTCTGGTGGATCGTTGATGGTTTATGTTAGTTTGATCCGCAACACCATGTTCGAAAATGTTCGGTCTGGATCGATTCACTTTACAGGGCAAGGAGACTCGCATGGAGCTCTCAAGACGCACCGTTCTTAGGGGAGGTCTCGGTGTGGGCGCCAGCCTGGCGCTCGGCGCCTGCGGCCGCACCTCACCCGACGCTGCGGCCGGCGAGCCTGTACGCCTGACCTACTGGTCTTGGCTGAAGGGTCTCGACAAGGTCACCGATATCTGGAACGCCAAGAATCCTCACGTCCAGGTGGAGACCGTGTGGATCAAGAGCGGCAACCAGGGCGGCTACCAAAAGCTGTTTTCCGCGCTTGCCTCCGGCGGCGGTCCCGACCTCGCACATGTCGAGCTCCGGCAGGCATCGGCCTTCATGATGGTGGACGGCCTAGTCGATATGACCCAGTACGGCGCCGACGCCGTGACCGATCGATTCGAGGCTTCAGTTCTCAACCAAGTGACGTTCAACGGCGGCGTGTACGGGCTGCCGCAGGACTCCGGGCCCACCGCGTTTTTCTACCGGACCGACGTCATGGAGGCAATCGGCGCCGAGCCGCCCGCGACGTGGGAAGACTGGGCGGCCGTGGCCCGCGAGTACCGCGCCGCCGACCGATACCTAGAGTGCTTCCCCATCGCGGACGGTGGCTACTTCTGTGCCTACGCCATGCAGGCCGGTGCCAACTGGTTCCAAATCGATGGCGACTCGTGGGTCATCGACATGACAGACGACGCGACGCTTGAAGTCGCCGCTTTCTTCGACCGGGCCATTGACGAGAACCTCGTCAACGTCTCGATCAGCCCGTTCTCCCCCGGCTGGTTCGCCGCAGCCGGGACCGGACAGCTCGGGGCCATCACCTCCGCGTCCTGGGCCGACGAGCTCATCAAGGGCGTCGGCGGCACGGAGGGATTGTGGCGAGTAGCCCCGATGCCCCGCTGGACCGGCGGTTTCGGCTCCGCGCAGCTGGGCGGCTCGACGGTTGCGACGATGTCGAGCTCCCGGCATCCGCAGGAGGCGACCGACTTCGCCATGTGGATGACCACTGACCCGGAGGCGATCGACGCCCAGATCCTCCACTGCGGCATCGGCTGGTCGCCCGTCTCTGACTACATCGGCACCCCGAGGCTTCAGCAGTCGGAGTTCTTCGGTGGACAGAACTACAACACCGAGGTCTTCGTGCCGGCGGCCCAGCAGCAGAACCCGAACTGGAGCTGGGCCCCCACGGCCCAGCAGGTCTTCAACGTCCTGTCCGACGGGTTCCGGTCAAAGCTCACCGACGGCGTGCCGCTGGTCGACTCCTGCCGCGCCGCGCAGGACGCGGCCGTGCGGATGCTCAAGAACAAAGGTCTGAATGTGAGGACGGCATGAACACACAACGTCGGGCACCGTGGATCCTCATCGGCCCCTTCCTGCTCCTCTTCCTCCTGACGTTCGTCGCACCCATCGCCTACGCGGTGGTCCAGAGCTTCACGAGGGTGGATCGCGCAGGGCTCTTCGGCGAGCAGGGCACGAGCACCGTCTTCGCCGGTCTGTCCAACTACGTCCAGGCTTTCGCGGGCACCGAATTCCTCGCATCGATCGGTCGGATGCTCCTCTTCGGTGTCGTACAGGTGACGATGATGATCCTCGCGGCGACCGTGCTGGCCTTGCTGCTGGAGTCCACCTCGGCGCGGTGGCCCCAGTTCTTCCGGGCGGCGTACTTCATGCCCTACGGCGTGCCCGGGGTGATCGCGTCAGTACTCTGGTCCTTCCTCTACGTTCCGGGTCTCAGCCCGTTCATTGACGTCGCCGCCCTCGTCGGCATCGAACTCGACTTCCTCGGGCCGAACGTCGTCCTGTGGTCCATCGCGAACATCGTCACCTGGGCCTACACGGGTTATAACATGCTCATCATCATCGCCCAGCTCAAGGCCATCCCCGATGAGATCTATGAGGCCGCGCGCGTCGACGGCGCGGGCCCGTGGCGCATCGCCCGGGCGATCCAGGTTCCCCTCATTCGACCGGCGCTGATGCTGACCACCATCTTCTCCATCATCGGCACCCTCCAGCTCTTCGCCGAACCGCAGATCCTACAGACCGTTTCTCCGGCGGTCGGCAGCGAGTACACCCCCAACCTCGCCGCCTACAACTCGGCCTTCAACTACAACGACTACAACGTCGCCGCCGCCCAGGCCGTGACGATCGCGGTCGCAGCGTTCGTGCTGTCCTATGCCTTCCTGTACTTCAGCAACCGTAGGAGCAATGATGACTGACCTCTCGGCCACTACCACTGGCACACCGGTCACCGGCCGCGACCGGGCCAACGTCTCCGGCGCCCCTCGCGCCAGGCGCCGCGGGGCAGGCCGCGGCGCCGCCTCGACCATCGTCGTCACCGGCCTTCTCACGGTCGTCGCCCTCTATTTCCTCGTGCCCGTCTACTGGGTCGTGGTCGCGGCGACGAAGAGCACCGAGGATCTCTTCGCCACGCACGGATTCCTGCTCGCGCCGACCTTCAACCTGTGGGGAAACCTCACCCAGGTTCTCACCTACGACGGTGGGATCTTCGTGCGGTGGTTCACCAATAGCCTGCTCTATGCAGGAGTCGGCGGACTCATCGCCACCTACTTCGCAGCCGCCGGCGGCTACGCCCTGGCGAAGTACCGCTTCCGCGGACGCGAGGCGATCTTCGGACTCATCCTCGGTGGGGTCCTCGTGCCCGGCACCGCGACGGCCTTGCCGCTGTTCCTGCTCTTCAGCGAGCTCGGCCTCGCCAACACGTACTGGAGCGTCCTGCTGCCCTCCCTCGTCTCGCCGTTCGGCATCTTCCTGTGCCGGATCTTCGCCCAATCCACCGTTCCGGACTCGCTCATGGAGGCGGCCCGCCTCGACGGGGCAGGAGAGATGCGCATCTTCCACACCATCGGCCTGCGGACCATGGTCCCGGCCATGGTCACGGTGTTCCTCTTCCAGCTCGTCGGCATCTGGAACAACTACTTCCTGCCCCTGGTGATGCTCTCCGACGACGAGCTTTACCCGATCACCCTCGGCCTGAGCAACTGGAACAGCCAGACTCAGCGACTCCCGGAGTTCTACGAGCTCACCACCGGCGGGGTGCTGCTCTCGATCATCCCGCTGCTCGTCGCGATGATCGTCCTCCAGCGCTTCTGGCGCGGCGGCATGACGGCCGGCGCCGTCAAGGAGTAGTGAATCCGTCCCCCGTCGTCGCCCATCCCAGAACGCACGCGCGCCCACCGCCCTGAGAAGGAACAGAGACCCATGCCTGCCCCGACCTACCTCACCGACCACTCCCCGGGCCACGGCGCGCTCTCTCCGCGCTCCCGGCTCGACTCGGACGCCCCCGTGCTCGACCTCACCGGAACATGGCGCTTCCGGCTCTCGCCCGTCGCCGACCCGGGAACTGAGCCTTGGGAGGGCGACGACGCCGCCTGGGACACTATCGCGGTACCCGGCCACTGGGTCCTCCAGGGCGACGGCGGGTACGGCCGCCCGATCTACACCAACGTCAACTACCCCTTCCCCATCGACCCACCGTTCGTGCCCGACGAGAACCCGACCGGAGACTACCGGCGCACCTTTACGCTCCCGGGCGACGGCGCCTGGTCGGGCGCTGAACGGATCCTGCTGCGCCTGGACGGGGTGGAGTCGGCGTACCGACTGTGGGTCAACGGCACAGAGGTCGGCGTGGGCAAGGGCAGCCGTCTCGTCCACGAGTTCGACATCACCGCTCATCTACAACCGGGCGAGAACCAGCTCGCCGTCCGGGTCCACCAGTGGTCCGACGCCTCCTACCTGGAGGACCAGGACCAGTGGTGGTTGCCCGGGATCTTTCGCGACGTCATGCTCCTCGCCCGCCCCGCCGGGGGGATCGACGATGTCTGGGTGCGTGCCGACTACGATCATGTGACGGGCCACGGCGCGTTGGACCTTGAGCTCGCCGCCGCACCCGAGGCGTTCCCTGTCGCTGTCACCGTCCCCGACCTCGGGATTGAGCACCGGTGGGACGGCCCGGCCGACGTCGCCCCGATCCCCGTCGGTGACGTGGAGCCCTGGAGCGCCGAGGTACCCCGCCGCTACGAAGTCGTCCTCGCCGCCCGTGGGGAGACGGTCACCGTACGCACCGGCTTCCGGACTGTGCGCATCGTCGGCGACCAGTTCCTGGTCAACGGCCGCCAGGTGATCTTTCGCGGTGTCAACCGCCACGAGATTGAGGCCACGAGGGGTCGGGTCTTCGACCCGGAGCACGCCCGGGCCGACCTGGAGTTGATGAAGCGGTACAACGTCAACGCGATCCGCACGAGCCACTACCCGCCGCACCCGGGCGTGCTCGATCTCGCCGACGAGCTCGGCTTCTGGGTGATGGACGAGTGTGACCTCGAGACCCACGGCTTCGAGGAGGTCGGCTGGCGGGAGAACCCCAGCGACGACCCTCGCTGGCGCCACGCCTACCTCGACCGGATCGCCCGCACCGTCGAGCGGGACAAGAATCACCCCAGCATCGTCATGTGGTCGCTGGGGAACGAGGCCGGCACCGGGCAGAACCTCGCCGCCATGTCTGCCTGGGTGCACCGCCGCGACCCGGGCCGCCCCGTGCACTACGAGGGCGACCAGACCGGGGAGTACACCGACGTCTACTCGCGCATGTACCCCGCCCTGGAGGAGATCGACGCCATCGGTGGGGAGCACGGGCGGCTCATGGCGTGCAGTCCCGCGCAGGGGGCGCGGCTGCGACGTCGTCCCTTCGTCATGTGCGAGTACATCCACGCCATGGGCAACGGGCCGGGCGCGATCGCTGAGTACGACGAGCGCATCCGCGCCTACCCCCGCGTCCACGGCGGATTCGTGTGGGAGTGGCGCGACCACGGCCTGCTGACCACCACCGGGAACGGCACCCCGTTCTACGCCTACGGCGGCGACTTCGGGGAGGTCATCCACGACGGCAACTTCATCACCGACGGGATGATCCTCTCCGACGGCACGCCCTCCCCCGGTCTGGCCGAGTACGCCGCCGTCGTCGCCCCTGTCCGTCTCACGCTGACGGGCGACGCGGACGCCGTCCTCGTGACGAACGACCGGCACACTGCAGACACCACCGACCTCACCTTCCGGTGGGCGGTCGAGGTCGACGGCGAGACAATGGCCTCAGACAACCTCGACGTCCCGCCGGTATCAGCGGGCTCCACCGCACACATCGTCCTGCCCGGCCCGGTCAGGACGGCACTTTCCCGGGTGGGCGGCCAGGGAAGCGAGGTCTGGCTGCGGCTCGTCGCAGCGCTGGCCCGCCCCGCGGCGTGGGGGCCGGCCGGACACGTGATCAGTGCTTGTCAGGTCGATCTCACCGCTTCCCGGTTCACGTGGCGTTCGCCCCGCCCGGCGGCACCGCCCGCCACGGGCAGCACCGCACCCCGGCAGGCCGGCGGGGAGATCACTCTCGGCCCAGCCCGCTTCGACGCGCGCACCGGGCGGCTCACCCGGCTCGGCGGGATGGCGGTCGACGGGCCGACGCCCGAGCTGTGGCGGGCGCCGACCGACAACGACCGCGGCTCGGGTCAGGGCAGCCTCGAGGAGGCCTCGCCCGAGGAGACCGGCGGCCTCGGCGTGCCCGGACCGTCCTCCGCCGAGCGCTGGACGCGGCGCGGTTTGGATCGGCTGGTCCACCGAACCCACGAGGTCCAGGTCCTCGACGACCGACTCATCGTGCGCATCCGCAGCGGCGCCGCCGCAACATCCATGGGCATCGAGACGAACCTGACGTACCTGGCGGACGGCGACGTGCTCGTCATGCGTGTCGACATCGCCCCGCGTGGACCCTGGGAAGGGACCTGGCCCCGGGTCGGCGTGCGACTGGGCCTGCCCGGGACCCTCGACCACGCCCGGTGGTTCGGCCCTGGGCCCGAGGAGTCCTACGCCGACGTGGCCGTGGCGGCACTCGTCGCCGTGCACGAGCGCACCATCGACAAGCTCGCAGTGCGCTACGCCCGGCCGCAGGAGACGGGACACCGCCCCAACGTACGCTGGTTGCACCTGTCCGGCGGCGAGGGGCCCAACCTTGAGCTGCAGTCCTTTAACCAACTCGGCGGCGGGCAGGTCGGACGCCCTGGGTTCACAGCCTCCCGGCACACCGCCCAGGAACTGGCAGCCGCCGCCCACCCGCACGAGCTGCCCCTGAGCGAACGCGTCCACCTCTACCTCGACGCCGCCCAGCACGGCATCGGCTCGCGGGCCTGCGGACCGGACGTGCTCCCACAGCACCAGCTGTGGCCCGCGACGCACTCCTTCGTCGTCGGACTGCGTGTGCGATAGGCAACTTACTCCGACTCGAGCAGGAGGAGACCGGAATGCGTGGTCTCGTCTCTGTCAGCACAGGGCAGGTGGGATGCCCGGCGAATCGGCCGAGTAGGACGGAAGCACACCGTGTGCACACGCGGCATGGATCACGTTGCGGTTGCTGGGTCAGGATCCACGCCCCGCAGCCTTCAAGCGCGGCGAGGATCCCACTCGGCACCTATTCTGTCTTCGGTCGGACCAGGACACTAGAAAGCCTCCAGCGCCCAGGACAGTGAGTGCTCAACCCCGGGGTCGAGGACGACCAAGTCTTCGCCGGAGTTGAAAGCGTCTGGCGGGCAGTCCATCGGTTCGACAGCCAAACCGCCACGTGGGTTGTCCCGGAGGTGGTCCCCGGTGTAGATCTGCACCCACTTGGCGCGAGGGTCCCAGCTGAGCAGTGCTCCGTGACCGTCGCACGCCGTGAGGCGGGCGATACATCTTCCGCGCGACGAGACGGCCACGCCAGTAAAGGCATTGTCGATGGGCATCTGTTCGATGCCGCGCCCGGAGCGGAAGTCGAAAGGCCCTTCGGCGGTGGGGGTAAGCGCCGTCGGGAGCATACGCTGAGAAGAGACGCTCAAGTAATGATCCGCTTCCAGTTCGAGCGTCCAATCATTGACGCACCCAGACCCAGCCACCAGGTATGGGTGTGGACAAGAACCATATGGTGCTGCCGTCTGCCCCTCATTAACGCCGCGAATCTCGGCGTGCAAGCCGTCCCGACTTACCATGTATCGGGCTTCCACCCGTACGGAAAAGGGATACCCTGCGTCCGAGCCCAGTCGCAAAGCGAGTACGACTTCACTCTTACTGTTGGACAAGACCTCCCAGTCCCGGAAGACCCCGAGTCCGTGCAACGCTGTCCCTTTTTCGGGCTCATTGACAGGAACCTGATAATGCCGACCGCCGAACCGGTACTGGCCGTCAGCCAATCTGTTCGGCCAGGGGGCACACACGACGCCTCTGTAGTCTACATTGGCGACGCCCGGAGTATGGGCGACTATGAGAGGTCTGCCTTCGTACTCGAGCGAACAAAGCGTAGCTGAAAAGGTGTCGACAACCGCCGTGTAGCCGCCAGCAACCAGCATGAACGATGTCATGAGTCTCTCCTAGAATCTGTTAGGCACCGCTAATAGCATTGAATTAGAAGCCAAAGGAGATACATGTCTAGCCGCATCGTTCGACTTAATGAGGAAAAAGCTGAAACGTCAACGTTCAGACTGGTTCCTGAGAAGAATAATGTCTGAGCATTCCCGCCATTGACCGCAAAAAATGAGGGACGATCTTCCACCGCAGACACCGCCGATGCCTGCACGGCTGCCCAGGGATTCAACCGCATGGCCAGGTTTCTTCAGGCCTCCAACCATTACGATGACGCGCAGAGTAAACGCGGAGAGGATCATCAATGCAGCCGTTGACCTGATGAGGTCTGGCAACGCGCCAACGGGCAGAAGTGCAGATCGGTCCTGTGGGAAGTGCAGGACGGTGGCTTCGCAGAGTTCGGACTGTCATAGGCAATGTGGGCGATCTACCGGTGCGCGGCGCGGGCGCCGGCGACCATGTTCTCGAGCGTGTGGCGCATCCTCCAGTCGAGGTCGCGGGCGGCCAGTGTTCCGTCGGCGACGATCCGGGCCGGGTCGCCGGGGCGGCGGTCGCACAACTCGGGCGTGAAGTCGATGCCGGTGATGCGGGCGGTGGTCTCCATGATCTCCCGCACGGAGACACCCGTCCCGGAGCCGAGGTTGTAGACCGGCTCCAGGGTGCGGCCGACTCGAGAGCCCGGCCCGCGGCCACGTGTGCTGCGGCGAGATCGCCGACGTGGACGTAGTTGCGGACGCAGGTGCCGTCTGGGGTGTCGTAGTCCGTGGCGAAGATCTTCGGTCGGCGGCCCTCGGCCAGTGCGGTCAGGACGAGGGGGAAGAGGTTGTGGGGACTGGTGTCGTGGAGCTCCAGCGTCCCGGAACTGACTACGTTGAAGTACCGCAGCGAGGTGTGACGCAACCCCCGGGCCCGTCTCTGGTCACGGATCAGCCACTCCCCGATGAGCTTGCTCTCCCCGCAGGGCGACTCCGGGAGAGTGGGAGTGCCCTCCGTGACGAGGCCGGCCCGGGGCCTGCCGTACACGGCGGCCGACGAGGAGAAGACCATGTTCCGCACCCCGACCCTCTCCATGGCGGTGAGCAGGTGAGCGGTCCCCGTGACGTTCTGCTCGTAGATCAGCAACGGGTTCCTGACGGACTCCCCGGCATACTTGTACCCGGCCAGGTGCACGACACCGCTGACGTCGTGGTCGCGAAGCGCTTGCGTCACGGTGCCGGTGTCCAGGACGTCGGCGTGGACGAACGGGATCGGGCCGGGCACGAACGCGCGGTGGCCGCTGACGAGCGAGTCGAGGGCCACGACGGCGATGCCGGCGTCGTCGAACGCCCTGAGGACGTGGGACCCGATGTACCGGCGCCGCCGGTCACCAACCAGATCACAGCCGCTGCGCGCCGTCCGCCGGGAGGACCGTGAAGATGTCGGGGGTCTTCAGGCTGCCGAAGCCGCGCAGGACGGCGTTGCGGACCTGCTCCTCCCGGTCCGCGGGGACGAGGGCGATGGCGGAGCCGCCGAAGCCTCCCCCGGTCATCCGGGCCCCGAGTGCTCCGGCGGCCAGGGCCGTGTCGACGGCGAGGTTCAGCTCGGGGCAGGAGACCTCGTAGTCCTCGCGCAGGGAGGCGTGGGAGGCCGTGAGCAGGCCCCCGACCCCGGCCACGT
This sequence comes from Kocuria sp. UBA1838, assembly GCF_002338785.1. Classification (NCBI taxonomy): domain Bacteria; kingdom Bacillati; phylum Actinomycetota; class Actinomycetes; order Micrococcales; family Micrococcaceae; genus Kocuria; species Kocuria sp. UBA1838. The sequence continues at coordinate 105,427 of NZ_DDIY01000019.1, read as the reverse complement.
CGCCGTCGCGCAGGAGCTGTACCGCCTGCAGGACCCGGCGGTTCTCGGAGAGCACGTGCCGCACCCGACGGGCCACTTCCTGGTCCAGGGCGGCCAGGTCGGCGTCGGCGGGGATGTCGCGCAGGGAGGCCACCCCGAGGGCGGCGGCGGCGCGCTCACAGGCGGTACGGCGGGCGGCGTAGCCGCCATCGGCGTGGGAGTGGGCGACCTTCGTGTCGATCACCAGGACTCGCAGCCCGTGCTCGGCCACCGGCAGGGGCACGAGCTCGGACTCCAGGGAGCGGCAGTCCAGGAACAGGGCGGAGCCGGCCCGGCCCATCAGCGAGGCCGACTGGTCCATGATCCCGGTGGGCGCGCCGACGAACTCGTTCTCGGCCCGCTGGGTCAGCCGCGCCATGGCCGGGGCGTCGAGGCCCAGGCCCAGCAGGTCGTTGAGCGCCACGATCGTGGCGACCTCCACCGCGTGGGAGGAGGACAGCCCCGCCCCGACCGGCACGGTGGAGTCCAGCAGCAGCTCGAAGCCGGGGACTTCCACCCCGTCCAGGGTGCCCAGGGCGTGCACCACCCCGGCGGGGTAGGCGCCCCAGTCACCGACGGCGCCTGGTGTGAGCCCGGGGACCGTGAACCGTGCGCGGGAGAGCCGCTCCCCCTCGGGGGCGTAGGTGGAGGCCAACTCCACCGTCTCGTGATCAGGCTCCGCGGCCCGGCGCAGCCGCACGGCGACCATCGCCGTGCGGTCGATGGCGAAGGGGAGCACGAACCCGTCGTTGTAGTCGGTGTGCTCCCCAATGAGGTTCACCCTCCCGGGGGCCCGCCACACCCCGTCCGGGGCGTGGCCGTACACCTCGGTGAAGCGGCGGGCGTGCTCCTCGGCCCGGATGTGTTCGTGGTGATCGATCTGCTCATCGGTCATCGTGCAGTCCCCCTCAGGCGTGCGGCGGTCTGTTCGGCGGTGACGTCGTTGATGAACGCGCCCATGGCGGCCTCGGAACCGGCGAGGAACTTCAGTTTGTCCTCGGCCCGGCGCGGGCTGGTCAGCTGCAGGTGCAGCCACCCGGCCTCGCGGTCGGCCGCGTTCACGGGGGTCTGGTGCCAGGCGGCGATGTAGGGGGTCGGCGTGTCGTAGAGCCGGTCCACCCGTTGCACCAGATCGCGGTAGAGGACCGTCAGCTCATCGCGCTCGGCCCCGGTGAGGGCAGCCAGGTCCGGGACCTGGCGGTGCGGGACCAGATGGATCTCCAGGGGCCAGCGCGCGGCGTAGGGGACGTAGGCGGAGAAGTGCTCGCCCTCGATCACCATGCGGTCCCCCGCCGCGGCCTCGTCGGCGAGGATCTCGCCCATCAGGGCCCGGCCCGTGGCGGCCAGGTGCGCGCGGGAGCGGGCGGCCAGCCGGGCGGCATGCGGAGCCGGATAGGGATAGGCGTAGATCTGCCCGTGCGGGTGGTGCAGGGTCACCCCGATCTGCTCCCCACGGTTCTCGAAGGGGAAGACCTGGCGGATCCCGACCATTGCCGAGAGCGCCTCGGTGCGCTGGGCCCAGGCCTCCACCACGGTGCGCGCCCGTTCGAAGGGCAGGGACGCGAAGGAGCCCTGGTGCTCGGGTGTGAAAACCACCACCTCGCACCGCCCCACGGCCGGGGACGGGACACCCCACAGGGACCGCTCCCCCGCGTCCTGCGGGTCCGGCAGCACCCCCAGCTGCGGACCCAGGGAGGGGAAGCGGTTCTCGAAGACGACGACGTCGAAGTCCTCGGTGGGGATCTCGGATTCCCGCCCGCCCGTGCTCGGGCACAGCGGGCACTGGTCGACCGGGGGCAGGTAGGTGCGGGTCTGGCGGTGGGCGGCCACGGCCACCCACTCCCCGGTCAGGCGGTCGAAGCGCACCTCGCCGTGCCCGGAGCGGGCATCCAGGGGCCGGCGGTCGGTAACCTGCTCCACCGGCGGGGTGCCGCGGTCGGAGAAGAATACGGCCTCCCGGCCGTCGGCGAGGTGGTGGGTGCGGTGCGCGATCAGCGGTGCGGTGGCGCGCTCGGCGGGGGCGGGAGAGGTCATCGGACGGGCTCCAGTCGCAGATCGGGAACGTATTGACTCAGGATTTCGCGGGCCGCGGGGTCGACACCGTCGTCCATCACGACGGTGTCGACCCCGTCCAGGTCGGCGATGCGGTAGAGGCCGACCAGGCCCCACTTGGTGGAGTCGGCCAGCACCACGCTGCGGTCGCAGCGCTGCAGGAAGAGGCGGTTGATCTCGGCCTCCATCATGTTGGGGGTGGTCAGACCCTCCCGCTCGCTGATCCCGTGGACGCCCATGAAGCACACGTCCACATGCATCGTGAGCAGTGCGGTCGTGGCCAGCGGACCCACCAGCGCGTCGGAGGGGGTCCGTACGCCGCCCAGCAGCACCACGGTCTGCCCCGTGGCCGGCGCGTCCTGGAGCGCATCGGCGATACGCGGAGAGTTGGTCACCACCGTGATCTCGGGAATCCGGCGCAGGGCACGGGCCAGGGCGTAGGTCGTGGTCCCCGAGTTCAGCGAGACTGACATCCCCGGCTCCACCATCGACTCCGCGGCCGCCGCGATCGCCGCCTTCTCTGGCAGCTGCAGCTCGGACTTGTGCATAAAGCCGGGCTCGACGGCGGAGGACCCCGCGGGCAGCTTGGCCCCGCCGTGGACCTTCTGCAGTTCGCCGTCACGGGCCAGCCGGTCCAGGTCGCGGCGCACCGTCATGTCGGACACGCTCAGTTCGGCGGCTAGGTCGGCCACCCGCACGGCACCGGCCGCACGCACCCGGTCGAGGATCTTCCGCCGTCGGCGGTCGGGAAGCATCTCGGACATGAGTCCTCCTGGATCGGGGACGGCGCGGAGAGGCGCGTCGTGGTGGCAAACCCCACCATTCAAACAATTTTGTGTTTATTTTAACATACTTGATGTTCGTCCATGTTGCTTCTAATATGGCGTGAACCACACAAGAACAATCTGTCCGGAGCCGACGTGACCGTTGCGACCCTGAAGCCAACGACCGTTTCCGACCCGACCGGGCCGTTTCGGTTGCACCTAGTCAGGGAGAACGTGTCTGCCCTCGGCCAACTCTCGAAAAGTCAGGTGCCCTCCATGGTGCACCGGGGAACGTCGCTCGGCGGTCCCGACGGCTTGACCGTCGAGTTCGCCGAGACCACCCACGCCCACTCCACGGCCAGCGACCAGGAAGTGCCGGTGCGTGCCGACGCGTTTGGGTCGCTGCCCAGTAACCGGACGGACGCTCCGAGCTTGGTTAGCAATCGGGATGGAGCAAGTACGGACACCGCTCTTCCGCGTCCCGGAGGCCCGCCTTGAGCCGATGAACCATTGAGATGCCGTCACCAACGGTGCACAGGTGAGCGGTGGGCCGGACCTGCTAGTTCCGGTGTTCGAAGATATCTGGGCCAACCACCGCCCGCGTCGATCCGCATCAAAACCAACGAGTCCATCAACGTTCTTTTCGCGGCGGACAAACGACCGACAGGGCTGCGAGTTGTCCCCGGCTCCGCCGCGCCGTCCGGCTCTTCGTCACACCACACCTCTCGGCGCCATCCGGTGCCGCTCCACATCCCACTATCCCGCAGGGCCACCTGGGGAGACTCGGAAGGAAATCCACTATGTCCTCTGTTCGTTATGACCGTGTCACCTGTCAGTACCCCGGCGCCGAACGGCCCTCCGTGACCGGTCTGGACCTGTCCATCGCCGACGGGGAGTTTCTCGTGCTCGTCGGACCTTCGGGATGCGGGAAGTCCACGACCCTGCGCATGCTCGCTGGGCTGGAGGAGGTCACCGACGGGCGGATCCTCATCGGCGACCGCGACGTCACCGACGTCCCCTCCCGCGACCGCGACATCGCGATGGTCTTCCAGAACTACGCCCTCTACCCGCACATGACCGTGGCCGAGAACATGGGCTTCGCCCTGAAGATCGCCAAGGTCCCCGCCGCCGAACGCCGGGCCCGGGTCGAGGAGGCCGCCAAGATCCTGGACCTCACCGACTACCTCGACCGCAAACCCAAGGCCCTCTCCGGCGGCCAGCGCCAGCGCGTGGCCATGGGAAGGGCCATCGTGCGCTCCCCCCAGGTGTTCCTGATGGACGAGCCGCTGTCGAACCTGGACGCCAAGTTGCGGGTCCAAACCCGCACCCAGATCGCCTCCCTCACCCGCCGACTCGGGGTCACCACCGTCTACGTCACCCATGACCAGGTCGAGGCGATGACCATGGGCGACCGGGTGGCGGTGCTCAAGGACGGGCACCTCATGCAGGTCGACACCCCCCGGGCGCTCTACGATGCCCCGGCCACGGAGTTCGTCGCCGGGTTCATCGGCTCGCCGACCATGAACCTCTTCCGTGCCCCACTCACCGGCGGCACCGTACAGCTGGGCACGGTGAGGATTCCGCTGACCGATGCCCAGCGGAATGCGCTGACCGAGGCCAAGGTCACCATCGGCATCCGCCCCGAGGACCTCCACCCCGCCCCCGAAGGCGAAGGGCTGCCGATCGTGGCCGACGTCGTTGAGGAACTCGGCGCCGACGCTTTCGTCTACGGCCACCTCGCACCCGTCACCGCCGCCAACATGGTGGTGCCGGTGGACAACACCACCGGGGCCGAGGACGACCCGGGCGCCCACGAGTTCATCGTCCGCGTCGAGGGCCGCACCCCACCGGCACCCAACACCACAATTTGGGTCGTTCCGACCCTGGAGCACGTCCACCTCTTCGACGCCGCCACCGGCCGGCGTCTGCCCGACTAAGCCAGGCACAGGACCTGCCATCGGCACCCAGCGCCCGTGGAGCCGCCCGCTCTGTTCGACGGGCGGCTCCACCGATGCCGAGCGTCCCACCCGCGCTGACTCCTTCAAAAAATCGAATACGAACGTCCACCTCACCAACACACAGTGACAGCCCCAGCACGGCCACCAAAGGGTGGTCCACCCTGTACCGCCACCACATCGGCGTCGACATGGGCGGCACCATGATCAAGTACGCGGTCGAGGACACCGCCGACGGCACACCTATCACCCCGATTCTCCAACTGCCCACTCCCGTGCCCATCACCCCGCAGGCGGTCGCCGAGGTACTCGGAGTTCTGCTCCACCAGCTGTCCTCCCGGCCCCAGGCCCCACATCAGGAGGCCAACGTGGGGTGGCCCTGCCCACCATCGCCCGCGAGGGCGTGGCGCGTTCGGCCGCGAACATCGACAGCACCTGGATCGGCCTGGAGGTCGAGTGCTTCCTCACCGACCGGCTGGGCCGGCCCGTGCACGCGCTCAACGACGCCGACGCGGCCGGGCTGGCCGAGGTCCGCTACGGCGCCGGCCGCGGACCCGAGGGCCGCCCCGCCCGCGGCACCGTGCTGGTCCTGCTCCTGGGCACCGGGATTGGCTCGGCCCTGTTCGTCGACGGATGGCTGGTCCCGAACCTGGAACTGGGCCACCTGGAGTTCCTGCTCTCCCCCGACCTGATCGTCGTCGGGGGCGCGATCTCGGCCCGGCACGAGGACTTCCTCCCCCACCTGCACCTGGATACCCCCATCGTGCCCGCCCAGCTGTCCAACGCCGCCGGGATCATCGGCGCTGCCCGCCAATGCCTACTGCACGGCACCGCCCTTGCCGTAGCCGGATCACCGACCGCAGATCACCGAGCTCACGAGGTGGCCAGGTCCACCCCGCCTCAGCGGCTCATGCCCGCCACCCTTGCCCCTATCCCCCAGGAGACCCTACGGATGAAGATCGGAGTACTGACCAGCGGCGGGGACTGACCCGGACTCAACGCCGTGATCCGCGCCGCGGTGCTGCACGGGATCAAGACCTACGAGTACGAGTTCGTGGGCTTCCGCGACGGCTGGCGCGGGGTCGTGGACGGCGACACGATGGACCTGCCCCGCACTCGGGTCCGCGGCCTGGCCCGGGAGGACGGGACCATCCTGGGCACCTCCCGCACCCACCCCTACTCCGGTCCCGGCGGCGGACCCGGGAGCATCGGGGTGATGCTCGAACGCCACCACATCGACGCGATCGTGGCCACCGGCGGGGAGGGCACTCTCGCCGGGGCCGCACGGCTGGCCGAGGCCGGCCTGCCCGTGGTGGGGGTGCCCAAGACCATCGACAACGACCTGCAGGTCATCGACTACACCTTAGGTTTCGACACCGCCGTGTCCATCGTCACCCACGCCATGGACCGGCTGCGCACCACCGGGGAGTCCCACCACAGGTGCATGGTCGCCGAGGTCATGGGCCGCGACGTCGGGTGGATCGCCCTGCTCTCGGGGATGTCCGCCGGGGCCCACGCGGTGCTGATCCCGGAGCAGAAGGTCTCCATGGACCAGGTCTGCGCGTGGGTGCGGGAGGTCTACGACCGGGGCCGGTCCCCGCTGGTGGTCGTCGCCGAGGGCTTCGTCCCCGAGGATCACGAGGACGTGCTGGCGGGGAAGGGCACCGAGGCCGACGGCCCTCCCCGGCTGGGCGGGATCGGGGAGTACGTCACGCAGGAGATCGAGCGCCTCACCGGCATCGAGACCCGCAACACCACGCTCGGGCACATTCAGCGCGGGGGCGCCCCACGGGCTTCGACCGGGTGCTGGCCACCCGCTTCGGGATGGCCGTGGTCGACCTCGTGCACGAGAAGCAGTGGGGCCGGATGGTCGCCATCCGCGGCACGGACATGGTCCGCATCGACTTCGCCGAGGCGCTCGAGGGGCTCAAGACCGTCCTCCAGCACCGCTGGGACGAGGCCAAAGTCCTCTTCGGCCGCTGAGAGTAACCGTGCACGTCCACCCCGGAGCAACAGTGCGACCCCTCCCCCTTCTCTGATCCCTTATCCCTCAGTACTGACGACATGAAGCCCCCATGCGGCGAGCAAAGATCGTGGCCACGATAGGCCCGGCCATCTCCTCGTACGAGAACCTCTCCGAGGCGATCCGGACCGGCATGAACGTGGCCCGGCTCAACATGAGCCACGGCGACCGCTCCGTGCACGACACCTCCTACGAGAACCTGCGGCGCGCCTCGGCGGAGCCGGGGCGACGGTCGCGATCCTCGCGGACCTCCAGAGACCCAAGATCCGGCTCGCCCGCTTCGCGGACGGCCCGCACGAGCTGCTCCCCGGCGTTGAGAACCGCGACGTCCGGCGGGCGGGCAATGGCTTCAACCTGATCCCAAAGCTTTTCCATGTTCTCGTAGGTGCGCAGGTCCGCCCGCACTGGGTAAACGGTCGCGCCAAGCGCACGCAGTTGCTCAGCGACGGTATCGATCGAGTCGCTGCGTCCGGTGCCGATGATGTCGTAGCCGCGAGTGGCCAGCTCGCGGGCGATGTCGGTGCCGATGCCGTTGGAGGCGCCGGTGATGAAGGCCAGAGGCCGGGTGCGGGTGGAAGGCGTGGGCACGGTGATTCCCTTCACGATGACGGTGGTTCAGGGCACGCTGGAGCCCCTAGACCGCGGGTGCGGCCGGGGCGGGGGTGAGGGTGGTCCGTGCTACGGGGTCGCGGTGGGCGGCTGATTGGCTGCCGCGTTGGTCCCTGACGGATCGCTGTGCTCGGAGCTCCAGCTGGCGAGGATGCGCGGCTTCTCCAGGTCGGTGGATGACGCCCTCGGAAGCGCTGGTGATCCGGCCCTGCTCTAGGTGCCTGCCCGCACCCCGCGGTGCACGCGGCGCGCGCCCCAGGCCGTGAGGCCGATGCAGAACAGCGCGCCCATCCCGAGTGCCGCGGCGCGGACCCGCTGGCCGGTGACCATCGAGTCCGTCACCCCGCTGTCCCCGTAGGAGCCGGGTTCGCCCGTCTCCAAGACCGTCAGGTGACCGTTCTGCTCCGCGAGCAGGGCGTCCACCTCCCGCGGGAAGTCGGAGTCCTGGACACCCGTCTGGGTGCCGCGGAACGTGATCTGGTTCCCCTCGGTCTTTTTGATGGGATCGTCGAGCCGGTTGTCGAACGGGTAGCGTTCGGTCAGCTCGTTCTTGGGCATGATGCCCGCGTAGATCCCGTTGTAGTCCTGGGTCACGAGGTCCTTGGTGAGTGTCTGGTACGTCCCGGAGACAACCATCGACTCCCCCGCCCACTCCTCCAGCCGGGAGGCCTTGTCGAAGGACAACGCCGAGGCCAACCCCAGCGCCAGGGTCACGACTGCCCCCAGCAGCACGATGAGGACGATCCACCATCCTCGGGTACCACCGGGTCGTGTCTCCTGGTCGTGCTCGTCGAAATCGATGAGTTCCTGGGTGTCGTGGCTCACGGTATGACTTCTCCTGGCTGGTGGGGGGGTGATCAGCTTCGGATCTCAGCGCCGTGCTCCCTGTGGGCCGCATCCACCGCGTTCTCACGGGCCTGGGAGGCCTCGTCCGCGGTGAGGGTGCGGTCCGCGGCCCGGAACCGCAGGGCGATCGCCACGGACTTCTTGCCCTCGGGGATGCCCTTGCCCGCATACACGTCGAAGACCTCGGCGGCTTCGAGCAACTCGCCCGCTCCCCGACGCACCGTGGTCAGCAGGTCCGCCGCGGGGACGCTCGCGTCCACCACGAGTGCGACATCCTGGGTGGCCGCGGGGTAGCCCGAGATCACCTGGGCGGTGACCGCCGAGGCCTCACGATCGAGCAGCGCGGACAGGTCGAGTTCCACGGCGCACGTGCGCTCGGGCAACCCCTGGGCCGCGACGAGCTTGGGGTGCAGCTCTCCCGCCATACCGATCACGGCGCCGTCCTGAGTGCTCAGCTGCGCGGTGCGCCCGGGGTGGAACGCGTGATGCGAGCCCTGGGTGACCTTCAGCTCCACGCCCACGCTGCGTGCGGCGAGCACGGCGACGTCGAGCGCGTCCTGCCAGTCCAGGGTGCGCGGCGCAACCCACGGGCCTGCAGCGGCGTCGTGCCCCGTGAGCACCGCGGCGAGCCTGCGCGGCTGGTCGGGGACGGCGGCGTCGAGCCGTTCGAGCTCCGGAGCGGCCGGGCGCACGCCGAGCGGCGGGATGGGCTGGGTGTCCGGGGTGTAGCCGTCCGCGAGGAACACGTGGCCCATCTCGTAGAGGGCCAGGTCCCGCAGTCCGCGCGAGTGGTTGCGCTTGAGCACCTCGAGCAGCCCGGGCAGGATGCTCACCCGCAGCAGGGACTGGGCCTCGCTGATGGGGTTCGCGAGCTTGATCGACGCCACGTGCTCACCGTCCGCGCTGCCCCACAGGTCGTTGTCCGCCTGGGACACGAACGGGTAGCTGAGCACCTCGGTGAGCCCGGCGGCCGCGAGCGTATTGGCCACGCGGCGTCGTGCGGCCTGCGAGCGCGTGAAGCCGCGCCCGGGAGGCGCCACGGGAAGGCGATCGGGGATCTTGTCGTAGCCGTCCAGACGCGCGACCTCCTCGACGAGGTCCTCCTTCTCGAGCAGATCCGGGCGCCACGACGGCGGGACCACGGTCCAGCCGTCCGCGGTCTCCGTGACCTCGGCGCCGATGGCCACGAGGCTGCGCTCGACGACCTCTGGAGAGTAGTCCACTCCAACGCGCGCCGCAGGGTAGCCCGCGGGCAGCTCGATCGCGGCGGGGCGGTCCGTGTGGTCCACGTCCGTGACCCGCCCGGAGTCCGTGCCGCCGGCCAGCTCCACGAGGAGGTCGACGACGCGCTGCGCAGCAACCGGCGCGAGCTGCGGGTCCACGCCGCGCTCGTATCGCTTGGACGCCTCCGAGGGAAGCTTGTGTCGGCGGGCGGTGCGGGCGATCGAGACCTCGTCGAAGCGAGCGGCCTCCACGAGCACGCGCGTGGTGTTCTCCCCGACCTCGGTCGCGGCACCGCCCATGACGCCGGCGAGGCCCACGGGACCGGACTCGTCCGCGATCACGAGGTCCTCGGTGTTCAGCTCACGGGACTTGTCGTCCAGCGTGGTCAGCTTCTCTCCGGCCCGCGCACGGCGCACGGTAATCCCGCCCTGCAGGGTGTCCGCGTCGTAGTTATGGATCGGCTGGCCGTACTCGAGCATCACGTAGTTGGAGATGTCCACGGGCAGGCTCAGGGAGCGGATCCCGGCCAGGCGCAACCGCGACACGAGCCACTGCGGGGACGGGATGGATGGATCCACGTTCTCCACGATGCGCACCGCGAAGCGGTTGCACCCGGCGCGGCCGTGGATCGGGGCGTCGTCGGACACGGTCACGGGGAACCCGTCCTCGGTGGACGCGGGCACCCGCGGCGCGAGCTCCGCCACGGGATCCGTGAACGGTACGCGCACCGCGTGGCAGTACTCGCGGGCGATCCCGCGGATCGAGAACGCGTACCCGCGGTCCGGGGTCACGTTGACCTCCGCCGCCGAGTCGTAGAGACCCAGCAGCTCCAGGGCGTCGGAGCCGATCTCGGGGTCCAGCCCGATCCGAGACAGCACCAGGATGCCGTCGTGGTCGTCGCCAATGCCGAGCTCGCGCACGGAGGCGATCATGCCTGCCGAGATGTGGCCGTAGGTCTTGCGCGCGGAGATCCGGAAGTCACCCGGCAGCACCGCACCCGGAAGGGCGACGACCACCTTGTCACCCACCGAGAAGTTGTGGGCACCGCAAATGATTCCCTGGACGCCCGAGGGGTCGATGCCCTTGCCCGTCAGCGTCTGCTCATGGCCCTCCGGCACCACGCGCACGGAGCACCAGTTCACGGTCTTGCCGTTGGAGTGGGTCTCGGGCTCCATGGAGAGCACCTGGCCCACCACGATCGGACCGGAGAGGAAGTCGGAGGGGCGGTGGACGTCCTCCTCCTCAAGACCCACCTTCACGAGGGTGGCCAGGACGTCCTCCGCGGTGGCGTCCTCGGGAACGGGCGCGTACTCGCGCAGCCATGACAAAGGAACTCGCATTGCTCTAGATCTCCATCCCGAAGTGTTCGCTGAAACGGACGTCGCCCTCGACCATGTCGTGCATGTCCGGGACGTTGTTGCGGAACATCAGGGTCCGCTCGATGCCCATGCCGAACGCGAACCCCGAGTAGCGCTCGGGGTCGATCCCCGCGGCCCGCAGCACGTTGGGGTGCATCATGCCGCAGCCACCCCACTCAATCCACCGCGGTCCGCCCTTGGCGGTGGGGTGCCACACGTCCAGCTCCGCGGAAGGTTCGGTAAAGGGGAAGTAGTTGGGCCGCAACCGGATCGCGGCCTCCGGGCCGAACATGGTGCGCGCGAAGTGGGTGAGGGTGCCCTTGAGGTCCGCCATGGACAGCCCTTCGTCCACGGCGATGCCCTCCACCTGGTGGAACACCGGGGTGTGGGTCGCGTCCAGTTCATCCGTGCGGTAGGTCTTGCCCGGGCACACCACATACACCGGCAGCTCGCGCTCCAGCAGCGAGCGCATCTGCACGGGTGAGGTGTGTGTGCGCAGCACCAGGTGTGACGACGGCGGGTCCACGAAGAACGTGTCCTGCATCTGCCGCGCCGGATGGTCCGGCTTGAAGTTCAGCGAGTCGAAGTTGAACCACTCGTGCTCGAGCTCCGGTCCCTCCGCGACCTCCCAGCCCATGCCCACGAAGATGTCCCCGATGTGGTCCATCAGGTTGGTCAGGGGGTGCCGTCCGCCCAGCCGACGACGCCGCGTGGCCGCCGTGACGTCCACCGCTTCCTCCACGAGGATGCGGGCATCCCTCTCCTCCTCGAGCACGGTGGCGCGTGCCGCGAGCGCCTTGTTCACGCGTCCGCGGGCCTGCCCCACCAGCTTGCCCGCGGTGGCCTTGGCGGCCTTGTCCAGCCCACCGATCGCACGGTTGGCCAGCGCCAGCGGGGATTTCTCCCCCGTGTGGGCCAGGCGAACGGTCTTCAGCTCGGAGAGGTCGGCGGCGGCCTCGATCTCACGCAGTGCGTGCTCGAGGGCGGCCGTCACCCCGGCCTCGTCGGTGGGGTCCACCGCGGCGGACGGTGTGGTCTCGGACATGGTTTCTCGCGTTCCTACTGGCGGACGGTGTTCTCACGAGCTCGCTCCCCCGGTGGGTGAGCCGCTTTTCGTGCAAATGCCCGCAGCGTGGCCGGTGCGGGCAGGGTCAGTCTAGTGGAGGACCCATGGCGTCCGCTGACCCGGCGGGGTCATGGGGCGAGCTGTCCCAGCAATGCCCGCACGATCGGAAGGTCCGCCGGGATCCACGGCAAGGCCAGTACGGCGTCGGGGTCGCTCGACGGAACCCACCGCACGGCCAGGTGATCGGTGCCCACCACGGGTGTATCCGCAGTGGTTCCGGTCCACACTCGCATCGCGGCCTTCTCGGACAGTGGCCATCCCTGAGCATGGGGGCCTGAGATTTCAGCCAGAAGCTCCACCCGCACCGACAGCTCCTCCGCGCATTCGCGCACGAGTGCGTCCTCGGCGCTCTCCTCCGGCTCCTGCTTGCCGCCCGGGAACTCCCACAGCCCGCGCAATGTCTCGGGGTAGGCGCGCTGGGCGGCGAGGAACGCGGTGGGGTGATGTGCGTCGTCGAGGAGGGCCACCCCGACCACCTGGGTCCGGAAGCGCGCGGGGAGATCGGAAGTCATGGTGTTCAGTGTGTCACCGACAATTCGGACAGCGCGGAGAGAGAAGCGTCAGCGATCGAAAATCCGGCGCTGGGCTTGCGCCGATGCATACAGACACACGGTCGCGGCGGTGGCCACGTTGAGCGATTCGGCGGCCCCGTACAGCGGCACCGCCACAGACAGATCCGCGGCCGCGACCTCCGCTTCCGACAGTCCCTGCGCCTCATTACCGAACAGCCACGCGGTGGGCTGCTCGAGGGGATACGCCACGTCCCCCGAAGAAATGCCCGCGGCGCGCAGCATCGCGGCGTCGGCCAGCTCGGAGACCGTCATGGAGGCATAACCATCCGCGGCGAGCACACCCATGCCGTGCTCACGAGCCGCCGCGACGACCGCGGCGAGTTCCATGCCCGTGAACACCGGGACGTGGAACAGCGACCCCGCAGAGGAGCGCACGGATTTCGGGTTGAACGGGTCCACGGTGCCGGGAGTGCACAGCACGGCATCTGCGCCGGCGGCGTCCGCGGTACGGATCACGGTGCCGGCGTTACCCGGGTCCTGCACCCGGACCAGCATGCCCAACAGGCGTGCGGCACCGATGGCGCGAGCGGCGTCGTCAGAGGAGCCCGACGCCTCAGACGCGTCCAAAGCAGAGGAACGGAAGCGGCACACCGCCAGCATCCCCTGCGGCGTGACCGCATCGGTCATGGCCGCGAGTACCTCCGGGGTGACCGCCCGGACGAACGCGTCACCGCGGTCGGCGACCGCGGCAAGATCCGCAGCGATCCCCGGATGCCGGTCGAGCTCCTGCAGGGTCACATACACGGCATCGAGCCGCGGCAACCCGGGAGCGGGAGAATCCGCGAGCGCGAGACGGACCGCCTCGCGCACGTTCTGCGGACCCTCGGCGCGGAACAATCCGCGCTTGGAACGCATCGAGCGCCTGGTCAACGCGGTCACGTCCTTGACCCGATCGGCTCGGGGGTTGGACAGCAACCGGTCTTCCAGGCGCTCGACGAACGTCACAGCGGCACTCAGGCGGCGGTGCGGGGCGCGGAGGTGTCCTCCGGCAGGGCGTCCTTGGCCACGCGGACCAGAGTCGCGAACGCGTTCTCGTCGCTCACGGCCAGCTCGGCCAGCATGCGACGGTCCACCTCGACCTCAGCGGCCTTCAGGCCCTGGATGAAGCGGTTGTAGGTCAGACCGTTCGCGCGGGCGGCGGCGTTGATGCGCTGGATCCACAGCCGACGGAAGTCGCCCTTCTTCTTGCGACGGTCGTTGTAGGAGTAGGTGTACGAGTGGAGCATCTGCTCCTTGGCCTTGCGGTACAACCGGGACCGCTGACCGCGGTAGCCCGAGGCCTTCTCCAGAACTTCACGACGCTTCTTGTGGGCATTGACCGCCCGCTTCACACGTGCCACGTGCGTACTCCTAACGATTCGGTTCCGACCCCTGCCGGAACATGACTACCCGCCGCGCAAACGCGGCGCTGACGAAATGGAAGAGGAAGGGCCTACTTGGCCAGCATCCGCTTGATGGCCTTGGCCTCACCCGGGGTGGAGACGATCTGGTCGCCCGCGAGACGGCGGGTCAGACGCGAGGACTTGTGTTCCAGGTAGTGGCGGCGGTTGGCCTGCTGGCGCTTGACCTTGCCCGAACCGGTGAGCTTGAAACGCTTCTTGGCACCGCTGTGGGTCTTCATCTTCGGCATGGTGACCGTCTCCTTTTACATCGACCGGTGGGGCACACCGGTGGGTCGCGGCACACGGCCGCGACCATGCTGGTGTCGGGCGATCACACGCCCAACGCTGTCAATTCCTGTGCCGCGATTACTTCTTGGCGGGCCCGGGCTTGAACGCCCCGGGCTTCGGTGCCGCGGGCTTGGCCGCCGCGCTCGGCTTCGCGGGTGCGGGCTTCGCACTCGGCTTCGCGCTTGCAGCGGGCTTGGGGCTCGCTGCGGGCTTGGGTGACGACGCCGATGCGGTACCCGCCTGCGCCGCCGCCGGCTTGGCCGCTGCGACCTTGGCGTCCGCGGTGGCCTGCTGTGCAGAAGCCTCGGGCTGCGCCGGAGCCTGGGTGGCTTCGGTACCGGACGCCGGCGCCACGGTCTCCTGGACCTTGTCCTCCGCCGCGATGGGAGCGCTCTGCGAGCTCTCCGCCTGCACGGTGGCCGCCTGACGCAGTTCCGCCGGGAACGCGTCCCCGATGGACTGGGTCACGGACTCGGCATTAGAGGTGTCCACCCGCTGCTTGCGCTGGTTCTCGGACTGCGACGTCTCCCGCTGCTTCTGCTTGCGGGCCTCAGCGCGAGCCTCCGCCTTGTTCTTGAGCGGACCGATGACCATGACCATGTTGCGACCGTCCACGCGGGGCGCGGTCTCCACGACACCGACCTCGGCGACGTCTTCCGCGAGCCGCTCGAGCAGGCGCACGCCCATCGCGGGGCGCTGCTGCTCACGACCGCGGAACTGGATCATGGCCTTGACCTTGTCCCCCGCGGAGAGGAAGCGCTTGGCGTGACCCACCTTGGTCTCGTAGTCGTGCGTGTCGATCTTCAACCGGAAACGCACTTCCTTGAGCACCGTGTTGGCCTGGTTCTTGCGCGCCTCACGAGCCTTGACCGCAGCTTCGTACTTGTACTTGCCGAAGTCCATGAGCTTGGCCACGGGGGGCTTGGCGTTGGGTGCGACCTCGACCAGATCGAGATCCGATTCTCGGGCCAGCCGCAGCGCGTCCTGAACGCGAACGATGCCGACCTGCTCGCCGCCAGGTCCGACCAAGCGGACTTCCGGGACACGGATTCTGTCATTGATACGTGGATCGCTAATGCCAAGCTCCTGAGTTCGTGGGTTTCCCCGTGGTTGGGTCCTGGACCACAACGAAAAACCTCCGCTGCGGCACGCGCGAGCGGAGGTGAGAACCACACAGAGACCAAGACGACACGACCGTCATGAAAACGGCGTGGTCGTTCGGTCACGAACCCGGGCACCTAGTGCCGAGTGATCGCGTCACTCGGCGGGCGGCGGCGGGTGGGAGTCATCTCCGCTTGCACACTGTCCACCAATATAACGCATGCGGGGGCGTCGGGGCCAGTTGAGGGACGGCCCCACGCCGGGCGAGGTCGCTGTTCTACAGTGGTCCCATGTCCGAGCAGCCGCGCTCCGAGCGCTTCGAATTCACCGACACCGCATCGTCCCAGGGTCCCGCCCACGCTCACGACGCCGCCCACGACCACGGCGCCTCCGATCTCGGTGCACTGCCCGACGAGACCCTCGCCGAGGTGAACAACCAGATGCGTGACATCGCCGAGGTCCCCGCGGTCGAGGTCATCACGACCGCCGCGGTCCATCTAATGAGCGCCGCCGCCGTGAAGTGCGGCCTGGCCGCGGAGGAGAACGCCGAGGAACTCAAGGACCTGGACGAGGCGCGCAAGCTCATCATCGCCCTGGCAGGTCTGATCACCGCTGCCGCCCCCGAAATCGGCTCCCAGCACGCCGGCCCGTTGCGCGACGGCCTCAAGTCCCTCCAGCTCGCGTTCCGCGAGGCCTCCCCGTTCCCCGACGCCCCCGGCGCCGGACCCGGCGAGAAGTTCACGGGCCCGGTC
Organism: Kocuria sp. UBA1838; assembly: GCF_002338785.1. Classification (NCBI taxonomy): domain Bacteria; kingdom Bacillati; phylum Actinomycetota; class Actinomycetes; order Micrococcales; family Micrococcaceae; genus Kocuria; species Kocuria sp. UBA1838. Next base: position 89,357 of record NZ_DDIY01000019.1, on the reverse strand, counting down.
TACGGCTGAGCGTCAGCCCCGTTGAAGCCCTTTTAAGGAACGCGGCGCGCGACCGGTGGTCGTGCGCCGCGTTCCTCTTGGTGACGTCAGACGGCGACGTCACGCTGTGATCTCATGCAGTGACCTCACGCGGTGAGCCGGACCTCGATCGAATCCACCGCCTCCACCATGACGGGCTGGGCCGCGAGCTGCTGCTGGTAATGCCCCACTGCTGCCTGCACCTCGTCGACGGACAGCCCCACCCGCAGCTGCAGGGTGACCGTGAGCTCCGGGCCCTCGCCCCCACCGCGTAACGTGGCGCCGTCGGACCGCGCGGCATTCACACCGCGACCCGGGCCGGCGAGCGCCGCCACGATCTCCGAGCGCCCGAGTGCCGCGCGCGTGACGGCGTCGTCCACCGCGACATCCCGGTACGACGGCGTCCACTCGTGTCCCTGTGCCACGGCCCACAGGGCGGGGCGCCGGACCACGAAGGCCGGATCCGTCCCCGGATCCACGACAAGCAGGGCGGAGCCGTCTTGCACCGCGGACAGCGCGGCGCGGCGGATGTCCGCGGCGACCGGTCGGGCCCGGGCGTTCCATGCGGTCAGTGCATTGGTGGACGTGAACACCGGCAGGGCCTTGCGGCCGTCGGCGGCCTGCAAGCTCACGAGGGCCATGTCCGCTTCCTTGTCGGAGACCAGACCGTCCTCGGTGATGTGGGACTGGGACACCTGCGCCACGATGGGCACGAACACCCGGATCCCGGCGAGCGCGGCCACGACCTCCTCCTCGCCCACTGTCCCCGCGCGCCATGCGTCAAGTGCGCAGGCGACATTCGGATCCGCGGTGCCGGGGTCGTCGGGAAACTGGTGGGTGTGGCTCGTACCCTCCCCCAAATTGCGACCCTCCCACGACTGACCGCCGGTGTCTGTGGGGCCACCGGCCGAGCGCAGCTGGGCGGCGATGTGCGCGGGAAGGACGCGTGCGCTGGGGCCGGAAACGGCGTGGTCACCGCGCCCGGAGGGCGGGTGCGCTTCGCGTCCGGGCCCGCGATCCGCGCGGTGCTCAGGCACTCGGGCGACCGGCGACGTCCAGGGCCTGCGCGAGCGTGAACTTGCCGGCGTAGAGCGCCTTGCCCACGATCGCGCCCTCGATGCCGGCGGGGACGAGCTCGCGCAGCGCAGCGAGGTCCTCGAGGGACGAAATTCCGCCCGAGGCCACCACGGGCTTGTCCGTGCGGCGGGCAACCTCGGCCAGCAGCTCGGTGTTGGGCCCGCGCAGCGTGCCGTCCTTGGTCACGTCGGTGACCACGTACCGCGCGCAGCCGTCGGCCTCGAGGCGCTCCAGCACCTCCCACAGGTCGCCGCCGTCCTTGGTCCAGCCGCGCGCGGCGAGCGTGGTGCCGCGCACGTCCAGACCCACGGCGATCCTGTCCCCGTGCTCGGCGATCACGCGATGCGTCCACTCGGGGTTCTCGAGCGCCGCCGTGCCCAGGTTAATGCGCGCGGGGTCCAGGGTCAGGACGCGCTCGAGGGACTCGTCGTCCCGGATCCCGCCGGACATCTCGATCTTGAGGTCGAGGTTCGCGGCCACGCGGCGCAGGACCTCGATGTTGTCACCGCGACCGAACGCGGCGTCGAGGTCCACGAGGTGCAACCATTCGGCGCCCGCGTCCTGCCACGCGAGGGCGGCCTCGAGCGGATCGCCGTAGCCGGTCTCGGAGCCGGCCTCCCCCTGGACCAGGCGCACGGCCTGTCCGCCTTGCACGTCCACCGCGGGCAGCAGTTCCAAACGGCGTTCGGTGGTCTCGGTCATGTCTCTCCTCACGTGGCGCCCGCGGGCGCCGTGGTGGTCCGGTGGTTGATTGGATTGTCGCGGTGCGGCGCACGCCCCGTACCCGTTGACGACGGCACTACGCCCGGTTCACACGCTCGTGAACCACGAGTAGCCCCCGTAGCCGATCAACACGAGGGCCACAAACGCGAGCAACACCACGCTCCACAGCGGCTTGCGCTGTTGATGGAAGGAGATCGCCCCGCCCACGAAGAACGCCCCCGCCACGAGCAGCAGCACCGATGCGGTCATGCCGGGGCTCCCGAACTCGGTGCGGGGATGCGCCCGGCCATGCGTCCGGTGCGCGGCAACGTGGACAGCCAGTTGCGCAGCAGGGCGATCCCCGCCGCGGAGGACTTCTCGGGGTGGAACTGGGTGGCGCTCAACGGACCGTTCTCCACGGCGGCCACGAAGGGCGCCCCGTGCTCGGACCAGGTGACGCCCGGGGGCACCATGTGCTCGATGCTCTGGTCGAATTCCCACTCCCGCACCCCGTAGGAGTGCACAAAGTAGAACCGCTCGTCCTCAATGCCGCGGAACAGTACCGAGCCCTCCGGCGGGCGCACCTCATTCCAGCCCATGTGCGGGACCACCGGAGCGTCGAGGCGTTCCACGGTCCCCGGCCACTGTGCCAGTCCCTCGGACTCGTGACCGTGTTCCACGCCGCGGTCGAACATGACCTGTAGGCCCACGCAGATCCCCAGCACCGGACGGCCACCGCTCAACCGGCGATCGATGAGCCGCGGGGCGTCCACCGCGCGCAATCCCTCCATGACGGCCGCGAAGGCTCCCACGCCCGGGACCACGAGACCGTCCGCGTCCATGACGTCGCGCGGATCGGCGCTCAGCACCACCCGCGCGCCGGCCTCCTCGAGGGCGCGCACGGCAGAGCGCACATTGCCCGCGCCGTAGTCCAGGACGACAACGCTCGGCGCCTCCGTCATGTTCTGCTCCGCCCCGCTCACAGGGCGCCCTTGGTGGACGGGACCACGCCGGCCATGCGGGCGTCGGGCTCCACGGCTTCGCGTAACGCCCGCGCAAGCGCCTTGAACTGGGCCTCGGCAATGTGGTGCGGATCACGGCCGCGGATCACTTCCACGTGCAGGCACAACTGGGCGTGGTAGGCCAGGGACTCGAAGACGTGGCGGGTCATCGACCCGGTGAAGTGACCACCGATCAAGTGGTATTGCTGGCCCTCCGGTTCACCCGTGTGCACCACGTAGGGCCGCCCGGACACGTCCACCACGGCGGACGCGAGTGCCTCGTCGAGCGGCACGGTGGCCTGCCCGAAACGGCGGATCCCCCGCTTGTCCCCGAGTCCCTGGCGCAGCGCATCACCCAGGACGATCGCTGTGTCCTCGACCGTGTGGTGGACGTCGATGTCCGTGTCCCCGTGGGCCTGGATGTCCAGGTCGATCAGGGAGTGCTTGGACAGTGCCGTGAGCATGTGGTTGTAGAACGGCACCGTGGTCTCGATCGAGGACGTACCCGTCCCGTCCAGGTCCAGGCTCACGCGCACGCTGGATTCACTGGTCACGCGTTCCACCGTGGCGGTGCGGTGGTTCTCGACTGCGCTCATGAAAGACGACATCTCCTCGGGGACGGCGCCCGGCGACGGCTCGGCGGGCGGGTCCAGTCTAGATGGCTGGGGTGGGACCATGGGGCCGCGGCCCGACCGGTCCCACGGTTCGAGACGAGCCGGGCCGGCTCAGAATCTTGGCCCGGACGGTCCGGCTCAGGACCGGGCGAGGTAGGACTCCACGGCCTCGAGAAACGCGGTGGTCTCCGCTTCCGTCCCGGCGGTGACCCGTAGGTGGCCGGGGATCCCCACGTCCCGCACGAGGACGCCCTGGTCAAGCAGACCCTGCCACATGGCGTGGGCGTCCCCGCCGCACTCGAAGAACACGAAGTTGGAATCGGATTCGGCGGGGGTCAGGCCCAGTCTCTTGAGCTCGTCCACGATCCGGTCGCGCTGCAGTTTGATGTCCTCGACCGTGCCGAGCAGTGTCTCGTGGTGTTCGAGTGCGGCCAGTGCGGTCGCCTGGGTCACCGAGGACAGGTGGTACGGCAAGCGCACGAGGCGGATAGCGTCCGCGACGGAGCGGTCCGCGGCGAAGTACCCGAGCCGTGCACCCGCTAACGCGAACGCCTTGCTCATGGTGCGCGTGACGATGAGCCGGGGACGGCCGGGAAGCAGGGTTAGCGCCGAGGGGGTTCCGAAGCGCGCGAACTCGGCGTAGGCCTCGTCCACGACGACGATGGTGTTGCGGTCCTCCCCCGCCTCGTACACGGCCTCGACGACATCCAGTCCGAGCGCGGTCCCGGTGGGGTTGTTAGGCGAGCACAGGAACACGATGTTCGGGGCGTGCTCCCCCACCTGGCGAGCCGCCGACTCCGCGGACAGGGAGAAGTCCGCGGCGCGCTCCCCCGCGATGAACCGCGTTCCGGTCCCGAGGGCGAGCAACGGGTACATCGAGTACGTGGGGACGAAGCTCAACACGGAGCGCTCCGGCCCACCGAAGGCCTGCAGGATCTGCTGCAGGATCTCGTTGGACCCGTTGGCGGCCCACAGATTGTCCTCGGTCAGCTCGTGACCCAGATAGGACGCTAGGGTGGTCCGCAGATTGGTGAAGTCCCGGTCCGGGTAGCGGTTCAGGGACGCCGCGGCATCGGTGACGCGCCGCGTGATGGCCCGAACCACGGGCTCGGGAACCGGATGGGTGTTCTCGTTGGTGTTCAGTGCGACACGGACTTCCAGCTGGGGAGCACCGTAGGGAGACAGGCCCCGCAGGTCGTCGCGCAGCGGAAGGGCTTCGAGGGAATCATCACGAGAATTCACCAGACCAGTCTATGGACTCGGCGCATATCCGGTCACACGACGTCTCACGGTGTGTCGATTCCCGGACCAGTCGTGACACCGCCCGGAGCTTGTCGGCGCACCAGGAGTCGCTCACTTGGCACCGACGGATCACGTCACCGACGGGTCACCGTCAGCGGGACGGGACCTCCAGGACCTGACCCGTGTGCAGGGTGGAGGACGTCAGACCGTTGAGCTCGGCGATGTCGTTCATGACCTCGCGGGTGTCCCGCTGCGGGTCCGCGACGGCGGCGATCTCCCACAGGGTCTGGTTCGCCTGCACCGTGACACCGTGGGTCACGGGCGCCCCCGCCGGTTCCGTGGATGCCTTGACCGTGGGCGGCAGCAGGAAGACAGCGGCGACCACCAACAGGGCCGCCGCTCCCGTGACGAAGGGCAGCCCGATCAGGAAGAACCGGCCGCGGCGGGTGAGCTGCAGCGGCGAGCGAGCGGCGCGCGGGGCGGCCTGGACGGACGCGGCGCGGGCCGACGTACGAGCGCGCACGGCGGCGGAGGACGCAGCCGTGGCGGAACGAACGGATCGCGACAAGGTGAGAGCGGTCATGGCTACCTCCTGGTGATCTGACCGGATCCACCCGAAGGTGGCGGTGTTCGAACGCGGAGCGTATTTAGAACACATTTTCGAATCTCTACCCACAGTTCTAGCACGGGTGTACGAATGCTGTCGAGGACCTTTTCGAACACATATTTGAACCCGGGGACGCGCGCGGGTTAAGCTCGAGGTCACACAGGAGTTAGTTGACCCCACGTCTCCGACACGCATAAGCGGCCTCCGCAGCCCACCGCAGGGTGTGCACAGCGTGGACGGTGAAAGGACCCCGCACGTGAGCACTTCTTCCCCGAATCAGCAGGCGTCCGACCGACGCCCGCGCACGCTCACCCCTCGACAAGCACGAATCCTCGGTGCCGTGCAGCGCTGCATCACCACGCGCGGCTACCCGCCGTCCATGCGTGAGATCGGTGACACCGTGGGTCTGGCGTCCCTGTCCAGCGTGACCCATCAGCTCGGCCAGCTCGAGAAGTGGGGCTACCTGCGCCGGGATCCGCGCCGACCCCGCGCCATGGAGGTCCTGCGCCCGTTGAGCGCGGAGGAACTCGACCGCCACCTGGGGCCGGCCGACGAGCCCGCGGGTTCCGTGGAATCCTTGGCGACCCGCGCATCGGGCGCCGCGTCCCCCGCGGTGCACACCATGGGCGACCTGCCCGCCGCGGATGACGACGACGCCATGGTCCCCGTACCGCTCGTGGGGCGCATCGCCGCCGGTGGCCCCATCACCGCCGAACAATCGGTCGAGGAGGTCTACTCCCTGCCACGGCAGTTCGTGGGTCACGGCCAGTTGTTCATGCTCAAGGTCTCCGGGGACTCCATGATCGACGCAGCCATCTGCGACGGCGACTGGGTCGTGGTGCGCCAACAGAACTCCGCGCAGAACGGGGACGTCGTGGCTGCCCTGCTGGACGACGAAGCGACCATCAAGACCTTCCGCCAGCGCGACGGCCACACGTGGCTGCTGCCCCAGAACACCCGCTACGAACCCATCCTGGGTGATCACGCGACCGTGATGGGAAAGGTCGTCTCGGTCTTCCGCTCCCTGTAGCTCGCCCTCCCAACGGTTCCGGGTCCCGCGCGTCGCGTCACGCGGGACCCGGCGGCGTGCACCGCCTCGGAACCGCCCGTGCTCGCGCTCCGGACCACGGACCCGCGCTCACAGGGCTGCGGCGCGCGCCGTAACACCGTGCGCCGACCCGCGCATGATCCGGCGGGGAGCACGGAGGCACTCAACGCGCGTCTCCCTAGACGGCACCACGGATGTGAGCACAGCGACGTCGAACGCTCAGGAGCGCGCCAATCGCTCTAACGCCCCGAGAACGGTCGAGCGGTCCGTGGTGGGCCACAGCGGCGGGAGGGACTGGGCCAGGAAGGACCCGTAGCGCGCCGTGGCGAGCCGCGAGTCCAGCACGGCGACGACGCCCTTGTCCCCGCTCGCACGGATCAGTCGGCCGGCGCCCTGCGCCAGGCGCACCGCGGCGTGGGTGGCCGAGACCGACATGAACCCGTTGCCGCCTGCCCGTTCGGCCGCGCGTGTACGGGCGGTGCCCAGGGGATCGTCCGGGCGCGGGAACGGGATCCGGTCGATCACGACCAGTCGGCATGACTGTCCCGGCACGTCCACTCCCTGCCACAGGCTCATGGTTCCGAACAGGCTCGCTGAGGGATCGTCGGTGAACTCCTTGACCAGGGACGGCAGGGAGGCGTCCCCCTGGCACAGGATGGGCAGCTCTGTACGATCTCGCAGCGCCTCCGCCGCGTCCTCCGCGGCCCGGCGGGACGAGAACAGACCGAGCGCGCCGCCGCCCGAGGCCTCGAGCAGCCCGAACAGTTCCTCGAGTTGCTCCTCCGAGACGCCACGGCCGGGTTTCGCGAGGTGCTTGGCCACGTAGAGGATGCCCTGGCGGCGGTAGTCGAAGGGACTGCCCACGTCCACGCCCCGCCACGCGGGGGACCCCGGGCCCTGCAGGCCGAGAGCCCCGGCCGTGGACGAGAACGATGACCCCACGGCCAGGGTCGCCGAGGTCAGCACGACCGTGCGCCCGTCGAACAACCCCTCCCGCAGGGGCCCCGCGACGCTGAGCGGCGCGATGTTCAGGGTCGCCGGTTCCCCTTCGGACGATCCCGCGTATCCCTCCGTGGGCGACCAGCGACCCACGCGGGAGATCCACAGGACGTCATGGGCGGTGTCCGCCGACAGCATGCGCTCGGCGGTGTCCAGCAGCTCGGACAACCGTGAGCGGGCCGCGTGACGTGCCGCGTCCTCGCCCTTGGAATCGCCCTTGGTGTCACTGAGCCCCGTGCGCGCGGCATCCTGAACGCCACCGACCGCGTAGACCTGCTCCTCGGTGAAGCCTCGCGGCAACAGTCCGGACGGGTCGGGGTCGAAGGCGAGATCGAAGGCCTGCGCGGCCTTCTCGAGTGCATCGCTCGACGCCGCGGTGTGCTTGCGCACGGCCGTGGCCGCCGCTCGTACCGCGGCGGCGGACAGCGACGCGGTCACGGCACCCGTGACCCGGTCCCGCAGCTCATGGGCCTCGTCAACGATCACGACGTCGTGCTCGGGCAGGACCGCGAGCCCCTCGAACGCGTTGATCGCGAGCAGCGCGTGGTTGGTGATCACCACGTCCGCCTCGCCGGCCTCGGCCCGGGCGCGCTCGGCGAAGCACTCCTCCACGAGGGGGCACTTGCGCCCCAGGCACTCCTTGGCGGTCACGGAGACCTGCCGCCACGCGGCGTCCGTGACACCCGGCTGGACGTCGTCCCGGTCCCCGGTCTCGGTGGTCTCGACCCATTCCCGCAACCGCAGCACCTGCTGGGCCAAGCCACCGAGGGGGCGATCCGCGCCCCCTGCGGCGGGTCCCGAACCGGGGACGTCGAACAGGGCGCCGTCGTCGTCCGGGTAGCCGCCCTCGACCTTGTGCAGGCACGCGTAATTGGAGCGGCCCTTGAGCAGCGCGACGACGGGGCGGTCGTCCAGTTCGTCCTCGAGCGCGTCGAGCAAGCGGGGGACGTCCCGGCCCGTGATCTGGGACTGCAGGGCCAGCGTGGCCGTGGCCACGACCACGGGCTTGTCCGCGGTGCGGGCGTGACGCAGGGCCGGGACGAGGTATGCGAGCGACTTACCCGTACCGGTCCCTGCCTGGACCAACAGATGCCGGCCGGTCTCGAGGGCCTCGGCGACCTTGGCCGCCATGAACCGCTGTCCCTCCCGACGCTGCCCGCCCAGCGCGGTCACGGCGGAGTCGAGGAGCTCGAGCGTGTCCACCGCGCCGGGCAGCGTTTCGGGGCGGACGTCTGAGAGGTCGTGCCCCGCTTCGTCGACGAACGATGCGCTCATGCTCCGGCGGGATCCTCCGCGGTGGGCGCGGCGGCCGGGCTCCCGGGCTCCGCCACGCGGTAGGGCTCGAGTTCGCCCACGAGTTCCTCGCGAACGCGCACACGCAACCGCGTGCCCTCGGGAGTGTGTTCCGTGCGCAGGATCTCGGCGTCCTGGGCGTGCAGCCGGGAGACCACCTCGCCGTGAACGTAGGGCACGAGCAGTTCCATGTCGTGGTTTGGGCGCGGAATGGCGGAGGAGATCAACCGCTGCAATTCCTCGATGCCCTCTCCCGTGCGCGCCGACACGGCCACCGACGGGTGCTCGTGATTGCGCAAACGACCCAGCACCACGGGATCCGCGATGTCGGCCTTGTTCAGGGCCACGATCTCCGGGATGTCATTGGCCCCCACGTCCGTGAGGACGTCCCGCACGGCCTTGAGCTGACCCTCCGGATCCGGGTGGGAGGCATCCACCACGTGCACGATGACGTCTGCGTCCGCGACCTCTTCCAGGGTGGAGCGGAACGCCTCGACCAACTGGGTGGGCAGCGAGCGCACGAAGCCCACGGTGTCCGCGAGCGTGTAGCCGATCCCGTCCGGGGTCTCGGCCTTGCGCACCGTGGGATCCAGCGTGGCGAACAGCGCGTTCTCCACGAGGACCCCGGCATCCGTCAACCGGTTGAGCAGGGACGACTTACCCGCGTTGGTGTACCCCGCGATCGCTACCGAGGGCACGGAATGACGCTTGCGGTTGAGTCGCTTGGTCTCACGCGCCGGCTTCATGGCCGCGATCTCCCGACGCAACTTGGCCATGCGCTGGCGGATCCGGCGCCGGTCCAGTTCGATTTTGGTCTCACCGGGACCACGGCTACCGATGCCCTCACCGGAGGCCGCACGGCCACCGGCCTGCCGGGACAGCGACTCACCCCAACCACGCAGACGCGGGAGCATGTACTCGAGCTGTGCCAGCTCCACCTGCGCCTTGCCCTCCTTGGACTTGGCGTGCTGGGCGAAGATGTCCAGGATGAGGCCCGTGCGGTCGATGACCTTGACCTTCACGACGTCCTCGAGAGCACGACGCTGCGACGGCGCGAGCTCGGCATCCACGATGACGGTGTCCGCACCGGTCGCGGCCACCACGTCCTTGAGTTCCAGGGCCTTGCCCGAGCCGAGGTACGTGCCGGGGTCCGGGGTCACGCGCCGCTGCAGCAGACCGTCCATGACCTCGGAACCGGCGGTCTCAGCGAGCGCCGCGAGCTCACGCAGCGAGTTCTCCGCATCGGCCAGGGTCCCGCTCGAGAACAGACCCGCCAGGACGACGCGCTCGAGCCGCAGCTGCCGGTACTCGACCTCGGTGACGTCCTCGAGCTCGGTGGACAGTCCGGCGACACGGCGCAGCGCGTGACGTTCGGCGAGGTCCTGCTGATCACCGTCGGATTCGACGTGGACGTGGTCCTCGTCCACGAGCTCACGGGCGCGGCCCAGGTGATCGTGTCCGCCGCCCGCGGCGTACGACGCGGCGTGGTCGCGGGCGCCGTGGACGCCCCGTTCATCGTCGAAGACGTCCTGACCGGCGTCGTGTACGTGGGTGGGTTCGGAGCGTGTGCGCGCACGGGCCAGGACACGCGAGACGACGTCCTCCAGTTCCGGTCCGGTCAGTTCCGCGGAGTGTCCGGGCTGCTTCGGAGCGGGATTCTGGTGCTGGTGAGATTGCGTCATATTTCCTTGATCTATGGCTGGAGACGGTTGACCAAGTCTAGCGCCGGGCACTGACATGACGGGCGGGGGCACTAGCATGTGGAGCCATGGCCCCCGAGAATCCCGCGCAGCATTACTTCGTGTCCGACCCGTCCGTCGCGGAGAAACCGCGGCGGATCACCGTGGAGCTGCGGGGCCGCACCGTGGACGTGGGGACGGCCGCGGGGGTCTTCTCCCCCTCGGACCTGGACAAGGGAACCGCCGCGCTGCTGCGCAACGTGCCCGATCCGCACGGGCGGAACCTGCTCGACATCGGGTGCGGGTGGGGGCCGATCACCCTGGCCCTCGCGCTCGCTGCACCGAGTGCCACGGTCACCGCGGTGGACGTCAACGAACGCAGCCTGCGGCTGACTGCGGCGAACGCGCGGGAGCTGGGTCTC
>NZ_DDIY01000019.1:22963-78483 GCF_002338785.1 Kocuria sp. UBA1838 | reverse complement strand
TGGTCCAACCCGCCGATCCGCGTGGGGAAGCAGGAACTGCACGACATCCTCATGATGTGGCTCCCCCGCCTCGCGCCCGGTGGTACGGCGTGGCTCGTGGTACAGAAGAACCTGGGTGGGGACTCACTGCAGCGCTGGCTCGCGGCCACCCTGGGTGAGGGGTATTGCGTGGACCGGGCCGCAACCGACAAGGGCTTCCGCGTCATCACCGTCCAGCGCGCCTGAGGCGCGCGGAGGCACGCATGCCGGGCCGGGAACCGGGGTTGCGTGTACGGCGTTGGAAGCCACACCCCCGGGCGTTGGGTCGGAAACAGGAGCCAGGGGAGTCGGGCTGGGAGCCGGCGCGCAGCGTCGTCGTCGGACGATGCATGCAACAGGGCCGCGCGGCGAGGCCCTCCCGACTCAGCCCACCGCGGCACGAACGCGACCGACTCAGACGAGCTCGGCGGTGGCCACCACGCGCACCGGACCCGCGAGGACGACATGCTCGGTGCCGTCCGGAGCGGGCACGAACGTCACGGACAGCACGCCCCCGGGGACACGCACGAACCAGCGGTCCGGGGAGTCGGGACCGCCCCAGAACCGGGTGGCCGCCGCGGCCGCGCACGCTCCCGTGCCGCACGAGTACGTCTCGCCGACACCCCGTTCGTGGACGCGCATCTCGAGGCGACCGAACTCGGAATCGCCATCGTCCGAGGGCACCACGAACTCCACGTTGGTCCCCTCGGGAGGGGTGGGTTCCACGACGGGCGCGGTGTGTAGGTCCAGCCCGTCCAACTTCTCGCCCTCGGACAGGGCCACGACCGTGTGGGGATTGCCCATGCTGATGGACACCCCCGGGCGCGGGACCGTGAGGCCCTCCGCATTCACGAGGCAATCCGAACCGCGCTCGCGCGCGGCGTCCCCATCCTCGAAGCTCCACGGACCCATGTCCACGGCGTAGCCGTCGGACGTACGCGCTACGGTGCGCATCCCCGCGCGCGTGCCGATGCGCAGTTGGGAACCGCGCGGGAGGCTCACGAGCCCCTCGCGCACGAGGTGGTCCACGAACACCCGCACCCCGTTACCGCACATCTGCGCCACGGAACCGTCCCCGTTGCGGTAGTCCATGAACCACTCGACGTCCGGGTGCGCTTCGGCGAGCTCGCCGGCATCGGCCACGTGCTCGGTGCGCACGGCGCGGATCAGGCCGTCACCGCCCAGCCCGAGGTGTCGGTCGCACACCGCCGCGACCGTGTCCGGTGAGACGTCCAGGGTGCCGTCCCGGTCCGTGAAGACCACGAAGTCGTTTCCCGTGCCGTGCGCCTTGGTCACGCGCACGCCCGCCAGTTCCTGCCAGTTCACGCTGCCTACCGTCCCCTCGGTCGTGTCAGTCATCGCCGCCATCATACTGAGCCCGGACGACGTCCATTGCCCGTTCCGGCAGCGCGGACGGTCCCGCGGGATCGTCCGCCCGCAACCAGTGCACGCGAGGATCCGCCCGGAACCACGTGCGCTGGCGCTTCACGAACCTGCGGGTGGCGGTCACGGTCTCGTCCCGGGCGCGCTCGAGCGTACTCGTGCCGTCGAGCACCGCGAGCAACTGGGGGTACCCCAGGGCCTTCCCAGCGGTGGGGCTCTCGCGCAGCCCCCGGGCCGCGAGCGCTCGTACCTCGTCCAGCCACCCCCGCTCGAGCATGGTGTCCACGCGGCGGGCCACCCGCTCGTTAAGCACGTCCCGCTCCATGGCGAGACCGATCTGCACCGTGGGCCGCACGTACCGGCGCTCGGGCATGAACGACGTGAAGGGCCGTCCGGTCAGCCGATGCACCTCGATCGCCCGGACCAGTCTGCGGTCGTCCTTGACCGTGGCCGCCGATTCGGGATCCACGTCCGCGAGCCGCTGCAGCATGCGGGCATGCCCGTGCTCGTGCAGCTCGGCTTCGACCCGCGCTCGCAGCTGCGGATCGGTTCCGGGGAATTCGATGTGGTCGAGCACCGCGCGCACGTACAGTCCCGAGCCGCCCACGAGGACGGGCACGTTGCCGCGTTCCTCGATCTCGGCGATGACGGTGCGAGCGCGAGTCTGGAACGCGGCGACCGACGCTTCCTCATGCAGGTCCAAGATGTCGAGCAGGTGGTGCGGCACTCCCCCGCGTTCCTCCGGGGGCAGCTTGGCGGTCCCGATGTCCATGCCCCGGTAGAACTGCAGGGCGTCCGCGTTGACGATCTCCCCGCCCACGCGCTGGGCGATCGCGATCCCGAGGTCCGACTTCCCGGTCCCCGTGGGCCCCACGACCGCCACGACCGGGCGTTGCGTCCCCCGGGTCATACCGCGCTCAGGGCTTTCGCAGCGACGGCATGCCCAGCCCCACGGCGGCGGGTTTGCCCGAGGACGACGGCGCACCACACGATTCCGCCTGAGCGGCCTCCCACGCGTCCCCGCCGCGGGAGCGCCGCACGCTGTACTCGTTCGCGTCCCGCGGGTCCGCGAGCAGGTGGTACGTGGCGGCCCCGGTCACCGGAACCGTGACGAAATCACCCGGGCGCGGTTGTGCGGCTCCGTCCGGGACACTGAAGTGCACGAGCCGCTGATCCGGGCCCCGCCCGCTCAGTCGGTGCGTGGCTTCGGACTTCCGCCCCGATTGGGCGCTCACGAGCACCTCCGTGCGCGTGCCCACGAGCTCGCGGTTCAACTCCGCGCTGATCCGGTCCTGCAGGGCGGTCAACCGTTCGAAGCGTTCCTGCACCACGGGGGCGGGGACCTGGTTCGCCATCTCCCCGGCGGGAGTGCCCGGGCGCACCGAATACTGGAAGGTGAACGCGGAGGAGAACCGGGAGGCCTCCACGACGTCCAGGGTGTCCTGGAAGTCCTGCTCGGTCTCCCCTGGGAAGCCCACGATGATGTCGGTGGTGATCGCGGCGTGCGGGATCCGCTCACGCACCCGGTCCAGGATGCCCAGGAACTTCTTGGAACGGTACGAGCGCCGCATGTCCTTGAGGATCCGGTCCGAACCGGACTGCAGCGGCATGTGCAACTGAGGCATCACGTTGGGGGTCTCCGCCATGGCATCGATCACGTCGTCCGTGAAGGCCGCGGGGTGCGGACTCGTGAAGCGCACCCGCTCCAACCCCTGGATGTCCCCGCAGGCGCGCAGCAGTTTGGCGAACGCCCCGCGGTCACCGAACTCCACGCCGTACGAGTTCACGTTCTGCCCCAGCAGGGTCACTTCCACCGCACCGGAGTCCACGAGCGCCTGGACTTCGGCGAGGATGTCCCCGGGACGGCGGTCCTTCTCCTTGCCGCGCAGCTGGGGGACGATGCAGAACGTGCACGTGTTGTTGCACCCCACCGAGATGGACACCCACCCCGCATAGGCCTGTTCCCGCTTGGTCGGCAGTGCCGACGGGAACGTCTCGAGGGCTTCCAGGATTTCCACCTGGGCCTGCTCGTTGTGCCGGGCGCGTTCCAGCAGGACCGGCAGGGACCCGATGTTGTGGGTCCCGAAGACCACGTCCACCCACGGGGCCTTATCGACGATAGTGGCGCGGTCCTTCTGGGCGAGGCAGCCGCCCACCGCGATCTGCAACCGTTCGTTGCGCCGCTTGACGGGGGCCAGCTGACCCAGCTGGCCGTACAGCTTGTTGTCCGCGTTCTCCCGGACGGCACACGTGTTGAACACGACCAGGTCCGGATCACGGTTCACCGCGGGAACGTATCCGGCGCTCTCGAGCAGTCCCGTGATGCGCTCGGAGTCGTGGGCGTTCATCTGACATCCGAGAGTGCGCACCTCGTAGGCGGGTGCATCGGTGGCGATCACGGGTTCCTGCACGGCATGGGGCATCTGAGTCACCTCACCATTTTAGGGACGGGGTCAAATTGCTGGAACTCGGCCGTCCACGGCCAAAGGGGCACCGATCAGGGCGTGTCCCACACGTGGGCGTCGTCCGGGTCCGGCCGATCGCGCCCGCCCACTGTGGACCCGCCCGCGGCGTAGTCATCTCCCGAGAAGCCGTCTCCTGGGAACCCGTCTGCGGAGAACTCGTCGCCGGCGAACTCGTCACCCGCGGACTCCTCCGATTCGAACTCCTCCGCCGAGGACTTCAGCGCGCCCAGCTCCTCCTTGACCACGGCGAACGCGAGTCCCGGCGGATACCCCTTGCGTCCGAGCATGCTCACGAGCCTGCGGATCAGCCGGTCGCGTTCCTTGCGGTCCGACGGGTCCACGGAGGCGGGCAACTTCTTGCGCACGAGGACGTGGGCGTCCCGCAGTTCGTCGTGGTCGGAGCGCTGTTCGAGGGCCTCGTCCGCGATCTCACCCGTGATCCCGCGCTGCGCGAGTTCCCGGCGCAGAGCCGAGCGGGACAACCGGCGGGTCTCGGCGCGGGACCTGACGAACATCCCCGCGTAGGCCCGATCGTCCACGAGGTTCACTTCCTCGAACCGGTCGAGCACCTCCCGGGCGACGTCCTCGGGGACGTTGCGGTCCGCGAGTTTGTCCTCGAGCTGGCGCCGCGACTTGGCCGATGCGCTCAACTGGCGCAGGACGATCGCGCGGGCGACCTCGCGGGGATCGGCCTCCGCCTCACCCGGTGACTCCGTGGACGCGGGCGGCGCCGCCGGGCCCCAATGGGAATCGGAGGCCCGGCGGCGCCGGGAACCATAGCGTTCGGACTCAGTCATGAAGGGACGGCGTCAGCTCAGAATGCCGGAAGTTCGGTCTCGTCCTTGGCCGGTGCGAACGGGGCATCCGGATCCAGGTCCTGGGGATCGTCGCCGAACCCCTCCATGTCCTGGGAGGCCTGGTCCGGGTCCTCGCTGATCCCGAGCTTGACCAGGATCTTGCGTTCGATCTCCTGGGCGAGTTCCGGGTTGTCCTTGAGGAAGCGGCGCGAGTTCTCCTTGCCCTGGCCGAGCTGGTCCCCCTCGTAGGTGAACCACGCACCGGACTTCTTCACGATGCCGTGTTCCACGCCCATGTCGATCAGGCCGCCCTCGATGGAGATGCCCTGACCGTAGAGGATGTCGAACTCGGCCTGCTTGAAGGGCGGGGCCATCTTGTTCTTGACGATCTTGGCGCGGGTGCGGTTACCCACGGGGTTCGCACCGTCCTTGAGGGTCTCGATCCGGCGGACGTCCACGCGCACGGAGGCGTAGAACTTCAGCGCCTTACCACCCGTGGTGGTCTCCGGGGAGCCGAAGAACACGCCGATCTTCTCGCGCAGCTGGTTGATGAAGATCGCGGTGGTGTTGGTGTGGGACAACCGACCCGTGATCTTGCGCAGAGCCTGGGACATCAACCGGGCTTGCAGACCCACGTGGCTGTCGCCCATTTCGCCCTCGATCTCCGCCTTGGGCACGAGGGCCGCCACGGAGTCGATCACGATGATGTCGATGGAGCCCGAACCCACGAGCATGTCCATGATCTCGAGCGCCTGCTCACCGGTGTCCGGCTGGGACACCAGCAGGTTGTCCGTGTCCACACCGAGCTTCTCGGCGTAGACCGGGTCCAGCGCGTGCTCGGCGTCGATGAAGGCGGCGATCCCGCCGGCCTTCTGGACGCTGGCCACGGCGTGCAGGGCCACGGTGGTCTTACCCGAGGATTCCGGGCCGTAGATCTCCACGACACGGCCGCGGGGGAACCCGCCGATACCCAGTGCGACGTCCAGCGCGATGGAACCGGTGGGGATGGTCTCGATCTTGTTGGCGGGGCGATCCCCCAGCCGCATGACCGATCCCTTGCCGTAGTTCTTGTCGATCTGGGACAGGACGGTGTCCAGTGCCTTCTGACGATCGGATCCGGCCACCTGAGAGGGTGCCGGTGCGCCCTTGGACTTGGCTGCCATGTTTCACCTCGGTTCTCGGGGGCCGGGGCGGCCCTGTCGATGTCTTCACGTTCCACGGTACAAAGGGGGTCCGACAGCCATAAGCGACCGGACGGGTTGTGGAGCGCGCGTGAGCTGATTCGAATATACCTTCGAAGACGGCGTGGCGCACGCCGCCCACGGCGAACTCAGCGCCGGGGCGGTTGATCCGGACCCCACCACCGGGACTCGGGGATCTCCTGGGCGCGGCACACCGCGAACCACACCGTCTTGGGGTCCGTCCCGGACTCGAGGGCCTCCGCGGCCGTGCGCTCACCCAACTCGGTTAAAACCAGATCTCGAGCGAGAACCCGGCTGTACACCGCCCCGAATTCGTGGGACATCAGGTCCCAGAACGCACTGACTCGCATGAACGACTTCTCCTCGGTATCGACGCTGCATAGATCCGCTAACTCTCCACGCTGTGCGGACCCCACGGTGCTGCGATGAGCAACGGACCCGCCCACAGGGCGGGTCCGTTCGTTGGTCTGGTGCACCGCGGCCGGTTCGGCCGCAGCGAGCGGGGTCTGACTCAGTGCGCGCCGGCGGCGGTGCCACCGCGCAACTGACGCATCTCCCGCGTGAACTCCTCCGTGAGCTCGGACGGCACGGTGTCAGGGATGAACGTGCCCTCGGCGTAGGCGAGACGGTCCGCGACCTCGCGCAGCATCTGGGACATCGGGATGTCCAGTGCCGCACAGATGGACGCGAGCAATTCGGAGGAGGCTTCCTTCTGTCCTCGCTCCACCTCGCTCAGGTACCCCAGCGAGACGCGGGCACTGTGCGAGACCTCGCGCAGGGTCCGGCCCTGACGCTGGCGGACGTTGCGCAGCACCTCGCCTATCTCCTGACGCAGGACACCGACCTTGACATCATTGGTTTTCCCGTGAGCTTCATCGGACACACCCACGTCCTTCCAACGGACAACACCATTGACAGACACGGGTTGCTTCGTCATGTGAATTGCTTCTCCTCGTACGAATTGACGGGGCCTTCTGCATCGCTGACGACGCAGTGGTCGAGGCCTCTTGAGCCCATCGGGCTCAACCTCTGATATGCATAACGGGCTTACGTGTTCGATTGTTCCCGCTCGGCGGCCTAAAAACACTAGGCGTTGGCTGGGAATGAGATTTGAGTCGTCAATGCGTCAAGCGCGCGGCCCACGGTGGCTTGCCGGATCTCGGCCCGGTCACCGCTGAGATCCAAACGCTCCACCCGCTCCACACCCGGACCCGCGATCCCCACGAAGACGGTTCCCACGGGGTGTCCGTCGTGCGGTTCCGGCCCGGCGACCCCGGTGGTGGACACGGCCCAGTCCACGCCCAGGCGCTCGCGCGCACCGCGGGCCATGGCCACCGCGACCTGCGGGTCCACCGCGCCGCGTTCCTCGAGCAGCTCGTGGGACACACCCAGCACGCGTTCCTTGACGGCGTGCGAGTAGCTCACGACCGCTCCCTCGAAACACGCCGAGGCACCCGACACGGTCACGATCGCGGATGCGAGCGCGCCCCCGGTGAGGGATTCGGCCGTGCCCACCGTGACCCCGCGAGCGACGGCGCGGCGCACGAGCTCCGCGGCGTCGTACCCCGGCCGGTTCTCTGTCACGCCGCATCCCCGCGCACGGCCCGGTTGCGCAACTGCACGGCCTTGATCACGTAGTCGATGCCCGTGATCACGGTGGCGAGCAACGCGAGCGCGGTGAGCACCCATGCGAACCACAACCACCACTGCCCCACGAAGGGGGTGAGCGGCAGCAGCAGGGCGATCAGCGCCGCGGTCTGCAGGACGGTCTTGGTCTTGCCGCCCTTGGACGCGGCCATCACGCCGTAGCGGATCACCACGAATCGCATGAGCGTGATGCCCCACTCGCGCACCAGGATCACGATCGTGACCCACCACCACAGCTCCCCGAGCATGGACAGCACCACGAACGCGGCACCCGTGAGCAGTTTGTCCGCGATGGGATCGGCGATCTTGCCGAAACTCGTGATGAGGTTGCGCGCCCGGGCGATGTCCCCGTCGAGCTTGTCCGTGAGCATCGCGAGCCCGAACGTGACCACGGCGGCCCAGCGCATGCCCATGGAGTCCTGGCCGTGGGTCCCCCCGGCCACCAGGAACCACACGAAGAACGGGACCATCACGATCCGCAGTGCCGTCAGGGCATTCGGCAGGTTCCAGTTGGAGGCGTTGGGGGCGGGCGCCCCGGGCGCCGCCGCGCCGTCGTTAACCGTCATCGTCCCGTCAACTCCCATGCATCCTCGGATTGGTCGGACCCGTCGTGGTAGTCGTGGGCCACGTTCGACAGCGACGCCGCCACGAGGTCCTCGCCGGACGCCGACGCCGCGAGCGCACCGTCTGCGGCGCCCGGTGCACTCTGCGCGGGTGGTTCCTCGCCGCGGATCAGGGCGAGGGTCGCGGCGAGGTCATCCGGCTTGACGAGGACGTCACGTGCCTTGGACCCCTCGGACGCCCCGACCACGCCGCGTGACTCGAGCAGGTCCATGAGCCGCCCGGCCTTCGCGAAACCCACGCGCAGCTTGCGCTGGAGCATGGACGTGGACCCGAACTGCGTGGTGATGATCAGCTCGGCGGCCTGCAGCAGGACGTCGAGGTCGTCCCCGATGTCCTCGTCGATCGTCTTCTTGGGCGCTTCCTGCACGACGTCGTCGCGGTAGTGCGTGCTCATCTGCGACTTCACGTGCTCCACGACCTTGTGGATCTCCGACTCGGAGACCCACGCGCCCTGCACACGCATGGGCTTGGACGCACCCATGGGCAGGAACAGGGCGTCACCCTGGCCGATCAGCTTCTCCGCACCGGGCTGGTCCAGCACCACGCGGGAGTCGGTGACCGAGGACGTCGCGAACGCCATCCGGGACGGGACGTTGGCCTTGATCAGACCGGTCACGACGTCCACCGAGGGCCGCTGCGTGGCGAGCACGAGGTGGATGCCTGCGGCACGCGCGAGCTGGGTGATCCGCACGATCGCGTCCTCGACGTCCCGCGGGGCCACCATCATGAGATCCGCGAGCTCGTCCACGATCACCAGCAGGTACGGGTAGGGGCGGATGGTGCGCTTGGACCCGGGTTCGGGTTGCACCTTCCCGTTGCGCACGGCCTTGTTGAAGTCGTCGATGTGCTTGTACCCGAAGTGGGAGAGGTCGTCGTAGCGCGCGTCCATCTCCCGCACGACCCACTGCAGGGCCTCGGCGGCCTTCTTGGGGTTGGTGATGATCGGGGTGATCAGGTGCGGCACGCCCTCGTACGCGGTGAGTTCCACACGCTTGGGGTCCACCATGACCAGGCGCACCTCGTCCGGGGTGGAGCGCATGAGGATCGAGACGATCATGGAGTTCACGAACGAGGACTTACCCGCACCGGTAGCACCGGCCACGAGCATGTGCGGCATCTTGGCGAGGTTCGCGAGCACGAAGCCGCCCTCCACGTCCTTGCCCACGCCCATGATCATGGGGTGTTCGGACGCCCGGGCCTTCTGCGAGCGCAGCACGTCCCCCAGCGCCACGGTCTCACGATCCGTGTTGGGGATCTCGATGCCGATCGCGGACTTGCCCGGGATGGGCGAGAGGATCCGCACGTCCGCGGACGCCACCGCGTACGCGATGTTCTTGGACAGCGCCGTGACGCGCTCCACCTTGGTCCCGGAGCCCAGTTCGATCTCGTAGCGCGTGACCGTGGGCCCGCGCGAGAAGCCGGTGACCTCAGCGTCCACCTTGAACTGTTCGAGCACGCTCGTGAGCGCCCGGACCACCTGGTCGTTCGCCTCGGAGCGTTCCTTGGCGGGCGGGCCCTGCACGAGGTCCGCCACGGGCGGGAGGCTGTAGGCGACGTCGCCCTGCAGCTTGAGCTGCTCGGAGCGGGCCGGGATGGGTGTCGCGGGCGTGTGGGTGCGCGGCTGGGCGTCATCGTCCACCTTGAGGGCGGGCGCGTCCGACGCCGCCGCGGTGTCCGCCGCGGGCGCGATCCCCTGCTCCTCGCGTAATTTCTGGGCGGCGCGCTGGGACTTGGTGGGGCGCTTCTCGCCGGGGCGCAAGGCGACCTCCGGGTTCGGGATCGCGTCGGTGTCCTGGACCTCGGACGCCGCGGTAGAGCCCTCCGCCTGCGCGGCGTCGCGCACGGAGGAGGACCCACCGGCAGAACCCCGGCGCGCGGAGCGTTCCGCGTGCGAGCCGACGTCGAACACGCTCGTCGATCCCGCGTCCCGTGCCTCGCGGCGGTTGGCCTCGCCCACGACAGCGCGCTCGAACGCCTCGTCACCGTCGTAGCGTTCCAGCTCGTGGCGCTGCTTGCGTCGCTCGGAGCGCCGGGAGCGCTTCTCGCGTGTGGGCCGGGTGGGATCGAGGTAGGAGCGGTCGTGCGCGGGATCGGTGACGTCGGTCGCGCGGGGCTCGTACTGGCCCGTGAGACGGCGGTAGAGCTCGCGCAAGCGCGGCCCGATCTCCCCCACGGGCGTGGCGGTCATGACGAGCACGGCCAACGCCGCGAGCAGCACGAACACCGCGAGCGCGCCCCATCGGGTGATCAGGGACGCCAACGGGTCCGCGGCCAGGAAGCCCACGAAACCACCCGCGCGCCACACGGCGTCGAACCCGTCACCCAGACCGGGCGCGCCACCCAGCAGGTGCGCGGTGCCCGCGCCGGCGACGGACAGCGCGAGCAGACCGATTGCGATGCGGTTGTTGGCCTGCGTGGCCTCGGGGTGACGGAAGACGCGGATCGCGAAGAAGAAGCAGAAGATGGGCAGCACGAGGGCCATGAACCCGAAGGTCCCGCCCACGATCGCGTGCACCCAGGACGCGGGGATCGCCACGAGCGCGAGGTCCACGCCGCGCAGGTTCCACCACTCGACCGCGGCGATCACGACGGCGAGCACGAGCCACACGAGCGCACCACCGTCGCGGCGCTGTTGGGGAGCCATGTCCGTGCGCACGGTCCCCACGCGGCGCACCGCGGCCCCCACCACGTGTCCGGCGCCGGACCACGCGTTGACCACCCCGTGCAGGGCGGTGGAACCGGCCGAGGGCCCCGTGGATCCGGAGCGTGCGGACGTGGACCGTGCGGGGGCCTTCTTGCCGTTCTTAGGGGAACGCGCGGAACTCGAGGACCTGCCGGAGGCCTTCGAGGAGCGCGCGGGGGAAGTTCGAGACGCCATGCCCCCAGGGTACCCGGACGCGCAGCGACCCGCCCGGAGTCGGATCCGGGCGGGCCGCTGCGCAGTGCGGTGGTCCGGGGCGTCAGGCCTCGACGACCACGGGCACGATCATGGGCTTGCGCCGCAGCTTGCGGGAGACCCACGAGCCCACGGTGCGCCGCACGATCTGCTGCAACTGGTGGGTCGTGTGGTTCTTGCCGCTCTCGCCGAGCGCGTCCTCGAGGGCCGCGGAGATCCGGGGGCGGATCTCGTTGAACACGGTGTCCTCCTCGGCCACGCCGCGCGCGTGGATGTCCGGGCCGGAGACGATCTTGCCGGTGTCCCGGTTGACCACGGTGATCACGGAGATGAAGCCCTCCTCGCCGAGGGTCATGCGGTCCTTGAGGTCCGCGTCCGTGATCTCACCCACGGAGGAGCCGTCCACGTAGATGAACCCGCACTCCACCTGCCCGGTGATTTTGGCCGCGCCGGAATGCATGTCCACCACGGTGCCGTTCTCCGCGAGCAGCACGTGGTCCGCGGGGACGCCGGTTTCCTGGGCCAGGTTGCCGTTGGCGATCAGGTGCCGGATCTCGCCGTGGACCGGCATGACGTACTCGGGTTCCACGATGTTGTAGCAGTACAGCAACTCGCCCGCCCCGGCGTGACCCGAGACGTGGACCTTGGCGTTTCCCTTGTGCACCACGTCCGCGCCCAGGCGCATGAGCCCGTTGATCACGCGGAACACGGAGTTCTCGTTGCCCGGGATCAGTGAGGACGCCAGGATCACGGTGTCCCCGGCGTTGACCTGGACCTTGTGGTCCCCGTTGGCCATGCGGGACAGCGCGGCCATGGGCTCACCCTGGGAACCGGTGCACATGATGACGATCTGGTCGTCCCGGTAGTCGCCCACCTTCTTCTGGTCCACGAGCACGTTGGGCGGCACGTCCAGGTACCCGAGCTTCTCGGCGATCGCCATGTTGCGGATCATGGATCGGCCCATCAGGGCGACCTTGCGACCACTGGCCACGGCGGCGTCGAGCACCTGCTGCACGCGGTGGACGTGGGAGGAGAACGACGCCACGATCACGCGCTGCTTGGCGCGGGCGACCACGTCTGCGAGCACGGGACCGATGGCCTTCTCGGACGCGATGAACCCGGGAACCTCGGCGTTGGTGGAGTCCGTGAGGAACAGGTCCACACCCTCCTCGCCCAGGCGGGCGAAGTGACGCAGGTCCGTGATCCGCCCGTCCAGGGGCAGCTGGTCCATCTTGAAGTCACCGGTGTGCAGCACGGTCCCGGCCTTGGTGCGCAGGAACACTGCCAGGGCGTCCGGGATGGAGTGGTTCACGGCCACGAATTCGCACTCGAACTCACCGAGGCGCTCCACCTGGCCCTCGCGCACGGCCATGGTGAAGGGCTTGATCCGGTGCTCCTGCAGCTTGGCCTCGATCAACGCGAGCGTGAGCTGCGAGCCCAGGATGGGGATGTCCGGGCGGCGCTTGAGCAGGTACGGGACCGCGCCGATGTGGTCCTCGTGCCCGTGGGTGAGCACGATCGCGACGATGTCGTCGAGGCGCTCACGGATGTGGTTGATGTCCGGCAGGATCAGGTCCACGCCGGGCTGGGTTTCCTCGGGGAACAGGACACCGCAGTCGACCACGAGCAGCTGCCCGTTGATCTCGAACACGGTCATGTTCCGACCGACCTCGCCCAGACCGCCCAGGGGGATGACTCGCAGGGTGTCCTTCGCGAGTGCCGACGGTTCGGAGAGGTCGGTGGTGTTCCAATGGGTCATGAGACCCCTTTCATCTCAGGTGGTCAGCGTGTCGGCGATGACCGACGTGCTCAGGTCCGAGCGGATCTGCTCCAGCTCGGCCTGTGTGGGTGTCACGTGCGGCAAGCGCACCGTGTTGTTCGGCAGGCGGCCCTGCCAATGAAGAATGGTCTTCGCGGCCACGGCCCCGGGGATCCGGGTCATGGTGGCACGCACGAGCGGCAACAACTCCTCGTTGAGCCGCTGCGCGGTCTCGAGGTCCCCCGCCAGGGAGGCGTCCACGAGTTGGCGGTAGCGCGGGGTGTCGATGTGGGTGGTCACACCCACGAGCCCGGACGCGCCGAGCGCGATCCACGGGAGGGTGAGACCGTCGTCGCCGGAGTAGAAGAGCAGGTCCGTCTCGGCCATGACCCGGGCGGCGGCCATGAAGTCCGCCTTGGCGTCCTTGACGGCCACGATGTTCGGGTGGGAGGCCAGGGAGATCATGGTCTCGGGCTCGATCGGGATCCCCGAGCGCCCGGGGATGTCGTACACCATGACGGGCGTGTCCACGGAGTCCGCGAGCGAACGGAAGTGCGCCTCGACCCCCGCCTGGCTGGGCTTGTTGTAGTACGGGGTGACGATCAGCAGGCCGTCCATCCCGATCTTCTGCGCCTCGAGGCACAGGAAGCGAGAGTGCTCGGTGTCGTTCGAACCGGTCCCCGCGAGCAGCGGCACGCGCCCGCCCACGGCATCCTTGACGGCACGGAAGACCGAAAGGTTCTCCTGGTCGGTCATGGTGGAGTACTCACCGGTGGTGCCGCACACCACCAGACCGTCACAACCGTCGTCCACGAGTTGCTCGGCGAGGCGACCCGTGGCCTCGAGATCCACCGAGCCGTCGTCGTGGAAGACCGTGACCATGGCAGTGAGCAGGGACCCGAACATGGGCGCGGACCGCTGCGTCCGCGCAGGTGCGCTGTCGTGTGTCATATCCACAGGTTACCGCCCAGAGCGGGCGAGCACCGTTTCCGGATCCGTCCCCCGATGTAGGGCTATGGCGGTGCGCATGGACCTGCGGGCCCGCCGGCCGTCGCCGCTCGCGGAGTACGCGAGGCTCAGTCGGTACCACCCGCCCCAGTCTGCGGGGAACGCCTCGACCTCGCGGCGCACGACGTCGAAGTGCTCGTCCGCGGCGGCCCGCACGTACCGTCCGGACGGGGTCCTCGGCAGATCGTCCGCGGGAAGCTCACCGCGCGCGGCGAGTTCCCGGCCGAGGCGTTCTGTGCGGGCGCCGAAGACGATCTCGCGCACCATGGCCCACGTGCCCACCGCGGGGATCACGAGCATGGCCACGCCCAGCAGGGTGGGCAGCCAGCCCCCCGTGCCGAGCAACAGGACCGCCCGGTGGAAGGCCAAGGCGAGGTACAGGGCCAGCAGCCCGATCATGAGCGCGGCCAGGATACGACCCTTCGCACCCACCTCGAGCACGGTGAACACCGCGGCGAACGCGAGCATGGCGACGAGCCAGATCTTGGAGCCCACGGAGATCGGCAGGATAAGCACCGTGATCACGAGCAACACGATCACGGCCGTGGCCCACCAGCGCAGACCAGAGAAGGAACGGGCGCGGCTCACAGCCCCAGGTCCATGTAGCCGTCCAAGCCGTGGGTCAGCCCCGGGTGCTTCGCGACCGAGCGCACGCCCAACAGCACACCCGTCATGAAGGACACGCGGTCGAAGGAATCGTGGCGCACGGTCAGCTGCTCCCCCGTGTTGCCCAGCAGGGTCTCCTGGTGGGCCACGAGCCCGCGTAACCGCACCGAGTGCACGTGCACACCGTCCAGGTCCGCACCGCGTGCGCCGTGCGGATCGGATTCCGTGGCATCCGGCGACGGCGCCACACCGGCCCGTTCGCGCGCGGCGGCCACGAGCGCAGCGGTTCGCGCCGCGGTACCGGACGGGGCGTCGAGCTTCTGGGGGTGGTGCAGCTCCACGATCTCCACGGACTCGAAGAACGCCGCGGCCATCTCGGAGAACCTCATGGCGAGCACCGCACCCACCGCGAAATTGGGGGCGATCAGCACACCCGTGTCCGGGGAATCGGCGAGCCACGACTCGAGCTCGGCCAGAGTGGCGTCGTCCCAGCCCGTGGTCCCCACGACCGCGTGGATACCGTGTTCCACGGCGAAGCGCACGTTCTCCCGCGTGGCGCTCGGGACCGTTAGGTCCACGACCACCTGGGCGCCGGAGCTCACGATCTCCTGCAGGTCGTCACCGCGACCGAGGGCCGCGACGAGTTCCATGTCCGAGGCGTCCGTGATGGCCTTCACTGCCTCGGAGCCCATGCGTCCGTTGCGGCCCAGTACGGCCACCTTGATCTGCTCGTTCATTTGATCCCGCCTCATTCCTGGTTCTGCTCGACGTGCGGCCCCACCACGGTGCGCACCGTGGCGTCCGCGGACAATTGCGCGGCCAGTGCCTGCACGTCCTCGGACGTCACGGCGCGGATGCGCCGCAGGGACTCGTCCACGTCCATGAAGATGCCCGTCTTCAGTTCCGCGGACCCCAGCCGGGACATCCGTGACCCTGTGTCCTCGAGGGCGAGGACCGTGGCACCGCTGAGTTGGCCCTCGACCTTCGCGAGTTCTGCCGCATCCATCCCGTCCTGGGCGAGCCGGTCCAGCTCGGCGCGCATGAGCTCGCTGACCTGGTCCACGCGCTCGCCCGTGCACCCCGCGTACATCCCGAAGAACCCGGCGTCCGAGTAGGAGCCCGAGAAGGAGAACGTGGAGTACGCGAGCCCCTTCTGCTCCCGGATGGTGTGGAACAACCGCGAGGACATCCCGCCACCCAGGGCGGCGTTGAGCACGGTCATCGCGAAGCGACGCTCGTCCCCCGACTGCAGTCCGGCGCCGCCCAGCACCACGTGGGCCTGCTCGACCGGGCGCTCGAACGTGTGGGTCCCCACCAGGGGCGTCAGCTGCGCCGGCGAGGAGTCCCGCCGGGCACCGGCGTGACCGGTCGCGTCCGGGTCCCAGCCCGCGCGGGCCAGGGACTCGCGCACGAGTTCCACGACGCGGTCGTGGTCGAGGCCCCCGGCCACCGTGACCACGAGGTTCTCGGGGCGGTAGGAGCCGCGGTAGTGCTGCCACACCGCGTCACGGGTCACGGAGCGGATCTCCTCGGGGGTGCCCGCGATGGGCCGCGCGAGCGCGGACCCGTGGAGCACCTCGGCGTTGAACTGTTCGAACGCGAAGTCCGTGGGATCGTCCCGGTCCATGGCGATCTCCTCGAGGATCACACCGCGTTCGCGGTCGAACTCCTCGGGGTCCAGGACGGCACCGGTGAACATGTCCGCGAGCACGTCCACCGCCATGGGCAACTGCTCGGAGAGCACCCGTGCGTGGTAGCACGTGTGTTCGTGGGCCGTGAACGCGTTGGACTCCCCGCCCACGCGGTCGAAGGCCTCCGCGATCTCGAGCGAACTGCGCCGGGAGGTGCCCTTGAACAGCAGGTGCTCCAGGAAGTGCGTGGAACCGAGCATGCCCGGGGCCTCGTCACGCGAGCCCAGGCTCACCCAGAACCCCACGGACACCGAACGCTGCCCGGGCATCTTCTCGGTGAGCACCCTGGTCCCGCACGGCAGGACGGTGCGCATGATCACGGCGCCCTCGGCGTCGTCGTGCACCACGTGGGTGAAGCCCGGCGCCTGCGCCGTGGCCGAATAGGCCCGAAGGCGGGCGGCCCCGCCGGAGACGTGCTCCGCGGGATCGCCCGCCCTCAGGGGAAGGTGAACAACTGTCATCTAGTAACGAACACCCTCTGCTCAGTTCTCGTCGTCGGAGGACTCGGCCGGGGCCTCGGACTCGGCCACGACGGGCGCGAGGGACAGCTTGCCGCGGTCGTCCACCTTGGTGATCTCCACCTGGACCTTCTGGCCCACGGACACGACGTCGTCGACCTCGTTTACGCGCTTGTTGTCGTTGAGCTTGCGCATCTCGGAGATGTGGAGCAGACCATCCTTGCCCGGGGTCAGGGACACGAACGCACCGAACGTGGTGGTCTTGACCACGGTGCCCAGGTAGCGCTCGCCCACCTCGGGGACCTGCGGGTTGGCGATCGCGTTGATCGCCGAGCGCGCGGCCTCCGCGGAGGGGCCATCCGTGGCGCCGATGTACACGGTGCCGTCGTCCTCGATGGAGATGTCGGTGCCGGTGTCCTCCTGGATCTGGTTGATCATCTTGCCCTTGGGGCCGATCACCTCACCGATCTTGGACACGGGCACGTTCACCGAGATCACGCGCGGCGCGAACTCGCTCATCTCGTCCGGGGCGTCGATCGCGGAGGTCAGCACGTCCAGGATGTAGAGCCGGGCCTCGCGCGCCTGGGTCAGGGCCGAGGCCAGGACCGAGGCGGGGATACCGTCCAGCTTGGTGTCCAGCTGGATCGCGGTCACGAACTCGGACGTACCGGCGACCTTGAAGTCCATATCACCCAGCGCGTCCTCCGCACCGAGGATGTCGGTCAGGGCCGCGTACTGGACCTCGCCGTTGACGGTGTCGGAGACCAGGCCCATGGCGATACCGGCCACGGGAGCGCGCAGCGGCACACCGGCGTTGTACAGCGACAGCGTGGACGCGCACACGGAACCCATGGACGTGGAGCCGTTGGATCCCAGCGCTTCGGAGACCTGACGGATCGCGTACGGGAACTCCTCCCGAGAGGGCAGCACGGGCGTGATCGCACGCTCGGCGAGCGCGCCGTGACCGATCTCGCGGCGCTTGGGCGAACCCACGCGGCCGGTCTCACCCGTGGAGTACGGGGGGAAGTTGTAGTGGTGGATGTAACGCTTGTGCTTGACCGGGGCCAGCGAGTCGATCTGCTGCTCCAGCTTGAGCATGTTCAGCGTGGTGACACCCATGATCTGGGTCTCTCCGCGCTCGAACAGCGCGGAACCGTGCACGCGCGGGAGCACGTCCACCTCGGCGCTGAGCTGACGGATGTCCGTGAGACCGCGGCCGTCGATGCGCACCTTGTCCTTGAGGATGCGCTGGCGCACGGTCTGCTTGGTTAGGGCCTGGTAGGCACCGTTGACCTCGTCCGCGCGGCCCTCGAAGGCCTTGCCCTCGCCCGTGAGCTCGGACAGCGTGGACTGGTGCAGTTCGTCGGTCGCGGCCTCGCGCTCCTGCTTGCCGGCGATCGAGTAGACCTCCGCCATGCGCTCGCCCACGAAGTCCTTGACGGCCTCGGCGGCGTCGTCCCCGTACCCGCCGAAGCGAGGCAGGTCCAGCTCGGGCTTGGCGGTGCGGGAGGCGAGATC
This sequence comes from Kocuria sp. UBA1838, assembly GCF_002338785.1. Lineage (NCBI taxonomy): Bacteria > Bacillati > Actinomycetota > Actinomycetes > Micrococcales > Micrococcaceae > Kocuria > Kocuria sp. UBA1838. The sequence continues at coordinate 60,411 of NZ_DDIY01000019.1, read as the reverse complement.
CGCCTGGGCGTCGCACAGGGCCTTGATGAACGGCTTGGCGGCCTCGAGGCCCTCGGCCACGAGCTCCTCGGTCGGTGCGACCGCGCCCTGGCCCTTGATGAGCTCCCAGGCGTTGTCGGTGGCCTCGGCCTCGACCATCATGATCGCGACGTCCGAGCCGCCGTCCTTGGTGCTCACCACGCGGCCGGCCACGGCCATGTCGAACACGGCGTTCTCCAGCTGCGAGTGCTTGGGGAACGCAATCCACTGATGGGAACCGTTCTCCTGGGCCATGAGCGCCATGCGCACGCCGCCCACGGGGCCCTGGAAGGGCAGCCCGGACAGGGTCGTGGACATGGACGCGGCGTTGATCGCCACGGTGTTGTAGATCTCGTCCGGGGCGATGGACGTGACGGTCACGACCACCTGCACCTCGTTGCGCAGGCCCTTGCCGAACGCGGGGCGCAGCGGGCGGTCGATCAGACGGCACGTGAGGATCGCGTCCGTGGACGGGCGACCCTCACGGCGGAAGAACGAACCGGGGATGCGACCCGCGGCGTACATCCGCTCCTCGACGTCCACCGTGAGCGGGAAGAAGTCGAAGCCCTCCCGCGGGTGCTTGCCCACGGCCGTGGCCGAGAGCATGGAGGTCTCTTCGTCGATGTAGACCATGGCCGAACCCGCGGCCTGGCGGGCGAGTCGGCCGGTTTCGAAGCGCACGACGCGCTTGCCGTACGAGCCGTTGTCGATGACGGCTTCTGCACTCTGGATTTCGGGACCCTCCAAGGGTCACCTCCGTTTCTTCGTGGTGCGCGATCCGCGCGACACACCGGTCTTCGATCGAGGCGCTCGCAGCGCGTGAGCGTTGCGAAGGCCACTGTCGAGGACCGCGACATGCAGCGCGGTCACGCCATGACGTGATTTCTCGTTGGACTGTCCGGACAGGCGGTCCGGGTGGCGGTGTTCGTCACGAACAGCGCCGGTTGCGGCGGTTCCCCGCGCTCCGACAGGGGCACGGGGAACCGGTCACATCACTTGCGCAGGCCGAGGCGCTCGATGAGCGCACGGTAGCGGGCGATGTCGGTGCGACGCAGGTAGTCCAGCATGCGACGACGCCGTCCCACCAGGGCCATGAGGCCACGGCGGGTGTGGTGGTCGTGCTTGTGCATCTTCAGGTGCTCGGTCAGATCGGAGATCCGACGGGACAGCACCGCGATCTGCACCTCGGGCGAACCGGTGTCACCCTCGTGCGTCGCGTACTCGGTGATGATCTGGTTCTTGATCGTGGCATCCAGGGCCATGTGTAACTCCTCGAGTCAGTACCGTGACCGCCCGGTGCGAGAGATTCTCGCCCGGGGTCCGGGAGCGAGCTCCCGGGGTCGGACCGCCACGGACCGCAGTCAGACCAGCGTCCATCCTAACCGATCCTCCGCCGGGGCACCGTAAGGACCGTCACCACTCGGCATACGACGGCGCGGCGCACCGCTGCAGGGCCCCGCACCCACACGGTGCGGCAGCGCCGTCGCAATCCCGCGGGAGGGCCAGCGCCGTCCAACGAGAGCGACGTCGCCGCCCCGCGGGAGCGCCCCGGACGTGCGAAGCGGGACCGACCTGGAACAATGGGGGCATGCAGAAGATGAACGTCGAATCATTCAACCTGGACCACCGCAGCGTGGCCGCCCCCTACGTGCGGATCGCGGATCGGAAGGAACTGCCGGGTGGTGACACCCTCGTGAAGTACGACGTCCGCTTCACCCAGCCCAACCAGGCGCACCTGGAGATGCCGGCGGTACACTCGATCGAGCACCTCACCGCGGAGCACATGCGCAATCACACGGACGCCCTGATCGACTTCTCCCCCATGGGCTGCCAGACCGGTTTCTACGCGCTCATGCTGGGAGTGGAGACCGAGGAGTTCGAGCGCCTGCTCGAGCGCACCTTCCGGGACATCCTCGAGGCGGACGAAGTCCCGGCCGCGAACGAGGTGCAGTGCGGCTGGGGCGCCAACCACAGCCTCGAGGCCGCCCAGGACGCGGTGCGCGGATTCCTGGCCGAGCGCGAGCACTGGGACGAGGTCACGCGGTGACGGACGACGCCGCACGGTTCGCCGCGTGCGTGGGCGCACCGGCCGTCGTGGTCGCCATGGCGGAGGAGGCCGAACCGTTCCTCGCGGACGCCGACTCCCGCTGCGAGAACCCCCACGTGATCGGCGGTGCCGAGCTGTACGCCGTCGAGGCCGCGGGGCGCCCCGTGCTCGTGGTGCGTACCGGGATCGGATTGGTCAATGCCGCGTCGACCCTGAGCGTGATGCTGGAGCGGTTCGAACCGAGCGCCGTGATCTCCGCCGGTTCCGCCGGGGGCCTGCGCGCGGACGTCAACGTGGGTGACCTGGTGATCGGCACCGAGTTCCGCTACGCGGACGCGGACGCGACCGCCTTCGGGTACGAACCGGGACAGGTGCCCGGGATGCCCCCGGCCTTCGCGGCGTCGTCGGAGCTCGTGACGGCCGCGAGCAGCCTCGTGGCCGCAGAGGGCTACGCCGCGTGGCGCGGGACGATGCTCTCGGGCGGTGCGTTCGTCACGGCGCGCAACGTGGGGGCGACCCGCGAGGTGTTCCCCGAAGCCCTGAGCACGGACATGGAGACCACGGCGCTCGCGCACGTGTGCCACGACCGTGGCGTGCCCTTCCTGGCCGTGCGCGCGATCTCGGACCTGTGCGGTCCCGCCGCGGACCAGCAGTTCCACATGGAACTGGACATCGTGGCCCGGATCAGTGCCCAGGCCGTGACCGAACTGCTCGGCGGGCTCCCGCCCGTCCAGCCACCCACACGTCGAGAAGAACGAGGAACGCATGAGTGACGACAAGACCAAGGACCTGAAGGACGCCGCCCCGGACGTCGCCAAGCACGTGCTGCGCGACGGTCACGAGATCCCCCAGCTGGGGTTCGGCACGTACCCCATGGACGACGCCGAGGCCGAGGCCCTGATCCCCGAGGCCGTGTGGCGCGGCTACCGGCTCATCGACACCGCGGTGAACTACGGCAACGAACGCGGCGTGGGCCTCGGTGTGCGCTATTGCGACATCCCCCGCTCGGACCTGTTCCTCACGTCCAAGCTCCCGGGCCGGGATCACGGTACGGACAGCGTGCGGCGGTCACTCGAGGGCACGCTCGAACGGCTCGGCACGGACTACCTGGACCTCTACCTGATCCATTGGCCCAACCCCAGCGTGGACCGGTACGTGGACACGTGGCGCGCCATGATGGCCGCGCGCGACGAGGGCCTCATCCGCTCGATCGGTGTCTCCAACTTCCTGCCCGAACACCTCCTGCGCCTGAAGCGGGAGACCGGGGAGATGCCCGTGGTCAACCAAGTGGAGCTGCACCCGCAGTACCAGCAAGAGACCCTGCGGGCGTTCCACGAGGAGCACAAGATCCTCACCGAGGCGTGGTCCCCGCTGGGGCGCAAGACGGACCTCCTGCAGGACCCGTGGCTCGTGGAGATCGCACGCAAGGTGGGACGCACCCCGGCCCAGGTGGCGCTGCGCTGGCACGTGCAGTCGAGCATCGTGGCGATCCCCAAGTCCTCGAACACCGAGCGCATGGCGGAGAACATCGACGTGTTCGAGTGGGAACTCACGGACGAGCAGATGGAACGGGTGCGCATGCTGCACACCGGCATCAGCGGTTCGGGGTTCGACCCCTCCGTGCACGAGGAGATGTGATCAGCCCCACCGGGTGAGCTCAGTCGGTCCCGCGCGCCTGTTCCCGCAGGATGTCGCGGGACCGATTCACGTCGTCGCGCATCTGGGACACGAGCGCGTCGATCCCCCGGTAGGCCACCATCCCGCGCAGGCGTTCCACGAATTCGACCACCACGGTCTGCCCGTAGAGGTCGAAGTCCTCCACGGCCTCGTCCGGGCGGTCGATCACGTGGGCCTCGACCTGGCGGTTCACACCGTCGAACGTGGGATTCGACCCCACGGAGATCGCCGTGGGCCAGCGGGTGCCGTCCTGGTCCACGAGCCAGCCCGCGTAGACCCCGTCCGCCGGGATGAACCCCGTGGCCTCGGGTGCCAGGTTGGCCGTGGGGAAGCCCAGTTCACGCCCGCGTGCGGCCCCGTGCACCACTTCCCCGCGCATGCGGTGGTGCCGGCCGAGCAGTTTGGCAGCACCGCGGATGTCCCCCGCCTCGAGACACGAGCGCACCCACGTGGACGAGCAGCGACGGTCGTCGCTCCAGCCCACCAGACCGTTGAGTGCATCCGTGTCCTCGGGGACCAGACCCGCGACGTCGTCCACGACCTCGACCTCGAAGCCGTGTTCACGGCCGAGCTCCCTGATCACCGGCAGGTCCCCCGTGTTGTCACGCCCGAGCCGGACGTCCGACCCGATCACGAGACACACCGCGCCCAGCGGTTTCACGAGGTAGTCGACCACGAACTCCTCGGGGCTCAGCTCGGAGAACTCGAGGCTGTACGGCAGCACGAGGACGGCGTCCACGCCTGTGGCCTCAAGGGCGTCGAGCTTGTCCTCGAGACCCATGATGAGTCCGGGGTGAGATTCGGGCCGGTGCACGAGAGCCGGGTGCGGATCGAAGGTCACGACCACGGAGCGGGCCTCGAGACGCCGGGAGGTCTCGAGCAGCCGCGCGAACACGTGTTGATGACCGCGGTGGACACCGTCGAAGTTGCCGATGCTCACCACGGAGGGACCGAATCCCGGGGTGACCTCGTCCAGGCTTCTCCAGCGAATCACTGTTCTCCTCGATGTCTTCTGCGTGGTCAGGGTGTGTGCGGGCGACGTCTAGAGCCTACCGCTCCGCCGGGAGGGCCGTGTCAGCCACAACCACACGAGCCCCACGATCGGGAGCACGAGCGGCACGTAGCCGTAGCCGGCACCGAAGTGGGACCACACGCTCGCCTTGGGGAACAACTGCGGTTCCAGGACACTGAGCAGGCCCACGCCCAGCACACCCACGAGCTCCACGACCACGGCCACCGTGGCGACCCTGTGCCAGCCCGGACCGGACTTGGCCAAGGCGATCGTCGCCAGGACGTAGATCGCGGCGGAGATCGTGGACAGGATGATCGCGAGCGGGGCCACGGAGAACTCGGTGGCGAGCTGGTAGAGCGAGCGCACCCCCGCGGAGAGCGAGAAGACGGCGTACACCACGATCAGCAGCCGCCCGAACCCCGAGTTCTTCCGGTCGGATCCCGCGCGGGGCCCCGACCGCCCGAAACGGTTCTGCAGCGTGGTGCGTGAGGGCTCAGCCATGCTCGTCCTTCCCCCGGCGGCCCGTCCCGGCCGCTGCGGCGTCACTGGTAGTAGTAGATGAAGTTCATGCGGTAGACCATCACGGCCACCACGGGACCGGCGGCGGCCAGGATGAGGGTGGACCACCGCGAGCGTTCCACGAGGGACCACACGAACGTCCCCGCGGGGATCAGCAGCGCCGTGAGCAAGTAGCCCCAGTACTCGAGCAGGCTCCCGGAGGGATCCGGACCCAGCACGGGCAGGAACACTGAGCCCACCGCGTAGACCAGCAGGAACGCCTCGAGCACGAGCACGGAACCCTGGGAGAAGTCGTCCGGCGCACGGCCGCGCGCGGCCTGCACGAGGCAGATCACGCACGAGAGCGCACCCAGGACCACCGATGCCCAGAACCACCCGTCATAACCCCACAGCATCAGTCGTGCGTCCGTTCCGTTCGCTTGGTTCCGTCCTGTCCCGCTCCGGGGTCACCCGCCCCGGGTTTTTTCACGCCTGTATCATCTGGCGCCGCGGCAGCCGTGAACGTCACCCCCGCCGCGATCCCGAGCACCGACGTCGTGTACCGGCGGTCGGCGGGGCCACGGTCCTCGGCGAGGGCCACGAGTGTCCCGTCCGGTGCGAAGCATGCGACGGGCAGCTCCGCCCGGGATCCCTCGCGCCCCTCGGAGCCCGACGCCGCGGCGTCGCCGGCGGATGCGGTGTCGCCGGCGCCTGCCCCGGAACGAGACGCGGCGCCGTCGACCTGCGACGCGCCGCCAGGATGAACCTGCGTCGCGGCGATCCTGCGCCCGTGCGACAGGTCCGTGGCCTCCCGGGCGGTGAGCTCGCGCACGGGAAACAGTCCGCGGGCGGCGTCGTCGATCGGCAGCGTCGAGACCGTGCCGCCGGCGCGCACCTGCTCCGTGAGCTCGTCGAGCGTGTGCGACTGCTCGAGCGTGAACGACCCCACGCGCGTGCGCCGCAGCGCCGTGAGGTGCCCGCCCACGCCCAGGGCCTCCCCGAGGTCGCGCGCGAGGGCGCGGATGTACGTCCCGGAGGAACACGTCACGGTCGCATCGACATCCACCGCGGTGGGCTCAGCCTCGGTCGGCTCGCGGGAGATCCCGTGCACCGTGAACTCGTGGACGGTGACCGGTCGCGCGGGCAGCTCCACGTCCTCACCCTTGCGCACGCGGGCGTACGAGCGCTGCCCGTCCACCTTGATCGCGCTGACCGCGGACGGGACCTGCTGGATCTCACCGGTCAGCTCGGCGACCGCGGCCAGGACGGCGTCATCGGTGAGCGCGGCGAGCCGCTCGGGCGCGGCCGTGCTCGTGACGTCCCCCTCGGCGTCGTCGGTCACGGTCGCGGCACCCAGGCGGATGCTCGCCCGGTACGTCTTGTCCGTGCCCGTGACGTAGGTCAGCAGCTTGGTGGCCTTCTCGATCCCCACGACCAGCACGCCCGACGCCGCGGGGTCCAGCGTGCCCGCGTGACCCACCTTGCGGGTCCCCGCGAGACGGCGCATGCGCGAGACGACGTCGTGCGAGGTCCAGCCGAGCGGTTTGTCCACGACGACGAGCCCGGCCACCCTCGGGAGCGAGGGTGCCGGGCTCGGGATCTGCTGGCGATCGGTCACCGGGTCAGTCCCGCGACCGGCTCTCGGGGGCTTCGTCATCCGCGTCGGACGTGCGGTAGGCGTCCTCCCCCGCGGCGTACTGAGCGCCCTGGGCCTGTTCAGCCACCTGGGCGTCCTTCTCACGCGCGGTGCGCAGCAGCGACTCGAGACGTGCGGCGTCCGCGGGGATCTCGTCCGCGACGAAGGTGAGCGTGGGGGTCAGGCGCGCGGTGATGTTCCTACCCACCTCGGAGCGCAAGATGCCCTTGGCGGACTCCAGGGCCCGCGCGGTCTCCTGACGCTGCGTCTCGTCCCCGTAGACGGTGTAGTACACGGTCGCATGCTGCAGGTCGTTGGTGACCCGCGCGTCCGTGACGGTCACGAAACCCACCCGGGGGTCCTTGATCCTGCGTTCGAGCGCCTGGGCCACGATCACCTTGATGCGATCGGCCAGTCGAGCGGCGCGGGCGGCGTCGGCCATGGTGGTACTCCTCGTGTCCGGGCAACGCCGGGGCGTTGCACTGTGCGGGGATGGTGCGCCGTGACGCGCCACCCGGTGCGATCCGCCCATCACGGAACGGATCGCGGTGCGGGCGGGGTGCCCGCGTGATCCCCGTGGGAATCACACGGGCACCCGGACCCGCTGTCACATGGTCGCGGCCGGTGCGCTCGCGTGAGTGCACCGGCCGCGGGAACCCGTCAGTCGCGCGGCTTCTCGCGCATCTCCCAGGTCTCGATGAGGTCGCCCTCGCGGATGTCGTTGAAGGAACCGAGTCCGATACCGCACTCGTAACCCTCGCGCACCTCGGTGGCGTCGTCCTTGAACCGGCGCAGCGAATCGATGGTGAGGTTGTCCTGCACCACGTTGCCGTCGCGCACCAGGCGGGCCTTGCCGTTGCGGCGCACCACACCCTTGGTGATGTACGCACCGGCGATGTTGCCCCACTTGGACGAGCGGAAGACCTCGCGGATCTCGGCGGTACCGAGCTCCACCTCCTCGTACTCCGGCTTGAGCATGCCCTTGAGCGCGCTCTCGACGTCGTCGATCGCGTTGTAGATCACGGAGTAGAACTTCATCTCCACGCCCTCGCGCTCGGCCAGGTCCGTCACGCGCTCGGCGGGACGAACGTTGAAGCCGATGATCACGGCGTTGTCCACCGTGGCCAGGTTGACGTCGTTCTGGGTGATCGCGCCCACGCCGCGGTGGATGACCCGCAGCTGGACCTCTTCGCCCACGTCGATCTTGAGCAGCGAGTCCTCAAGCGCCTCCACGGCACCGGACACGTCACCCTTGATGATGAGGTTGAGGGTATCGATCTTGCCCTCGGCCACGGCCTCGTCGAAGGACTCGAGCGTGATCCGCTTGCGGCGCTTGGCGAGTTGGGCATTGCGGTCCGCGGCCTCACGCTTCTCGGCGATCTGACGCGCGGTGCGCTCCTCCTGGGTGGCCAGGAACGTGTCACCCGCGCGCGGCACGGAGGACAGACCCAGCACCTGCACCGGGCGGGACGGCAGCGCCGCCTCCACGGTGCGGCCCATCTCGTCGAACATGGCACGCACGCGACCGTACGCGGCACCGGCCACGATCGAATCGCCCACAGTGAGGGTGCCGGACTGGACCAGCACGGTGCACACCGCGCCGCGGCCCTTGTCCAGGTTGGCTTCGATGGCGACGCCGCGGGCGTTCTTGTCCGGGTTCGCCTGCAGTTCCAGAGCGCCGTCCGCCGTGAGCACGATGGCGTCCAGCAAGTCGTCGATGTGCAGGTTCTCGCGGGCGGAGACGTCCACGAACATGGTGTCGCCGCCGTACTCCTCGGGCACCAGGCCGTACTCGGTGAGCTGACCGCGGATCTTCTCCGGGTTGGCGTCCGGCTTGTCGACCTTGTTCACGGCCACCACGATCGGCACGTTCGCCGCCTGGGCGTGGTTGAGTGCCTCGACGGTCTGCGGCATCACGCCGTCGTCCGCGGCGACCACGAGCACGGCGATGTCCGTGACCTGCGCACCACGGGCACGCATCGCGGTGAACGCCTCGTGACCCGGGGTGTCGATGAACGTGATGAGCCGTTCCTGACCGTCCACCTCGGTGGAGATCTGGTACGCACCGATGTGCTGGGTGATGCCGCCGGCCTCACCCTCGATCACCTTGGTGTTACGGATCGCGTCCAGCAGGCGGGTCTTACCGTGGTCCACGTGACCCATGACGGTGACCACCGGCGGGCGCGGTGCCAGGACGTCCTCGCCCTCAGCCTCCAGTTCCGCCTCGAGGTCGATGTCGAAGGACTCGAGCAGCTCGCGCTCCTCGTCCTCCGGGGAGACCACCTGGATTTGGTAGCCGAGCTCGGCACCTAGCAGCTGGAAGGTGTCCTCGTCCAGGGACTGGGTCTGCGTGGCCATCTCACCCAGGTGGATGAGCACGGTCACGAGCGACGCCGGGTTCGCGTTGATCTTCTCCGCGAAGTCCATGAGCGAGGCACCGCGGCGCAGCCGCACCACAGTGCTGCCGTCGCCGTGGGGAACCGACACGCCGCCGACGGCGGGTGCGCTCATCTGCTCGAGCTCTTGGCGCTTCGCCCGCTTCGACTTGCGGTGCTTGCCGCGGGCACCACCGCGACCGAAGGCACCCTGCGTGCCACCGCGGCCACCGCGGCCGCGGAAACCACCGCCGCCACCGGTACCACCGCCGCCGGCGCCACCACCGCGGCGGGGTCCCCCACCGGGTGCCGGGCGGCTACCGATCGGAGCCACACCCGTGGTGTGACCGGGCATCATGTTCGGCGAGGGGCGGGGTCCACCGGGACGGGGGCCGCCCTGACCCGTTCGCGGTGCACCCGTACGGGGCGCACCGGGACGCGGGCCACCCTGGCCCGCCTGAGCGGGACGGGGGCCACCCGGACGGGGACCGCCGGGACGGGGTCCGCCCTGACCGGCATTGCTCGAACGCATCCCCTGCTGGGACGCGAACGGGTTGTTACCGGGACGCGGTGCTCCGGGCTTGGCCGAGCGCTGCTGGCCGGGGCGCGGCGCACGCTGACCACCGTCGGAACCGCGGCCCATGCCCTGCTGGGACGCGAACGGGTTGTTCCCCGGACGCGGTGCGGACTGACCCGGCTTGGCACTACCGGGCTTGGGGGCGTTGGCACGGGGGCCCGGGGTCGCCGCACTGCGCGGCGTGGCCGAGTCGGAGGCAGCTGGCTTGGAGGCAGCGGGCTTCGCGACCGGGGTCTCGGAGGCCTGGGGCTCGGACGCCGACTTCGCGGGGGCCTTGGGGGCACCCGGGGTCGGCGCGGCGGATCCGGCAGCGGGCTTGGCCGCGGCGTCGGAACCGGCGGGCTTGGACTGGACCCTGCCCCCGGGCTTGGGCGCGGAGGACTTCTCCGCGGGCTTCCTGGCGCCCTGCTGCGCGGGCTTGCCGGAGTTGCCCCCGGCGGAGTTCTTGGACTGCGCGGCGGAATCGCCACCGGCGGGGTACGCCGAACGCAGCTTCTTGGCCACGGGCGGTTCCACCGTGGAGGACGCTCCGCGAACGAATTCGCCGAGTTCCTGAAGTTTGGAAATAGCTTCCTTGGACGTGATTCCGAGCTCTTTCGCGAGCTCGTGGACACGGGGCTTGGCCACTGTTCTCCTGTCTCGGTCCGCACCGAAACAGGTACGAACCGCTTATTTTCCGTTGACGTGGCCACCGGACGCACACGTGCGTCCCGCGTGGCCGCGGGTTGAGTACTCGAAGGCACTCATCGGCCGGCACTCATCGGTTTTCCATGGGCTTCTGACTCGCTTTCCTGGTGTTCGTCCTCCTGCACCGGCAGGAGGACGCGCAGCTGTTGCTCGAGGTCGTCCGTGGTCACGGCGGTACGGAACGAGCGATGGAACGCCCGTTTGCGCACCGCGGTGGCAACGCACTGCCGGGTGGCGTGCACCCAGGCTCCTCGGCCTCCCGCTCGGCGGTGAAGATCCGCCACGACCCGGGGGCCCTGTGGCGTGTCCTCCATCGTCACGCGGACGAGTTGATCAGGGGGGCTCACCTCTCGGCACCCCACACAGGTACGAAGACTGTTGACGCTCATCCCCGCTCCTCATGACCCGTCGTCCGGTTTTCAGGCGGCACGGAACCGCGCGGAAGGACGATGGTCGACCTGATCAGAGCAAAGTCTAGCGCGCCGCGCGGGATTCCCCCGAATCCTGGGGTTGTTCAGCGATCCGTCGCGCGGGATTCGGGGACGATGTCGATGCGCCACCCCGTGAGCCGCGCGGCCAGGCGGGCGTTCTGCCCCTCCTTGCCGATCGCGAGGGACAGCTGGGCATCCGGGACGACGGCGCGCGCGGAGCGGGCACCCTCGTCCAGCACGTTCACCCGGGACACCCGCGCCGGGGACAGGGCGTTGCCAATGAACCGGGCGGGATCGTCCGAGTAGTCGATGATGTCGATCTTCTCGTCTCCGAGCTCGTTCATCACCGCGCGCACGCGCGAACCCATGTCACCGATGCACGCACCCTTGGCGTTGGCCCCGGGGCGCTTGGCGGCCACGGCCATCTTGGTGCGGTGCCCGGCCTCGCGCGCCAGGGTCACGATCTCCACGGAACCGTCCGCGATCTCGGGGACCTCCATCTCGAACAGTCGGCGCACCAGATCCGGGTGGGAGCGGGACAGCGTGATGGACGGGCCCTTGAACCCGCGCTTGGCCTCCACGACGAACGCGCGGATCCGCTGACCGTGCTCGTAGCGCTCCCCGGGGACCTGCTCGTGCGGCGGCAGCAGTCCCTCCACGGTGCCCAGGTTCACCTGGACCATCTTGGGGTTGTTGCCCTGCTGGATCTGACCGGAGACGAGTTCCCCCTCGCGGCCCTTGAAGTGACCCAGGACGTTGTCGTCCTCGACGTCGCGCAGTTTCTGCAGGATGACCTGGCGCGCGGTCGCGGCGGCGATACGACCGAAACCGGACGGGGTGTCGTCGAACTCGCCCACCCGCTCGTCGTTCTCGTCCAGCTCGGGAGCCCAGATGGTCACGTGTCCACTGCGACGCTCGACCTCGGCGCGGGCGCCGTTGATGGCCCCCGGCGAGCGCATGTACGCGAGCAGCAGGGCCTGTTCGATCGTGGGGATCAGCACGTCCACGGGGATGTCGCGCTCGCGTTCCAGCAAGCGCAGGGTGCTCATGTCGATGTCCATGTGTCCGGCCTTCCTTCACACCACGCGGGGGTTCCGCACCGTATTCGGAGCCGGGAACCAAACAGCGCGCCGCACGCGGGGTGCGGAGCGCTGCTGCATGGGTCTGTCTCGTGTTCTTCCGGCTATCGTACATCCCCGCGGGGACGTCAGATCTCCACCTCCACCTTGGCACCGCGCACGTCCGCGTAGGCCACGCGCTCGGGGTCCAGGTACTTCACCGGCATTCCCTTCTTGGGTTGGTGCCAGCGCTGGACCACGGCGTGGTCCTCGTGCGCCTCGAGCAGCCGCGCCGAGTAGCGCTCCCCCTCCGCGGGCCGGATCCGCACGAGGTGACCCACGCTGCGCCGCCAATGCCGCGGCGTCTCCAGGTCGCGTGTGGCCCCCGGCGAGGAGACCTCGAGTTCATACGGCGGGCCGGGCACGGGGTCGTCGCGGTCCAGGGCGTCGGAGACCTGCCGCGCCACCTCCGCCACGCGGTCCAGGCTCAGAGAGTCCGTACCGTCCGGCAGGTCCACGAGCACGCGCAGCATCCGGTTCCCGCCCTGGCCCGTGAACTCGCACTGCTCCAGGAAGAGCCCGGCGGCCTCGACCACCGGTTCCACGCTCGCGCGGATGCGCGTCTCGTCCACTGTCGTCATGTCCGTCCTCCTTGTGCGGCTCGCGGCGTCACCGCGCCGCGTTCGTCCTGCGTGCTGCTCCCTATCATGGAACAGACCCGTCCCCCGGAGGAATTCGTGAGTTCTCGCCCGCCCGCACCCCCCGCCAGCGCCTGGCGCGTCCTGGCCGTGGCGCTCACCCTGGTCCTGGTGCTCGTGCTCGCCGCGGGTTTGTGGGCTCGTTGGCGTTCGTTGTCCAACGACGACGCCGCACGCCTCGGCGCGCGCGCGACCGTCGCCTCCGTGCGCACGGGCCTGCGCCCCGATCCCTCGGTCCTTCCCGACGCCGTCCTGGCGGATCAGGAGGCCGCATTCGGCCCGGCGGCAACTCCCTCCCAGGCCCGCCACCTCGAGGCACGCGGTACCGGGGCCCCGCCGGGTTCACTGGCCGACGCCGCAGCCTGGCTCGAAGACGTCGCCAGGACCTCGCCGAACGGGGAGCTGGCGGCCACCGCCGCGAGCGTCGCGGCGTCGTGGTGGGCGGCGGAGCCACCACCGGCTGGCGCGGACCCCACCGCACGCCGAACAGAAGAGAGCGAGGCGGGTTCGGGGGCCGGTTCCCCCGCAACGTCGGACGGATCCGCAGGGGAACGGGACGGTGACGGCCCTGGCAGCGGAGCGGCATCGAAAGTACCCACCGAGGAAGGGGACGGCGAGGACACCGACGACGACGCGGCGTCGTCGTGCGAACCTGCGCAGCTCGCCGCGGTCACGGCCCTGGACCGTGCGCGGTTCACCGCCGAGGCGGCCGCTGCGCGGATCCCGGCCGACGCCGCACAGAGGGGCACCATGGACGCGGTCACGGACACGCTCGATGCCACGCTGCGTGAGCCGGCGGTGACTCCGATGTTGTCGTGCGATCCCGCACCCGTCGCGGGCGGTCACGTCCTGCCCGCCGGCTTCGCGGAGGACCCCACCCGAGCGGTGGGCGGGACACTGCGCGAGGCGAGCGCCGCCCTCGTGTCCGCCGTGGGGGCGTCGTCGCCCGAGGACCGGGACTGGCTGCTCACGGCGCTGCTGGAGACGGCCGTCGCAGCGCAGCGCCTGGACCCCGAACACCCGGTGCCCGCCCTGCCGGGGAGGGACTGACGCGCGGCGCACGCGCCGGTCAGCGACCCGTGAGGACGTCCCACCCGAGCTTGGCGATCAACACCGTGACCACTGTAAAGAAGACCACGCGGATGAACGCGCTGCCCCGGGCCACCGCGGTGCGTGCGCCGAGGTAACCCCCGGCCATGTTGCTGAGCCCGAGCACGAGACCCAGCCCCCACAGGACGGAACCGTGCGCGGCGAAGACCGCGATGGCGCCGATGTTCGTGGCCAGGTTGACGATCTTGGCCTTCGCGCTCGCCGCGAGGAAGCTGTAGCCCAGTAACGATACGAGCCCGATGATCAGGAACGACCCCGTTCCCGGGCCCATGACGCCGTCGTAGAAACCGATCAGGGCGCCCAGCGCGACAGCCAGTCCGTAGTGCCGCGCGCCGGTGTGTCGCAGCGCGGTCAGCTGACCCATGGACGGCTTGGCCACCGTGAACACGAGCACGGCGATCAGCGCGAGCACGATGATCGGCTTGAACACCGCGGCCGGGAGTGCGGCGGCCACGGCCGCACCCGCCCCCGACGCGACGAGGGCCACGACGGCCATGGGCAGCGCGGTGCGCAGGTCCGGGTGGACGCGACGGTAGAACGTCACCGCGGACGTGGTCGTGCCGAACACCGAGCCCATCTTGTTCGTCGCGAGCGCCTGGACCGGTGTGATGCCCGGGATCAGCAGCATCACGGGCAGTTGGAGCAACCCTCCACCGCCCACCACGGCGTCGATGAACCCCGCGGCGAAACCCGTGAGCACCAGCAGCACGACGAAGCCGGAGGCGGCGGAGTCCAGACCGGAGCCCGCGAGGGAGGACAGGTCCATGACGGAACACCCGGGCCAGGACTACAGGGTGTCGTCCGCGGGGGTATCCGATCCGCGCAGTTCGGCGGTGAGTTCGGCAACCACGTCCTCGCGCGCGATGTCCCGGGACTGCCCGCTGCGGCGGTCCTTGAGCTCGAGCATCCCGTCCTTGAGCCCGCGGCCCACCACGAGCACGGTGGGTACGCCCAGCAGCTCGGCGTCGCCGAACTTCACACCCGGGGAGACCTTGGGACGATCGTCGAACAGGACGCTGATCCCGGCGTCCTCGAGGTGCGCGACGATCTCCTCCGCGGCCTCGAGCACCTCCGTGCCCTTGCCCGTGGCGACCACGTGGACGTCCGCGGGGCTGAGGTCGCGCGGCCACAACAGGCCCTTGTCGTCGTGGTAGAACTCCGCCACGGCCGCGAGCGCGCGGGTCACGCCCACACCGTAGGAGCCCATGGTCACGGTCACGAGCTTGCCGTTGCTGTCCAGCACCCTGAGCCCGAGGGCATCGGCGTACTTGCGCCCGAGCTGGAAGACGTGGCCCATCTCCATGCCACGCGCGATCTCGAGGGGCCCGGAACCGTCCGGTGCGGGGTCCCCGTCACGCACCGTGCAGGCCTCGAGGGTGCCGTCCCACGAGAAGTCGCGCTCGGCGACCAGGTGGTAGACGTGGGTCTCGGCCACGTTCGCGCCGGTGATCCACGAGGTGCCCGGCACCACGCGGGGGTCCACGAAGTACGGGATGCCCGTGCGGGACTCGGAACCGAGCAGGGCGTCGTCGCGGCTCAGACCCGGACCGATGTAGCCCTTGACGAGTTCGGGCACGGCACGCAGCTCGTCCTCGGTCGCGGCGGCGACCTCGAGTTCACCGCCCTGTCCGAGGGCCTCACCGATCCCGGCTTCCACGCGCTTGAGGTCCACGTCGCGGTCCCCGGGAACGCCCACGGCCACGAGCTGACGCTTACCACCGGGCAACGAGACGGACAGCACGACGTTCTTGAGCGTGTCCGCGGCGGTCCACGGCTCGCCTTCGCGGGGGTGCAACTCGTTGGAGCGCTCCACAAGCGTCTCGATCGTGGGGCTCGCGGGGGTACGGTGCACGTGGGCCGCAGGAGCGTCCGCGTAGTCGATCGGTTCCGGGACCACCGTCGTCACGGCTTCCACGTTCGCGGCGTAGCCTCCAGCCGAGCGCACGAAGGTGTCCTCACCCACGGACGAGGGGTGCATGAACTCCTCGGACCGGGATCCGCCCATGGCCCCCGAGGTCGCGGACACGGCCACGACCGGCAGGCCGAGGCGTTCGAAGATCCGCACGTACGCCGCGCGGTGCTTAGCGTAGGACTCGTCCAACCCCGCGTCGTCGATGTCGAACGAGTAGGAGTCCTTCATGATGAACTCCCGCCCGCGCAGCAGACCCGCGCGGGGGCGGGCTTCGTCCCGGTACTTGGTCTGGATCTGGTACAGCGAGACCGGGAGGTCCTTGTAGGACGAGTAAAGATCCTTCACGAGCAGCGTGAACATCTCCTCGTGCGTGGGCGCGAGCAGGTAGTCCGCGCCCTTGCGGTCCTGCAGCCGGAAGAGGTTCTCACCGTACTCGGTCCAGCGGTTGGTGGCCTCGTAGGGTTCGCGCGGCAACAGCGCCGGGAAGTGCACCTCCTGGGCGCCGATCGCGTTCATCTCCTCGCGCACGATCCGCTCGACCTTCCCCAGGACGTTCAGCCCCAGGGGCAACCACGTGTAGATCCCGGGCGCCGCGCGGCGGATGTACCCGGCGCGCACCAGGAGCTTGTGGCTGTCCACGTCTGCGTCCACGGGGTCTTCGCGCAGCGTGCGCAGGAACAAGGAACTCAGGCGAAGGGGCATGAAGGGATCCTATCCACCCGTGAAGGGATCGATCGAAGCGGCGGGTATCCCCGCGAGTCTATCGCTGCGCGGCACCGGCGCACGCCGGGCCCGGGGGCTCACAGGAGGACCGTGGCGAAATCCCCGTGCCGCCGGAAACCCACTCGGCGGTATGTGGCCAGGGCGGGTGCGTTGAACGAGTTCACGTAGAGGCTCACGGTCGGGACGTACTGCCGGGCGAGCGCCACGGTCGCGGCCATACACGGCACGGCCAGTCCCCTCCCCCGGTGCTCGGGGTCCACCCACACGCCCTGGATCTGGCACACGGACCCGTGCAGCGACCCGATGTCCGCCTTGAAGATCACGGTGCCGTGCTCGTCGGTGAGCACCGCGGTCCTGCGATCGCGCACGAGGGAGCGCACTCGCTGGCGGTAACCCTCCGCCCCGGTGGTGAAGGGGGAGTACCCCACTTCCTCGGTGAACATGGCCGCGGCCGCGGGCAGCACGCGAGGGAAGTCCTCGTCCTGCGCCCATCGCACATCGCGGGCGGGCCCCGTGAACAACTCGGGTGCGGGATCACGGTCCATCACGAGCAGCGGTTGCACGGGACGGACGTCGAAGGGTTCGGGCCACGTGTCCCGCAATCGTTCCCACAGTCCGAGCACGGGATCGGCGGGACCGAAGAACGAGGCGAAGCGGGGGCCGCCGCGGGCCAGGACGTCCGCGACGAGGTCCGTCCCGGTCTGGTCGAGCACCACGGGGACCACGTTGGTTCCCGCCCAGCACGCGCCCACGAGCTCGCCGGAGGAGTCCACCACACCGATCACGGGCGGCTGCCGCCGACCGCGGGCGGCCCGGATCCGGGCCACGTGCGCCGCGACGAACACCCCGGACACCGCGTGCCGCGCCAGCAGGCGGTCCAGTGCCGACTGGTTCACGGCGGCGGGTGAGAGCACCCGCGGGGCGCGGCGCAGGATCACCCGGCGGTCACAACCGGCGCGCCCTCGACCGGCTGGCCGTTCTCGTCCAATTCCATGCTCTCGGCCATCTCATTGGCCTGGGCGAGCAGGGTCTCCACGATCTGGTCCTCGGGAACGGTCTTGATGACCTCACCGCGCACGAAGATCTGGCCCTTACCGTTGCCCGAGGCCACGCCCAGGTCCGCTTCGCGGGCTTCCCCCGGGCCGTTGACGACGCAGCCCATCACGGCCACGCGCAGCGGCACGGTCAGGTGGGCCAGGCCCTCGTTGACCTCCTCGGCGAGCTTGTAGACGTCCACCTGCGCGCGCCCGCACGAGGGGCACGAGACGATCTCGAGCTTGCGCGGGCGCAGCCCAAGCGACTGCAGGATCTGATTGCCCACCTTGACCTCTTCGACCGGAGGCGCGGACAGGGACACGCGGATGGTGTCCCCGATGCCCTGACCGAGCAGGATGCCGAAGGCGGTCGCGGACTTGACGGTGCCCTGCAGGGCCGGGCCGGCCTCCGTGACACCCAGGTGCAGCGGCCAGTCTCCGCGCTCGGCGAGCAACTGGTAGGCGCGCACCATGGTCACGGGGTCGTTGTGCTTGACGGAGATCTTGAAGTCGTGGAAGTCGTGCTCCTCGAACAGCGAGGCCTCCCACACGGCGGACTCCACGAGCGCCTCCGGGGTGGCCTTGCCGTACTTCTGCAGCAGGCGCTTGTCCAGTGAGCCCGCGTTCACGCCGATCCGGATGGACACGCCCGCGGCCTCCGCCGCACGGGAGATGCCCTCGATCTGGTCGTCGAACTTGCGGATGTTGCCCGGGTTCACGCGCACACCGGCGCACCCGGCGTCGATCGCGGCGTAGACGTACTTGGGCTGGAAGTGGATGTCCGCGATCACCGGGATCGGGGACTTCATGGCGATGATGGGCAGGGCGTCGGCGTCGTCCTGGGACGGGCACGCCACGCGCACGATGTCGCAACCGGCGGCGTTGAGCTCGGCGATCTGCTGCAGCGTGGCGTTGATGTCCGTGGTGGGGGTCGTGGTCATCGACTGGACGCTGATCGGGTGCTCCGACCCCACACCCACCGCACCCACCTGGATCTGGCGGGTCTTGCGCCGGGGCGAGAGCACCGGTTGGGGCGCGGCGGGCATACCGAGATTGACCGAGGTCACGAATTGCCTCCCAAGGAAGTGGCGTCCGGGGCCCGTGACGCGCGCCCCGCGATGTTGCACTGTCCATTGTGCCCCACTCCTCCCACGTGCTACAGCCGCACGTGATGCGCCAAACACGACGCCGCCCCCGGAATGTTCCGGGGGCGGCGTCGCCATGGTACGGGGCGCGTGAGCGTCAGCGGCGCATGATCCTGCGCGCGAGCCAGTTGCCGAAGAACTGTACGAGCTGGACCAGGATGATGATCACGATCACCGCGGCCCACGTGACCTGGTCGTTGAAGCGTTGGTAGCCCAGGCGCAACGCGAAGTCACCCAGACCGCCGGCACCGATCGCACCGGCCATCGCGGACATGTCCGTGATGCCGATGACCAGGAACGTGTACCCCAGCACGAGCGGGCCGAGCGCCTCCGGAAGGATCACCGTGGTGATGATCTTCCAGCGCGAGACCCCCATGGACCGCGCGGCCTCGATCACCCCAGGATCCACCGTCATGAGGTTCTGCTCCACGATGCGGGCCACCGCGAACGTAGCGCCGATGGTCATGGTGAAGATCGCGGCGTTGGGGCCCAGGCGCGTGCCCACGACCGATTCCGTGACCTGACCCAGGGCGGCCAGCAGGATGATGAACGGGATGGGACGCACGAAGTTCACCAGGAGGTTCAGCGCGGTGAACAGTGGACCGTTCTCCAGGATGCTGCCCCGCCGGGTCACGTAGAGCCCCATGCCCACGGCCAGGCCGATGAGCCCGGCCAGCACGAGGGTCACGGAGACCATATACAGCGTCTGCCCGGTTGCGTCCAACAACTGCGGGCCCAGAGCAGACCACTCCATCACTCACTCACCTCCCGCACCGTGGTGACGGCGCGCAGACTCTCGACGGCGCGGTCCACGGACTCGTCCGAACCGGTCAGGGACAGCGTGAGCGTTCCGAAGGACTGTGACTGCAGGATGGAGATCCCCCCGAAGGCAATGTTGAAGCTGACACCGTCACGGGCGGCGTCCGAGAGCACGTCCCCGATCCGGTTCTGGTCGGTGACGTCCACCAGCACGAGCCGCCCGGGGTGTTCCCGGCGCAGCTTCTCGATCTCGTCCGCGCGCGGCACGGTGCGCGTGACCGAGGAGACGAACTTGCGCGTGGTCTGCGCCCGCGGGTGGGCGAAGACCTCCGCGGTGGTCCCGGTCTCCACCACCCGACCGCTGTCCATCACGGCCACGCGGTCCGCGGTGGCCCGCACCACGTCCATCTCGTGGGTGATCAACACGATGGTGATCCCCAGCTCACGGTTGACGCGCTTGAGCAGACCCAGGACCTCCTGGGTGGTCTCCGGGTCCAACGCCGAGGTGGACTCGTCCGCGAGCAGCAGTTCGGGATTGCTCGCGAGCGCGCGGGCGATCCCCACGCGCTGCTTCTGACCACCCGAGAGCTGCTCGGGGTAGTTCCCGGCGCGCTCGGTCAAGCCCACGAACTCCAACAGTTCCGCGACCCGCGCCTTGCGTTCCTCGGGCTTCCACCCGGCACGCTTGAGCGGGTACTCGATGTTGCCCGCCACGGTGCGTGACGTGAACAGGTTGAACTGCTGGAAGATCATCCCGATCTTGCGGCGGATGGGCGCCAGCTGGGACTCGCTGCGCCCGTCCACACGGTTACCGGCGACCTCGAGCGTCCCGGACGAGATCGGTTCCAGGCCGTTGATCAGCCGCACGAGGGTGGACTTGCCCGCCCCCGAGTAGCCGATCACCGCGAAGATCTCACCGCGGCGGATGTCCAGGTCCACGGAGTCCACCGCGGTCACGGTGCGCGGGCGGCGTTTGGACCCCGTGACGAAGACCTTGCTCACGTCCCGGAAGCTGACCAGGGTGTCCGCCGTGGCGGACGGGCTCACTTGGTCTGCTCCTTGAGGTCCTGCGAGTAGCGGGCCAGCAAGTCCTTGAGCTCCTGCTGGTCCACCTTGGTGGGCACCGCGGTGCCCTTGGTCTCGGTCTTCTCGGCGTCCTGGACCTTGTCGTCGTAGTAGAAGCTCGCGACCTTCTTCAGGGTCTCGTTGTCCGCGTTCGCCTCGGTCGCGGCGAAGAGGTTGTCGTACACCTTGGCACTGTCCGCGGTGGGATCGTCCTGAGCCAGCGCGGACTCGGGATCGATGTTGGCGCGGTCCAGGAAGTCGTTGTTGACCACGGAGGCGGCCACGGAGTCCATGGACAGCACGGTCTGCTCGGCGGAGACCGGGCGGACCGTGACCTTGGACTTGGCGGTGTCGATGTCCTGCTCGGTGGGGGCGATCGTGTCCTTGGTGAACTCCACGAGACCCTGCTGGTGCAAGAGGTTCAGGGCGCGGGACAGGTTGATCGAGTCGTTCGGCACGGCGATCTCGTCACCCTGCTTGAAGTCACCCACGGATTTCACGCTCTTGGAGTACAGCCCCAGCGGGAAGATGGACGTGGAGCCCACGGGAGTGATGGTGTCCCCGGAGTTGTTGTTGTAATCGGCGAGGTACGCGATGTGCTGGAACCAGTTCATGTCGATGTCACCGCTCTTCAGAGCGGGGTTCGGCTGGCTGTAGTCACTGAAGTCCACGTACTCGACCGTGATGTCGTTGTCCGCGGCGACCTGCTTTAACGCGTCCTGCACGGGGGTCGAGCCCACGATCCCGACGGTGATCTTGCCGTCCGCGGCCGGGTCCGAGTTGTCGGAGCCGCCGCCGCACGCGGTGAGGGTGAGGCCCAGGGTGGTGGCCAACACGACGGGAATCAAACGCTTGGTTCGCATGATCATGCCTTTCCAGGGGTCTGTGACGGGGACTCGCGGGGCGAACAGTCCCCCCTGGATGAGGGCACACGGGACGGGCACGTGCTGATTTCCGGGGAACCGCACTTGCCGTGATCTGTTGCAACCGCGACCGGATGGTCATCTGGGGCACCCCGCTACGGGAGAGGGTTGCCGTCCGGCCAGCCAGAGCTACGCGCCGGATCTCGTCATCCACTCGGAATTTTAGCACGGCCCTGCCATGGGCCGGCGACCGCCGGAAGGGCCCTATGCCATCCCGGCGATACGTTCGTCCGCGCGGGCCCGGGCCCACTCCTCCGCCCCCAGGACGTCCTCGAGGGTGGGCCGCGTGACGCCGTCGTGATCCTCCAGCACACGCTCGACCATGTCCACGATCTGCATGAAGCCGAGCGCCCCGCGGTGGAACGCGTGCACGGCCTGCTCGTTGGCGGCGTTGAACACCGCGGGCCACGTCCCGCCGCGCGAACCCGCGTGCTTCATGAGCTCCACGGCGGGGAACGCCTGCGAATCGAGCGGTTCGAACGTCCACTGTGCGGCCCGGGTCCAGTCGCACCCCGCGGCGGCGCCGGTCACGCGGTGGGGCCAGCCGATTCCGAGCGCGATGGGCAGGCGCATGTCCGGCGGGGACGCCTGCGCCAGGGTGGATCCGTCCACGAACTCCACCATGGAGTGCACGACCGATTGCGGATGCACCGTGACGTCGATCCGGTCCAGGGGGACGTCGAACAGTAGGCTCGCCTCGAGCACCTCCAGTGCCTTGTTGACCATGGTCGCGGAGTTCGTGGTGACCATGACCCCCATGTCCCACGTGGGGTGCTGCAGGGCCTGTTCGGGTGTCACGCGCGTGAGCTGCTCGCGCGTCATGCCGCGGAACGGTCCGCCGGACGCCGTGAGCACGAGCCGGCGCACCTCGGAGGCCGTCCCGGAGCGCAGGGCCTGGGCGATCGCCGAGTGTTCGGAGTCCACGGGGATCAGCGCGTCCTGGAGGCCCGTGTCCGCCGCGGCGCGCAACACGAGCGGACCGCCCGCGATCAGGGACTCCTTGTTCGCGAGCGCCACCCGCCGACCCGCTCCCAGCGCCGCCAGGGTGGGTGCGAGCCCGATGCTCCCGGTGATCCCGTTCAGCACGAGGTCCGAACCCTCCCACTGCGCGATCCGGGTTGCAGCGTCCGGCCCATACAGGACCTCGGGTGCCGCCGACGACGCCGCGCGTGACCGGTCCGCAATCAGCTCACGCAACCGGGTGGCGTCGTCCGCCGTACCGCTCGTGCCCACCGCACGGACACCGAACGTCACGGCCTGCTGCGCGAGCAGCTCGAGGTGACCCGCGCCCGCGGCGAGCGCCACGACCTCGAAGGGCTCGTGGGTGGCATCCGAGACGGGCCGGCGCAGCCCCGCGGCCTCGGACACGACGTCGAGCGCCTGCGTCCCGATGGATCCCGTGGACCCCAGGATCACGAGGCGCCGGGGGGCCTGCCGGGTGGCGGAGTCGAGATCGGGGGTCATGCCGGTGGAGGAAGTCATGACCCCAGTATCGCGTGAGCGCCGCACCCCGCACGCACGGCACCGAGCACACGACTCCGGACGCACGACACGG
Source organism: Kocuria sp. UBA1838 (assembly GCF_002338785.1). NCBI lineage: Bacteria > Bacillati > Actinomycetota > Actinomycetes > Micrococcales > Micrococcaceae > Kocuria > Kocuria sp. UBA1838. The sequence goes on along the minus strand of NZ_DDIY01000019.1, from coordinate 37,471 downwards.
GAGATACGACAAGGGCGCCACCCGGAGGTGACGCCCTTGTGCGGATGGCCCGTTCAGGACCCGCGGATGATTCAGCGACGGCGGCCGACGACGGCGCCGTAGATGAGCAGCACGATGATCGCGCCGATCACGGACGTGATGATCGTGCCGATGCTGAAGCTGTTGATCCCGTCGCTCAGGCCGGGGATGAAGCTACCCAGCCAACCGCCCAGGAAGGCCCCCACGATGCCGAGGATGATGGTGACGATGATCCCGCCACCCTGCTTGCCCGGAAGGATCAGCTTGGCGAGCGCGCCGGCGATCAGACCGAGGATGATCCAGCTAATGATGCCCATTTCTCCACCTCTGGTTCTCGTTGTGCGCGTTTGCGGTGTTCCGCAACCGCATGTGGTCAGCGAACTGGTTCACAGTGTAGTACCAGACATCAACGCTACACGGGCCGCCGCGTCCGGATGAAACCGGACACGGCGGCCGTGTCAAGGGGCGGTGAACCAGGTCAGTGCGAGACGGCCTTCTCCGCTCCCACTCCCGTGAGGGAACGCACTTCCATCTCGGACTGCTTGCGCGGGTCCTCCGGCCGGCGCTCGCTGAGCGAGCCCAGGAAACCGAGCAGGAAGGACGCCGGGATCGAGATGATGCCGGGGTTGGACAGCGGGTAGAACGCGAAGTCCGCGCCGGGGATCATGGAGGTCTCCGATCCGGACATCACCGGGGAGAAGATAATGAGCACCACGGAGATGATCAGCCCGCCGTACATGGACAATACCGCGCCGCGCGTGGTGAAGCGCTTCCAGTAGAGCGAGTAGAGGATGGTGGGCAGATTGGCGGAGGCCGCCACCGCGAAGGCGAGGGCCACGAGGAACGCCACGTTTTGACCCTGCGCGCCAATGCCGCCGGCGACCGAGATCAGGCCGATGACCACCACGGTGGTCTTGGCCACGCGCAGTTCCTGACGCGGGTCCGAGGTGCCCTTCTTGATCACGGACGTGTAGATGTCGTGTGCGAAGGACGCGGAGGCCGTGATGGCCAGACCGGCGACCACGGCGAGGATCGTGGCGAACGCGACCGCCGCAATCAGACCCATGAGGATGGACCCGCCGAGTTCGTACGCGAGCAACGGAGCCGCCGAGTTCACACCACCAGGCGCGCCCTTGATCCGGTCCGCACCGATCAGCGCGGCCGCACCGAACCCGAGCACCAGGGTGAAGAGGTAGAACAGGCCGATCAGAGTGATCGCCCAAACCACGGACTTGCGGGCCTCCTTGGCGGTGGGCACCGTATAGAAGCGCATGAGCACGTGCGGCAGGCCGGCGGCGCCCAGGACGAGGGCCAGACCCAGCGAGATGAAGTCCAGCTTGGAGATCTCGCTCACGCCGTACTTCAGTCCGGGATCGAGCATCGCGGGGTTGTTGTTCGTCTCCACGGCCGCGCCGAGCATGGTCGAGAAATTGAACCCGAACAAGACCAGGATCCACACGGTCATCACGGCGACGCCGGATACGAGCAGGCACGCCTTGATGATTTGCACCCATGTGGTGCCCTTCATGCCGCCCACGAGCACGTAGACGATCATGATGACGCCCACGATCACGATCACCAGGGACTGCCCGGCCCGGGAGCCGATCCCCAGCAGCAGGGACACCAGGGCCCCCGCCCCGGCCATTTGCGCCAGGAGGTAGAAGAACGTCACGGCCAGGGTGGAGATGGACGCCGCGACCCGCACGGGCCTCTGCCGCAATCGGAACGACAGCACGTCCGCCATGGTGAACTTGCCGGTGTTGCGCAGCGGCTCGGCGATCAGTAGCAGGGCCACGAGCCACGCGACGAAGAAGCCGATCGAGTACAGGAACCCGTCGTAGCCCTGCAGGGCGATCGCGCCCACGATGCCCAGGAACGACGCCGCGGAGAGGTAGTCACCCGCGATGGCCAGACCGTTCTGGGTCCCGGAGAACGAGCGCCCACCCGCGTAGTAGTCCGCGGCCGTGGCGGTGGACTTGGACGCCCGGATCACGACCACGAGCGTCACGAGCACGAACGCCAGGAAGATCGAGATATTGATCGCGGGGTTGCCCACGGTGGACGTGGCGGTCTCCGCCAGGTGCACCGCGGGTGTCGAGAGGGCGGGGACGGCGATCATGGCCGGGCCTCCTGGTGGTCGCCGGCCCGGTGGCCGGAAGTGGATTCGAGGTCCTCACGCAACGCGGTGGCCTGCGGATCGAGCTTGCGGTTGGCGAAGCTCACGTACGCGGCGGTGATCCCGAATGTGGTGACGAACTGCAGCAGACCCAGGATCAGACCCAGGTTGACGTTGCCCACGACCCGCGTGGACATGAAGCCCGGCGCGTAGATGGCGAGGACCACGTAGAGCAGGTACCAGACCAGGAACGCGATGGCCAGGGGGAAGACGAAGGATCGGTGGGTCGAGCGCAGCCGTTGGAACTCGTGCGAACGCTGGACCGCGGGGAAGTCGATGCCCTGGGTTGCCGTGGAACCGTTGGGGTCGACAGGGGGCGTGGACGCCATGTGTGCCTCCTTGCGTGATGGTCATCACAGTACGCACTGTGTATCCAATGACACAAGACATGCCCGTCACAACGTCGAAAAACCCCTGAAATTCGCGGTTTGGTTAGCCCACCTTACAATTTTAATCGATCTGTGTATACATTCAGCGTCATGGCGCGCCGCTACGGCCGCATGGCCAGGACGAACTCCACGGCCCGGTCCAGGAACGCGTCCACCTGTTGTTCCTCGTAGCTGCGCTGACCCTGGGCGGATCGAAAGACCGCCGTCCTCACGAGCCGCGGGTCCACCTCGGGTTCACCGCGCAACGCGTCCATGAGCCGGTCGCACAGCACGTCCACGTCCGCCGCCGCGTAACCCAGCGTGCGGTGCGAACTCGGCCGGCGGAAGCGTTCACCGTGCGGGCGGTTGAGCCGCCCCAGCAACAGCCCGGCCAACAGCTCCAGGTGCTCCTCCCAGCGCCGGGCGCCGTGCTCGGCCACGAACGCGGCCTTCTCCCGCGCGAACAGCTCGTCCTCCACGGCGTCCAGGTGGGCGTCCACCGCTCCGGGGTCGTAACCGCCCTTGACGCGGTCGAACACGCGCTCGCGCACCTGCCGGCTGCCCAGCCGACGACGCCGCTGCGCCGCCTCCGCGCTCTCGGGTTCACGGTCCGCGTCGGTCGCCCCGGCGGTGTCCGCGGACGCAGCAGAGTCCTCGGCGGTGACGGGGTCCGTGACATCGGCCGGGTCAACGACCGGCTCAGCGACCGTCCCGGGGCCCGCGACCGGGTCCGCGTGGCCACCGGGGGCGGGCGGCGTCGTCGTATGCATGACCGCGGCGAGGCGGTCCAAGAAGTCGTCCACCTGGGCGGGGTCGTAACCCCAGGCCCGCTCGCCGAGGCGATCGAAACGTTGCTGAGTAGTCATACCCGCCCTTCCGCGGCCGGGACGCAACCCGCGAGGGGCGGCGTCCGTGCGTCCCGGGCGCGCGGGCGGTCGGCCCGCGACCGCGTCACCCCAGGACGGTGAACAGTTCGAAGATCACGTAGCCGGTGATCACGGCGAAGACGATGGAGTCGATGCGATCCATCACTCCGCCGTGACCAGGCAGCAGGGTCCCCATGTCCTTGATCCCGATCTCCCGCTTGATCATGGACTCGGAGAAGTCGCCCACGGTGGCCACGACGACGATCGCGACCGCCAGGACCGCGCCCTGCCACCACGGCATCTCCACGAGGAAAAGCGCGCACAGTACGCCCACGACCACGGCACCGCCCACGGATCCGGCGAAACCCTCCCACGACTTCTTGGGAGAGATCTTGCGGGCCATGGGGTGTTTGCCCCATACGACCCCCACCGCGTAGCCGAAGGTATCGGAGCTGACGGCCAGCAGGATGATCGTGAGGACCTTGTGGGGGCCGTCCGGGGAGTGGTAGAGCAGCACCGCCGTACTCAGCAGGAACGAGGCCCACACGAGCGCGAACACCGAGCCCATGATGGACAGCATCATCCCCTGCTTGGGCCCGAAGGCCCGCCACACCACCACGAGCGTCACGGCGAGGACGAGCGCCATGGACAGCGCCTCCGCCCCGCCGAAGAATGCCGCGAGCGGCATGAGCACCGCCGCGATCACCGCGGGGACCTGCGGGATCTGCACGCCCTTGTAGGTCAGTGACCGCGCGATCTCCCACACCCCGATACCCGCCGCGGTCCCGGCCAGCAGGGCCAGTACGAGCGGGACGAAGAACAGTCCCGTGACGAGCGCGCCGATGAGCACGACGGCCACGGCCACGGCGGCCGGGAGGTTACGGCCCGCCCGCGAGGGGGCCTTGTGCTCGGTGCTGCGCTGTAAGGGGCGGGTGAGGACCTGCCGCAGCGAGCCCGTGGTGACCAGGGGGTCGTGCGCCCGCCCCTGCTCCCCCGCCGGGGCGGGAGACGGCTGGCGGGTGTCGCGGTGCGGGGAGCCGGGGGAATCAGCCGATGCCATCAGGCGCCGAGCAGTTCGGCTTCCTTGTTCTTAAGCAGATCGTCGATCTGGTCGATGTGTTTCTTGGTCGCAGCGTCCAGGTCCTTCTCGCCGCGCTTGCCGTCGTCCTCGCCGACCTCACCGTCCTTGACGAGCTTCTCGATGGCCTCCTTAGCGTGGCGGCGCACGTTGCGCACGGACACCCGGCCCTCTTCCGCCTTGTTCGAGACAATCTTCACGTACTCCTTGCGGCGCTCCTCGGTGAGCTCGGGCATGACCACGCGAATCACGTTGCCGTCGTTGGCGGGGTTCGCGCCGATATCCGAGTCCCGCAGGGCCTTCTCGATGTCGTTGAGAGCGCTGCGGTCGTAGGGGGTGATCAGCAGGGTGCGGGCCTCGGGGGTCTGGAACGACGCGAGCTGCTGCAGCGGGGTGGGCGTGCCGTAGTACTCCACGAGCAGGCTCGAGAACAGCGCCGGGTTGGCCCGGCCGGTACGAACCGTGGAGAAGTCCGTCTTGGCGGCGTCCACCGCCTTACCCATCTTGGTCGTGGCATCCGAGAGGACATCTGAAATCACGGGTGTTTCTCCTTATGAGCTGGCCGGCCGGCGGTACTGACGCCGGTGGCGACGGTTCGTTCTCCCCACTCTAACGGGCAGGGGGTGGCTGGTCGCGCGATGCGACGGCCCGCGAGACCTTACGGGGTGACCAGGGTCCCGATCTCCTCGCCCAGCACCGCGCGGGTCACGTTGCCCGCGCCCTCCATGCCGAACACGCGCATGGTCACGTTGTTGTCGCGGCACAGCGCGAACGCGGTCTGGTCCATCACGCGGATGTCCCGCGCGATTGCCTGGTCGTATGTGAGGCTCGCGAGACGCTGCGCGTCCGGGTCCTTACGCGGGTCCGCGGTGTAGACGCCGTCCACACCGTTCTTGGCCATGAGGACCTCGCTCGCGTGCACCTCCAGGGCGCGCTGCGCGGCCACGGTGTCCGTGGAGAAGTAGGGCAGGCCCGCACCCGCACCGAAGATCACCACGCGGTCCTTCTCCATGTGGCGGATCGCACGGCGGGGGATGTAGGTCTCCGCGACCTGCTCCATCTTGATGGCGGACTGCACGCGCGTGTCCACGCCGCACTGCTCCAGGAAGTCCTGCAGCGCCAGGCAGTTCATCACGGTGCCCAGCATGCCCATGTAGTCGGCGCGCGAACGGTCCATCCCGGCCTGGGAGAGCTCCGCGCCGCGGAAGAAGTTGCCGCCACCGACCACCACGGAGGTCTCCACGCGGCCCACGGTCGCGGCGATCTGTTCGGCGATCTCACGCACCACCGAGGTGTCCACGCCCACGCTGCCGCCACCGAAGACCTCGCCCGAGAGCTTGAGCAGGACCCTGCGACGTGCCGGTTCGGTGCGCCGCAGCTGCCGGTCCCCGCCGAGGGCCTCGTCCTGGGGTTCCGATTCGATGATGCTGGGCATGGATCCTCCCGGGGGCCGATTCGTGGTCATGAGGCGGCCCGCCCGTGGCAGACCGCCCTCCAGCATACAGAAGCGGCGGGGCACCCCCGGTCCCCCAGTGGTGCCCCGCCGCTTCAGTGCGGGACGCGCGACGGTCTCCCGTCGAGACGTCGCTGTGGGCCTCACGTGCTCGGCGCACGCGGGACCCCGCGAACGGGTGCTCAGGCCCCCACGCGGAACCGCGCGAACGCGGTGGCGGTGGCGCCGGCCTCGGACAGCACCTGGCCCACGGACTTCTTGGCGTCCTTGGCGAAGTCCTGGTCCACGAGCACAACGTCCTTGTAGTAGCCCTTCAGGCGACCCTGGACGATGTTCGGGATGATCTTCTCGGGCTTGCCCTCGTTGCGAGCGGTTTCCTCCGCGACGCGCTTCTCGTTCTCCACGGTCTCCGCGGGGACGTCCTCCTCGGAGAGGAAGGACGGGGACATCGCGGCGATGTGCACGGCAACGTCGTGCGCGGCGGTCTCGGCGTCAGCACCGGACACGGCCAGCAGGACACCCACCTGGGCGGGCAGGTCCTTGGAGGTCTTGTGCAGGTACACGGCCACGTGGTCACCGGCCACACGGGCCACACGACGCACGACGACCTTCTCGCCCAGCAGCGCACCGGTCTCGGTCACGATATCGGAGATGGTCTTGCCGTCCACCTGGGCGGCCAGCAGGGACTCGAGGTCCGCGGCGTCGGAGGCCACGGCGGCGTCGAGCACCTTGTTGCCGAACTCCACGAACGGGGCGGACTTGGCCACGAAGTCGGTCTCGGAGTTGACCTCGACCATGTAGCCCACGTTGTTCTCGGTGCGGGCCACAATGATGCCCTCGGCGGTCGAGCGACCCTCGCGCTTGGTCACACCCTTGAGGCCCTTGACGCGGATGATCTCCTGGGCCTTCTGGGCGTCACCGTCGGCCTCATCCAGGGCCTTCTTGACGTCCAGCATCCCGGCACCCGTGCGCTCGCGCAGGGCCTTGATGTCGGCAGCGGTGTAGTTCGCCATGTGAACTCCTCTGTTGTCGGTTCGTCCGTGCCGGACGCCTCAGGACGCCCGGCACGGTTCCGGTCACCACGATGGGTCACCGGGAAGAATGGAAGGTGAACTCGCTCACCGGCCTTACTCGGCGGCGGGGGCGTCCTTCTGCTCGCTCTCGGCGGGCTGCTCGGCGGCGGGCGCGGCCTGCTCGGCCGGGGCCGCCTGCTCGGCGGTCTGCTCCTTGTGCTGTTCCAGCAGCTCGCGCTCCCACTCGGCCATGGGCTCCTCGACGGCGTTGGACTTGCCGTTGTTGCGCTCCATGAGGCCCTCGGCCACGGCGTCGGCGATCACGCGGGTGAGCAGTGAGACGGAGCGGATGGAATCGTCGTTACCCGGGATCGGGAACGCGACCTCGTCCGGATCGCAGTTGGTGTCGAGGATCGCGACGATCGGCACGCCGAGCTTCTGCGCCTCGTCCACCGCGAGGTGTTCCTTCTTGGTGTCCACGATCCAGACCAGGGACGGGGTCTTGGTGAGGTTGCGGATGCCGCCGAGCGTGCGCTCCAGCTTCTCCTTCTCGCGGCGCAGCAGCAGCAATTCCTTCTTGGTGTACTGCGAGCCGGCGACGTCGTCGAAGTCGACCTCTTCCAGTTCCTTCATGCGGTCGATCCGCTTGGAGACCGTCTGGAAGTTGGTGAGCATGCCACCGAGCCAACGGTGGTTCACGTAGGGCATGCCCACGCGGGTCGCCTGCTCGGCGATCGCTTCCTGCGCCTGCTTCTTGGTGCCGACGAAGAGGATGGTGCCGCCGTGGGCCACGGTCGACTTGACGGCCTCGTAGGCCTTGTCGATGAAGCCCAGCGACTGCTGCAGGTCGATGATGTAGATGCCGTTGCGCTCGGTGAAGATGAAGCGCTTCATCTTCGGGTTCCAGCGACGGGTCTGGTGGCCGAAGTGGACGCCGTTGTCGAGCATCTGGCGCATGGTAACGACAGGCATGTCGTCTCCTCATGAATAATGGACGGCCCGCGGGCCGTCTCGGTGTTTACGGTTGTCGACCGGCCGTGCCGGTCCCTGGCGCGATTCGTGAGTCCTACTCGTGGAGCAGGCTCCCGTGGTTCCATACCGCGACCACCCGGTAACCGGGGCCTCGGACCGAGGACCACGCACCCGGGCGGACCGTGTCCGCCGTGGGTTCCCTCGCGCGCGAAGTCAGCCATCCCGCATTGGCGCGCACCCGCGAGCGGGCACGGCGAACCAATGGCAGAGTGACTGCACCCTGTAGGATACAGCATCGCGCGGCGTCCTCGCTCCACATCGGAGCGCCTCCCCGCCCCTTCGGACCGAGCTGCCGCACGCTGTCGTCATGTGTTCCTCCGGTCACGACGACGCCGCCCCGCCCATTCCTCGTCACCCACCCGTTCCAACGGTCCCACCCATTCCCGTGCACCCGCCGTTTCCCGCACGCCCGCCCGGACGGTCCCCGCACCACGCCGTGTACTGCGCTGTGATGGCCGCGGTCCTCGCGCTTGGCTCGCTGCTGACCCACCCCGCGGCGTGGGCCTCTCCCGACTGGGCCTGGCCCGTGTCCCCGCGCCCGTCGGTGAGCCGGCATTTCGAGGCTCCCGCACAGAAGTGGCTGCCCGGCCACCGGGGTGTGGATCTACACGCTCCCCCGGGCACACCCATACGTGCACCGCAGGACGGGGTCGTGAGTTTCGTGGATGTCGTCGTGGACCGGGAGGTCCTCACGGTGGACCATGGCGAGGGGCACAAGTCCTCATTCGAGCCGGTGTCCTCGTCCGTGCGAGTGGGTGACCGGGTGACCCGGGGGCAGGTGATCGCCAACGTGGCCACTCTCGGCCACGGCCCGGGCGGGGATGCGGTGCACTGGGGTGTGCGGGAGAACGGGGAGTACGTGAACCCGTTGCAATTCGTGGCGGACCTGCGGCCGTCGGTGTTGTTGCCGGTCCCCGGTGAGTGAGACCACAGTGAGCCGGCGTGGCATGTCTTGTAGGGCGGGTGGGGCTTGAACCCACGACCAAAGGATTATGAGTCCTCTGCTCTGACCAGCTGAGCTACCGCCCCCTGTGCGACCGCGAACGGATGTCGAGGTCGCCGCCCTACGCTACCGCATGCGCGGCGTCGCAGGGCCCGTCACGACTCCGCGCCGGTGTAGAGCCGCTCGAACGTATCCAGTGTCTTGGCGAAGGAGTGGCGGGACACCATGTCCCGGCTGCGCTCGCCCATGGCCCGCCGCTGTTCGGGCGGGGCATCGAGGACCAGTTGCAGCTTGGTCGCGAGGTCCCCGGAATTGCCCGGGGAGAAGAGGTACCCGTTGCGCCCCTCGTCCGCGAGGTGGGGCAGCGCGCGGGCGTTGGCGAGCACCACGGGGGTCGAGGCGCTCATGGCCTCCAGCGTCACGAGGGACTGCAGTTCCGCTGTCCCGGGCTGGCAGAACACGTCCGCGCGGAGGTAGGCCGTGCGTAGCTGCTCGTCCGTGAGGAACCCCAGGAAGTGGACCCGGTCCGCGACACCGTGTTCGTGTGCGAGTTTCACGAGCCGGTCCAGCTGTTCCCCCTCCCCCACGATCTCGGCGTGGACGTTCTTCTCCCGCGGGATCAGGGCCACGGCCTCGATGAGTTCGTCCACGTTCTTCTCCACGGCCAGGCGTCCGCAGAACAGTACGATCGGGTGGTCCGGGTGCTCGATCTGCTCCCCCGCGGCGGCTTCGTAGTCACCGGCCTGGATCCCGTTGGACACCGCGATCGCCCGATCGGGGACACCGTTGTCGACCATGGTGCGCACCGCGAGCGGCGTGGGTGCGGTGATGACGTCGCAACGGCCGTACACGCGGGCGATGTCCCACCACGAGACCTTGCGGTAGCCGCGCACGAACCACTGCGGGAACGGCAGGAACGGCTCGATGTTCTCGGGGATGAAGTGATTGGTCCCCACGACCCGGACACCACGGCGCACGGCCTCACGGACCACGAGTCGGCCCAGGATGTAGTGGCACTGGACGTGGACCACGTCCGGGCGGACGTCGTCGAACAACCGCGCGACCTCCCGCACGATCTCCCACGGGAAGCACAACCGGAAGTAGGGGTGGGTGAACGCGTGGTGGGAGCGGAACCGGTGCTCGGTCACCCCGGCGTCGTCCATGATCCGGGACGGGCCGCTCGTGGGCATGGGTGCTGCGACGTGGACCTCGTGACCCCGTTCCAGCATGCCGCGCGCGAGGCGGCGGGCGAACTGCGCGGAACCGTTGATGTCGGGCGGATAGGTCTCAGCGGTGATCAGTATTCTCAAGGCCTTGTGTTCCGTAGGGGATCAGCGATCGGTGGCGCGTTCGGTTCGTCGGGGTGTCGCCGTGTCTGCAACCGCCCCGCTGGTCACCGCGTCCTGCTGGGCGCGTGCGGCCGCCCGGCGTTGCAGGACCTCGGGGTGGTGTCGCGAGAGCACGACCACGCCGACTATAGCAACGAGACCCGCGAGCCCCATGGCCGTGCCGAGTGCCCCGGTGAAGGAGTCACCGGCCTCTCCCAGGACCACGAGACCCAGGGCCACACCCACCATGGGGTCCACCACGGTGAGCCCGGCGATCACGAGATCCGGTGGTCCGCACGAGTACGCGCACTGCACCATCCACCCGCCCAGCGCGGCGGCGACCACGATCATGAGCACGCTGGTCCACCGGATGTCCGCGAACCCGCTGGACGTGATGGTGGTGGCGGTCAACCGGACGAGCACGGCCACGAAGCCGTAGAGGAGCCCCGCTCCCAAGACGTAGAACATGCTGATCCGGTGCCGGCGCACGAATAGCTCGCACACACCGATGAGCACCACGAGGCCCACGAGCAGGGCGACCACCGTGTTCTCGGCACGCGTTCCGGGTACGTGGGTGGGATCCGTCCCGATCACGGCGCACACCACGAACGTGGCTCCACCCACGCTGCACAGGGCTACGGCGAGCCACGTGCGACGGTTGATGATCAGGTGGCGGTGCCGGGCGTGCAACAGCGTGGTGATGACGAGTGCGATCACCCCGATGGGCTGCACCACGGTCACGGTCGCAAGCGAGAGCGCCGCGACGTTCAGCACCGTTCCGAGGCCCAGCAGCGCGAGTCCGCTGAGCCAGCGTAGATTGCGCACGAGGGGCCACAGCCCCCGCGGCGTCAACGGTCCCTCGGTGTGCCCGGTGACCGCCACGGATTGCGTCTGCGTACCGAGCGCGAGGCACACCGCCGAGCTCAGTGCCAGAGCCACCGCGATCCACTGCATCACCGATTCATCACGTCCTCCGTCACGGTCTCATCGTAGAGCTCGGGGGCGCGGCGGGCCTGGGAGTTCACCGCATGTTCGCACCGGGGCACGAGGGATCCCATACCGCCGGATGAGACGCACCGGAGCCGGAGGAGTCGCGCACCCGAGTACGCCCCCGGACACGGTGGAGGCCGGGTCGCGACGATGGCGACCCGGCCTCCGGCACGGCTGGCGACTCACGCGAGCCGCGTACCCGGTTACTTCTTGAGCAGCTTGCGCAGGAACACCAGGAACGCGGACCCGGCGGCCACGGCGACCGCGAGGGGCTGCCAGCGCTCGCTCAGGACGTCCTGGGCGGACGTGGAACCGGCGGGACGGACCCCCTGGGAGCCACCCTTGGACGCGAAGGTCCGCTTGACCGTCTCCTGGGTCTCGGTGAACGTGCGCTGGGTGCGGCCCACGAAGCCCTGCGTGGCGGCCTGGACGGAATCGGCGCGGTTCTGGGCGTCGTCGCGCAGGCTCTTGAGGTGTTCGCGGCGCAGCTTGAGGCGGTGGCGCAACTGCTCCTCGGTGGGCTTGACGGGCTTGACCTGGTTGGGGTCGTTGGCCGCCTCTTCCTTCTCCCGCTGCTTCTTCTGCTCGGTCTCGTTCATCTCACGCTGGACACGGCCCTCATTGTACGCGGAGCCCTCCTTGACCACACCGAGGTCGTAGCGCAGCCCGAAGATGGCCTTCTTGGGCATTAGTGGCAACGCACTCTTGATCTTGGCGATCCCGATCAGCGCGAGCACGGCCAGGATGATGAGGAACAGCAGGGCGAGCAGTAGCGCGGCCAGCCACGCCGGCATCACGTGGGACAGGCCCGCGATGGCGGCACCGATCAAGGCGATGACGGCGAGGCCCAGGAACACGAGACCGACCACCGCGAGCGCGGCGCCCACGCCCACCTTGATGCCCTTCTCCTTGAGCTCCAGGAACGCGAGCTGGGCCTCATCTTTGAGCTGCTTGGGGAGCAATCGGGTGAAGACCTTGACGACGTCCGTGATGGACGCGGCACCCGGCTTCGTGGTGGTGCGAGTTCTTGCCCCGGACGTGTGTCCTGTGTGGCCGGATGAATGCCCGGTGCTGCCGGACGAGTGACCGCTGTTGGGGTCCACTGCATGGCTCATGCCGCCTCCGATGAGTACGTGGTGGTGCTGAACGGTTGATCTGATTTCAAAATACCATTCGGCCGCGCGCCCAGCGGGCAGGGACGGGCGCGACACCTCGGTCGTGACGAGGCTCGGACCTTGTCAACCACCGGGGGCTGTGGAAAACTGAAGGCGTTCATTGAAAGCAGATTCCTTTACATAAGTCAACATTGTAATCTCTTCAGAATCACGCATGATTCACAAAAGATCTTATTGTTGGGTGATTTCTTCGAGAGGGTTCACGGCCCCGCAGATCGAGGCTCCCGCGTCCGACGTCATCGACTGGCGCCGCCGCATCCACGCCCACCCGGAGCTGTCCTACAAGGAGCACGCGACATCCGACTTCGTGGTGGAGACACTCCCGAGCTTTGGCCTCTCCCCCGAGCGCCCCACCGAGACCTCGGTGACGGTACTGATCCAGGGCCGGGGGCCGGGTAGCACAGTGGCGTTGCGCGCGGACCTGGACGCCCTGCCTTTGCAGAGGAGACCGGGGACTCCTTCGCCTCCACGGTGAACGGTGTCATGCACGCGTGCGGTCATGACGGCCACACGGCCATGCTGCTGGGCACGGCCCGGGTGCTGGGCACGGCCCGGGTGCTGAGCGGCCTCACGGACAGTTTCGACGGCGCCGTCACGCTGATTTTCCAGCACGCAGAGGAGACTCCCCCGGGCGGCGCCAAGGAGCTCGTGGGTCAGGGCGTGCTCGAGGGCGGGGACGCGATCTTCGGGGTGCACATGGCGAACCAGGCCACCTGCACGATCTCCGTGCGCAAGGGTGTCACCTCCACAGTGGCGGGCGGCTTCTTCGCGACCATCAAGGGCCAGGGTTCCCGCGCTTCCATGCCGCAGAACTGTGCGGACCCGGTGCTGGTCGCCGCGCAGATCGGCTACGACGCCGCGGTGTAGGCCCTGGGCGAGGACAAAGTCTCCTGGGGCCCGGGCACGTCCGCCTCCGACGACTTCGCGTACTTCGCGCGGGAGGTCCCCGCGTGCTTCGTGTTCCTGGGCGGTGGCATGGCCGAGGACCGGCTGCCCTCCATGAACCACCACCCCAAGTTCGGCATCAGGGAAGAGGCCCTCGAGGCCGGCGTGCGCACGGAGGTGCAGATGGCCCTGAATGATCCACGTTCCACTCCCCCGTACGACGGACACCCGACCATGAATCTCACGAGCACCCAGAAAGGCATCTTCGTCACGCTCGTGCCGGCGGCGCCGGAGCTGCCGGGCGACGGCGCGGCGTCGTCCTCTGCCGCTGCAAGCACCGAGGAGGGTGCCAACTCGAGTGCGAAGAAGGACGTCTCGATCCTCGACGCCTGGAAGAATCGCAACTCCCTGGTGCTGGGGCTGTGCCTGCTGCTCAACAACCTGGTGGGCGTGGGGCTGCTGACGTGGCTCGCCACGATGTACTCGCAACAGTTCTGGATCACCCCTGCCGGGTGGCAGTACATGGTCGTGATCCTCGGTTACGGGCTCTCGCTGTGGGTCGCCACCTCCACCGGGCCCGGCGTAGTGAAGAAGTGGTTCGAGAACAACGAGAAGGTGTTCATGCTGATCATGTCCGTGATCGGCGCGGAGCTCATGATCGTGGCCGTGATCATCCCCAATCTGTGAGGCTCCGCGTTCGCGGCCATCAACACCGGGGCGTTCGTGGGCGGCATGACGCAGGGCGCGCTGATCGGCGCCGTCGTGGACGCCGGGGGGGGCACGACCGCGTTCGTGGTACTGGGTGCACTGCTCGTGCTCGGTGGTCTCGCTCCGTTCCTGCTCCGGGAACCCCGCACCCCGCTCGATCCGCAGGGTCCGCGCGCGGCGGGGCCCGATGCGGACGCCACGACACCCCCGGGCGAACCCCACGCGGGCGTGGACGCGGCCGCGGGCACCACGGGCCGACCCGACTCCCGGCGGTGAGCCCCGCCGGGAGAGGGCCCGTCAGGCCACGGTGGCAGCGACGCGACCGCTCGCCGTCGTGGCCTGTTCCGTGTCCAGGTGACCGTCCTGCATGCTCACGCATGCGTCCGCGAGGGGGACGAACTCGGTGTCGTGCGTGACCACGAGGGACGCCAGGCCGAAGGTGTGGGTCAGATCCGCGAGCAGTTCCATGACGCTG
>NZ_DDIY01000019.1:0-22729 GCF_002338785.1 Kocuria sp. UBA1838 | reverse complement strand
CGCTGCCCACCCGAGAGCTGATGGGGGCGGCGGTCCGCGCAGTTCTCGAGCCCCACCTGTGCGAGCAGTTCGCCCGCCCGAGCGCGGGCCCGCGCAAGCTCCTTGCCCCTGGCCCCGGCCACGTGCGCGGCGAGTACGAGTTGTTCGCGGGCGGTCAGCGAGGCCAGGAGATTGGGTTGCTGGAACACCATGCCCGTGTGCTCCCGGCGGACCCCGGCGAGTTCGCGTTCGGGGAGCTCCTCGAGCCGACGGCCCGCCACGGACACCGAGCCGGAACTCGGGCGGACCAACCCGGCGGCCACGGCGAGCAGCGAGGACTTGCCGGACCCGGACGGGCCCACGAGCGCCGTCATGGTGCCCGCGGCCAGCTCGAGGGACACACGGTCCAGAGCTCGCACCGTGCGGGGTTCGCCCTGCTCGTCCGTGCCGTCCGGGTACTCCAGGCAGAGGTCGGTCACCCGGAGGGCGGGATCATCGGTCGAGTACTCATGCGGCCCGTCCGGGCGTGCCGCTGCGGTATGGTTGTCCATGGGGTCTCCTGCGCGGTGACGGGGGTGACGATCGGAATGCATGCTCAGTTGCCTCCCAGGGCGATCATCGGATCCACGGTGGACACGCGGCGCACGGCGAGCACGGACCCGATCAGTCCCAGCGCCAGGACACCGGCCACGGGCAGCGCCATGGTCGCAGCGCTCAGCACGAACGGGACCGCGGACCCGGCGAGCGCACCGCCGGCGATCCCCAGGCCGCCGCCCACGAGCACGCCGATCGTGAGCACCACGACGGCCTGGACCAGGGAATCCCGCACCACGTAACCACGGCTCGCGCCGAGAGCGCGCAGCACCGCAATGTCCCGGGTGCGCTGGATGGTCCACACGGTCAGGAAGGAGATCACCACCAGGGCGCTGATGCCGTAGAGGAAGCCCTGCATCATGCGCAGCGAGCCCTGCTCCGACTCGTAGGCGGGCAGCGCCGCGAAGGCGTCCCCGGTGTCCATGGCCACGGTTGCGGTGCGCTCCGTGACCCCCTCGGGCACGGTGTCCGTGGTGAGGGCCAGGGCGGTGGCCTGCTCGGGGTCGTCGGTGTGGGCCACGGCGGGAAAGTCCTCCATGCTGAGCCACACGACCGGCACGTGGCTGTAGTACTCGTCCGCCACGACCCCGGTGACCTTCAGGGACGTGCCGGCCAGGGTCACCGCGTCCCCCACGCCCACGTTCATCTCGCGAGCCAGCGTCTCACTGAGCACGGCGGTGCCGTCCTGTGGGTGGGTGACCCCGTTGACGGCGCTCAGCCCGGGCGCGAGCCGCGAGCCCGGTTCGAGCGCGACACCGGCCACGGAGGTGGCCGACGCAGCGTCTGCGGAGGAGTTCGCCCCGTCCCCGGCCCGCGCGGTGGTCTGCACGAGGCCGAGCCGCTCCACGTGGTGCGCGCCCACGGTGTCACGCCACGCGCGCGTTTCGTCCGCGGTGATCCGGGACGTCGTGAAGGACGGGTCGGACGCGTCCCCCGCCGGGGCACTGAGCACGAACCGCTGCGCCTGCAACCGTTCCAGGGCCGAGGTGTTCTGGTGGCCTAGCCCGTTGGTCAACCCGGTGAGCAGTACGAGCAACAGCGTGATCAGGGCCACGACGGTCGCGAGCAACGCGAACCGCCCCTTGGCGAACGTGATGTCCCGTAGGGACAGGTACATGGTGATCTCCGATGGGTCGAGAAACTGTTCCCCTCAAGCCTCGCGGGACGCGGCCGCCGGTGGATCGCCCCGCGGGTGGAGACCGTCCAGCCCCTCGGGGGATGCCGCGCTCAACCAATCGGTTGATCCGCCACTCGCGTCACATGCGTAGCATGGCGGGAGACCCGGCCGTGCCGTGCGCGCTGCTCGCCGATGGCGGCATCCGCCCGATCGCCGCGCGGCGATCGGGACGCCGCGTCTTGGTCGGGGCACCGCACTCGTGCGACCGCGCCCGGGACCCGGGCAGGACGACGACGCCGTCCCCGGCACACCGCTCCGACCAACCAGTCCACCGCACGACCTGGAAAGGAGCCCCCGAGTGCGCGAGGACCTCTCCACCCCCGCAGTGCTGAGCGCCCTGCGGGTCACGTTGCACGTGAGCTTCGCGGCGCTGTTGGTGCTCGCCGCCGTGCGCGCGGTGCTGCACCTGAGCCGGGCCCCTGGCGGCGGGGCGATGATCGCCGTCGTCCTGGGACTGAGCGTGCTGCTCGCGGCGGTCTACCTCGCGGGGACCCTGGTGGAGAGCCGTGTGGCGCGGGGTCGTGCGAGCCGGGAATCCCTGCGGTGGGGTCCCGGGTGGCTCGGTCTCATCGCGGCGCTGTGGGCCGCGCTGGCCCTGCTGAGCCCGGACTTCTCGTGGGTCGCGTTCCCCCTGTTCTTCCTGTGCCCCGTGGTACTGCCCACCGCGGCGGCGCTGGTCGCGATCGTGGTGCTCACCGGCGTCGTGGTGCTCTCCCAGTACCTACATGCCGCCCCGGGGGCGTTCGCGGCGGGAATGGCGCTCGGACCCGCGATCGGTGCGATTGTCGCGCTGCTCGTGAGCTTCGGGTACCGCGCACTGTACGAGGACACCCGCCGCCACGTGCGCGCGATCCGCGATCTCGAATCCACGCGAGCTGAGCTGGCGCGCCAGGAACGGGACGCGGGGACCATGGCCGAGCGCGACCGGTTGTCCCGCGAAATCCACGACACCCTGGCCCAGGGCCTGACCTCGATCGTGCTAGTCTCACGGGCCGCACAGCGCTCGCTGGAGCGCGCGGAGCTCGACGCGGCCCGCGCGCAACTGGCCACGATCGAGGACACGGCCGCGGCCGACCTCGCGGAGGCGCGTCGGTTCGTACGGGACCTCGCCGCACCGGCACCGGGTGACTCCCTGCCCGCCGTCCTCGCGGAGGTGTGTCACCGCACCCGGGAGGCGGCCCGCGCCGTGGGCGCGCCGCTCACGTGCGAGTTCACGGTGGAAGGTGCCGTCCCCGAACTGCCCGCCCCGCAGCGCACCCTGTTCGTGAGGGCAGCGCAGTCCACCCTCGCGAACGTGACCTCGCACGCGCGGGCGTCACGCGCCGTCGTGACCCTCGCGGGCTGGGACGACGCCGTGACGCTGGACGTCGTGGACGACGGCGCGGGCTTCAGACCGCGTTCCGCCGCCGACGACGCACGCAACGACAGCTTCGGACTGGCCCACCTGCGACGCCGCGCGCACGAGCTCGGGGCCGTCCTGACCGTGGAGTCCGAACCCGGCGCCGGAACGGCCGTGAACCTGCGGTTGCCCCTGCCCGCGCCCGAAGCCACCCGCCCCCTGCCGAATGGAGATTCGTCATGACCACCCGCGTATTGCTCGTGGACGATCATCCCGTGGTGCGCGCCGGGCTGCGCGCGGTGCTCGAATCGGTGGGTGACATCGTGGTCGGCGCCGAGGCGCCGGACGGACACGTGGCGCTCGAGATGCTGTCCCGCGCGGGCGGCTCCGTGGACGTGGTGGTCATGGACCTGCAGATGGGTTCCGGGATGGGCGGGCTGGACGCGACCCGGCGCATTGTCGCGGCGGGCGGGCCCCCGGTGCTGATCCTCACGACCTACGACACCCAGGCGGACATCGTCGCCGCGCTCGAGGCCGGCGCGACCGGTTACCTCCTCAAGGACTCGCAGCCCGAGACCATCGGTGCCGCCGTGCACGACGCCGCCGCGGGCCGCCCCGTGCTGTCCCCCTCCGTCACGGCGCGGCTCATGCAGCGGGTGCGTTCCCCCGGCACGTCGCTGAGCGCGCGGGAGATCGAGATCCTGCGCGGGCTCGCCACGGGCGCGTCCAACAGGGCCCTGGCCAAGGAATTGTTCATCTCGGAAGCCACCGTGAAGACGCACCTTGTACACATCTACGACAAGCTCGGGGTGGACAACCGGACGGCGGCGGTCAACCGTGCGCGGGAAGAACACCTGATCTGACGGATGCGATCACGGCGGCGATCCGCTCGGGGTGATCCACCATGACGAAGTGACCGCTGCGTCGCAACACGATCGTGTGCACGGGCGCTTCCCGGGACAGGTAGGTGGCCCGGGCGAGCACGTGGCGCACCCACCGGGTGGTCCCGATCCGCGGCAGCCGTCCGTTCGCGGCCACCACCAGGACGTCCAGCTCCGGGTCCAGGGGCGTGTGGGCAGCCAGTTCCCGCAACCGGTTCATGCACGCCACGTAGCCCGCGAGTTCCCGCAGGGACCCCATGAGGAAGTTCGGGGATGCCAGATCCACGCGCAGCTGCGGCCACGAACGCATGAGGCGTCCGCGTCCGGGCACGAGTCGCCCGGCCACGACGGGGCCCACCACACGCCACGCCGGAGCAGCACACGATGACCGGCCCGGAGCCCGCATCGAGGATCCGTACGGGGCCGCCCATAACTTCGCGGGTGCTGACATGATCCCCGATGCCCGACGGCGCGGAACCGTTGTCCTGTTCGTTGCGAGTTCCCGTGAGCGCAACCGCTGGGCGACGGGCACGCCGGCCGCGGCGATGAGCCACACCGCGATTGCGAGAGGACATCACTTCACGGGTCCGTCCGTCCCTCGCGTACCGTTCGGGAGAGCGCGCCACAGGGTCCGCAGCCGCGCAGAGGAGAACGCCGTCACCCCGGCGAGCACCACCCCGACCACTGCGTCCACGGTTCGCAGCACGGTGGCCCCGGCGAGGTCCGCGACGACGTACTCGGACACGAAGGACGTCCACGGGTGCAGTTCCCGGTTCACGAGCGGATAGAGGACCCACACCGAGTACAACAGCGCCGCTACGGCGCACAATCGGCGAGAAGCCAGAGTCAAGGAACCGGGTCACCCGCCTGAGTCGTGGGCCGCACGTACGGAACAGCCGCCGAGTCTATTAGGCCGCGGCGGCTCCCGGAGGCGGGTGCCGCCCTGGATACGACGAAAGCCCCCTTCCGTACTGGAAGAGGGCCTCCGTGGTGGCTCCCCCGACTGGACTCGAACCAGTAACCCTTCGATTAACAGTCGAATGCTCTGCCAATTGAGCTACGGGGGAATGTACGCACTGCTGCGCAACGAGACGATACTTTACCGCCCCGTCGCGGCTTCCTCAAATCGAATCCCCGCCACCACCCGCAAGCGCCACACCCCTCTGAGTCGGGGTCACACCCCGGTGAGGCTGCGCCGCTGCAGTTCGAGGTCCAGCAGTTCGCGGTTGAGCTGTTGGTACAGCTCGGGTTCCCGTTGCGCGTTCAACCGGTTGAGGTGGGCCAGTTTGTCCGACTTCGCCCGGTTGATGTGCATCTCCACGAGCGAGGTGAGCACGCCCACCGCGTAGTTGCGCATTTGTTGCTCGGTGGCCGCGGGTAGCGGCGTGACGGACAGTTGTGCGAGGTAGCCGTGCAACGGTTCGGGCAGGTGGGCGCGCACGTGTTCGAGCCACGCGCGACCGCCCTCCCCGTGATAGTCCTCGTCCGCGCGGGCGGCCACCACGGCATCGTGCAAGACCTGGTGCACCCGGTACGTCATGCCGGCGGAATCGAAATGCTCCCAGTAGCCGTCCGGCACGAGGTCCGGGAGCTGGAGCACCACTTCGAGCGCCTCCCGTTCCATCCGGGACACGGGTTCGCGCGGATCCGGCAGCTCGGGCGCCTCGGGCCGGTGGTTCTCACCGGGGGCCGAGCCGGGCCCGGAGACAGGCCCCGAGCCATGCCTCGATCCGACCGAGTCACCGCGGTGGCCACGCGCATCCGGACGGTCCGGGGTCGACCCCTGAGCGCGCCCCCGCCCCGGTTCTCCCCGGCCGTTCTCACTGCGGGAGGCGGCGTCGACGGCGCGCAGCACCTCGTTCGTCTCGATCCCCAGCCACCCGGACAGCTCCCGCGCGTACGCGGGGCGCAGGGCGGGGTCACGGATCCTGGCCACGATCGGGGCGCACGCCCGCATGGCGCGGAGCCGACCCTCGAGGCTGTTGACGTCGTACTCGCGGATCGTGGCTTTCAAGGCGAACTCGAACAGCGGGGTGCGGGACTCCACGAGATCACGCACGGCCACGTCCCCGCGGGTCAGGCGCAGGTCACACGGATCCATCCCGTGGGGCTCGACCGCCACGTAGGTCTGGGCCACGAACCGCTGGTCCTCCTGGAAGGCGCGCAGCGCGGCCTTCTGTCCGGCGGCGTCGCCGTCGAACGTGAACACGACTTCTCCCCCGGCGGAGTCGTCCGAGAGGAACCGGCGCACGATCTTGATGTGGTCCGCGCCGAACGCGGTGCCGCACGTGGCCACCGCCGTGGTGATCCCGGCCAGGTGGCACGCCATGACGTCCGTGTACCCCTCCACGACCACGACCTGTTTGGTCTTGGCGATCGGCCGTTTGGCCAGGTCAATGCCGTAGAGCACCTGGGACTTCTTGTAGAGCTGGGTCTCGGGGGTGTTGAGGTACTTGGGGCCGGGATCGTCGTCGTAGAGCTTGCGTGCCCCGAACCCGATGACCTCCCCCGCGACCGCGCGGATGGGCCAGATCAGCCGCCCCCGGAACCGGTCGTAGAGTCCGCGGTTGCCCTCCGAGACCATGCCGGTGAGCTTGAGTTCCTGGTCCGTGAACCCGTGATTGCGCAGGTGCTGCAACAGGTGGGACCACCCCTGCGGTGCGTAGCCGATCCCGTAGGTGCGAGCGGCGTCGTGATCGAAACCTCGCTCCCCCAGGAACCGCTGGGCCGCGGCGGCCTGCCGGGTGTAGAGGTTGCGTTGGAAGAACTCCGCGGCCACCTTGTGTGCGTCGAGCAACCGCTGTCGACGCCCTACTTCCTCCCGGTTGGGTGCGGAACCCTGCTCGTAGTGCAGCTCGTACCCGATCCGGGCGGCCAACCGTTCCACGGTCTCCGAGAACGGCGTGTGGTCCATTTCCATGAGGAAGGAGATGACGTCCCCGGACTCGTCGCACCCGAAGCAGTGGTACGTGCCCAGTTGGGGGCGCACGTGGAAGGACGGCGTGCGTTCGTCGTGGAAGGGGCAGAGTCCCTTGTACGAACCGATGCCCGCGGGCTTGAGGGTCACGTACTGTTCCACGACCTCGCGGAGGTCCGTGCGCGCACGGACCTCGTCGATGTCTTCACGCTTGATCAGTCCGGCCACTCGGCCAGTTTAGGCACCCCGTCAAACCGGATCGCGCACGCGTCACGGATGTGCAGCGGCCCGGAACGACTGGTTAACGGGCCCGCAAGGACACGCGATGACTCCGGCCACGGCGTCACCGAACGGGCCTGCGACGAACAGGGCGCGGGGTCAGCGAGCCGCCGGGGCGTCGTCGTTCCCGCCGACCACCATGCGGCGGTCCGGGGCACCCACGGTCTTGGAGCCGACCATGGCCAGGCTGCCCAGGGCACCGACCGCGGCGAACGCGAAGAAGCCCCACGGGTACGCGAGCCCGGCACCCAGCAGCGTGCCGCCCACGATGGGACCGCTGATCGCGCCGAGACGCCCCACCCCGGCGGACATGCCCAGGGCGGTCGCGCGCACGCGCGGCGGGTGGTTGGTCGCGGTGAACGCGTACACGAGCACCTGGGAAGAGAACACGAAGCACCCGGTCAGGAACACCATGACGTAGATCCCGGCCACGGGCAGCCGGATCGCGAGGGCCGCGAGCAGCACGGCCGAGGCCGCGAACCACATGATGCTCGCGATGCGGGGGGGTAATCCGGTCCGCCACGCGGCCACCGATCCACAGCCCCACCACGGCGCCCACGTTGAGGATGAGCAGGAAGCCCAGCGCGTTGCCGAGGTCGTAGTCCGCGGCGCGCATGATCTGCGGCAACCACGTGTTGAGCCCGTACACGAGCAGCAGACCCATGAAGGACGCGATCCAGATCACCACGGAGTTGCGCGCGTACGTGCCGCTCAACAGTAGGGCCGCGCCCTTCTTCTCAGCCACCACCTGGGCCGACGGCGCTGCGGCACCGCGCGCGCCCGAGGCCGCGGGGGCGGCGTCGCCGATCTCCAGAGGCACGTTGTAGTGCGCGGCCACCCGGCGGGCATCCTCGAGGCGGCCCTTGGACGCGAGGTAGGACGGGGACTCGGGCAGGAACACGAGCATGAGCGGTACGAGGATCAGGGCGGGCAGCGCGCCCACGATGAACATGGTGTGCCACGTGAAGTGGGACAGCACCCAGATCGCAAGCGCTGCGGTGAGCACGGCACCCACGTGGTAGCCGGTCATCATGACCGTGGTGGCGTTGGAGCCGCGGCCGGGGCGGGAGAACTCGGTGACCATGGAGATGCCGGTGGGCAGGCAACCGCCCAGGCCCAGGCCCGCGAGGAAGCGCAGGATGCCGAACCACAGGACGGTCGGGGCGAACGCGGCGGCGAACGTGAGCACCGAGAATACGATCACGGCGCCGATGAGCATCTTGCGCCGGCCCCAGCGGTCCGTGAGGTAGCCCATGCCCAGGGCGCCGACCATCATGCCGAACAGACCGGCGGTCGCGACCGCGGTGGCCTCACCGGTGGTCATCCCCCACGCCTGGTCCGCGAGCAGGGCGGGCATCACGGCGCCGAGCACCACGGCGTCGAAACCGTCCAGGGACGAGATGTGGGGCGCAGAATCGATGCCGCCGGACCTCACCAGAGCGGCTTGTCCCCCGTGCGCCAGTTGGTGCCCCGGATCCGGTCGTGCAGCGCGACCGCGGAGCGGTCCGTGAGGCACGCGATCTGATCGACCACAAGCCGCAACCGGGCGGCTTCACTGCTGGGACCGTCCCCCAGGGCACGCCAGTCCGCGGCGAACTCAGGGGCCAGGAACCGCCCGTCCGTCTGCATCAGGGCGTCCACGAGGATCGTGAGGATCTCGTGCTGGTTGTCGTAGAGGGGCAGGGCGTCCCGCACGGTCATCACGAACGCGGTCGCGATGCCCTTGAGCACCCCGATCTCCAGCTCCGTCTCGCGCGGGACCACGAGGGACGCCCGGTACCGGGTGAGCCGGTCGTCCCCGGCCACGTCCCGGGTGGCCGCGACCGCGGACATCGCGAACCGGCCGATCAACTGGCTCGTCATGTTCTTCAGTCGTGCCAGATCCACGCGTGTCCCGTGCAGACGGGGAATCCACACGGGTGAGGACTCGAGCCGGGACAGCGCGGCGTCGAGCTCGTCCTCCGTGGCCGCGGGCAGGTACCAGCTGCGGGTGCACTCGATGACCCGGTGGCGGTGCGCGGGTTGCGTGAGGTTCTCGAGCTGCAGGGCGTGGGCCGCGACCGCGTCCTCGACGTCGTGGACGCTGTAGGAGATGTCGTCCGCGAGATCCATGACCTGGGCCTCGATGCACTTGCGTCCGGGCACCGCGCCCGCGCGGAACCACTCGAACACAGGCAGGTCGTCCTCGTAGGCTCCGAACTTGCGGTTGGGGCGCCCGTCCGGCCGGGGCGGGGCGTCCGCCGCGCTCCACGGGTACTTGCACGTGGCGTCGAGTGTCGCGCGGGTGAGGTTCAACCCCGCGGGCTCCCCCGACGGCGCGATGATCTTGGGCTCGAGCCGCACGAGCAGACGCAGGGTCTGCGCATTGCCCTCGAAGCCGCCGATTCCCCGGGTCAGCTGCGCGAGCGCCGTCTCACCGTTGTGCCCGAACGGCGGGTGACCGAGGTCGTGGGACAGGCACGCGGCGTCCACGACGTCCGGATCGCACCCGAGCGCCTTGCCCAGCTCGCGCCCGATCTGGGCGACCTCGAGCGAATGGGTGAGCCGGTTGCGCACGAAGTCGTCCGACTGCGGCGAGACCACCTGGGTCTTGGCCGCGAGCCTTCGCAGCGCGGAACTGTGCAGCACGCGCGCGCGGTCCCGCTCGAAGTGACTGCGATGGCGGTTGTGGTGGTTCTCGGCGACGAACCGCTCGGTGTCAGTGGGCTCGTAGCCCGGGGGCAGGATCGCCAGACGGTCGGGGGTGTGCAGTGGGATCAGCCTCCCGAGACGTCGAGCTCGGCGGCCGCGAGACCCAGCCGTTCGGCGTCGCCCAGGATGCGGGAGTCAAGCCAGCCGTCCGGCAGGTGGGGCTTCTTAGGCGAGCCCGCTCGGCCCCGAGGCCCTTCGACGTCCGCGCCCGGGTAGGGGGCATCCAGGTCGAGTTCGTCGAGCAGTTCGCGCAGCGCGGCGAGTGTGGGCACCTGCGCCATGCGGGCGCGTAACTGCCCGCCCACCGGGTACCCCTTGAAGTACCAGGACACGTGCTTGCGGATCTCGCGGCAGCCCTTGAGTTCGTCCCCGAACTCCTGGGTGAGCAGCTCGGCGTGGCGGTACACGGTCTCCGCGACCTTGCGCACACCCGGCCGGTAGCGGCGCGGGCTGCCCTCGAAGGCTGCCTGCAGGTCCCCGAACAGCCACGGCCGGCCCTGACAGCCCCGACCCACGACGACGCCGTCCACGCCCGTGTGCTCGACCATGCGCACCGCGTCCTCCGCGGAGAAGATGTCCCCGTTGCCCAGCACGGGGATGTCCGGGAGGGCCTCGCGCAGCCGCGCGATCGCATCCCAGTCGGCGTGGCCCGAATAGTGTTGTTCGAGGGTGCGCCCGTGCAGGGCCACCGCGGCGATCCCCTCATCGCGGGCCATGCGCCCGGCATCCAGGAAGGTCTGGTGTTCGCCGTCGATGCCGATGCGCATCTTGACGGTCACGGGGATCTCCCCGGCCTCGCGCACCGCCGTGCGGATGATCGCGCGGAACAGGTCGGTCTTCCACGGCAGGGCGGAACCACCACCGCGCTTAGTGACCTTGGGCACGGGGCACCCGAAGTTGAGGTCGATGTGGTCCGCGCGATCCTCCTGCGCGACCATCCGCACGGCCTTGCCCACGTTCACGGCGTCCACACCGTAGATCTGGATGGATCTCGGGGTCTCGTGGGGGTCGTGGTCGATGATCCGCAGGGACTCGGGGCGGCGTTCCACGAGTGCCCGCGCCGTGACCATCTCGGTCACGTATAGTCCCCCGCCGTACTCCCGACACAGGGTGCGGAAGGACTTGTTCGTGACCCCGGCCATCGGCGCCAGGACCACGGGTACGTCCACGGTCAACCGGCCCAGCTGTAGGGGTTTCAAGTTCAACACGGCCGGTTCACGGTCCGCGGTCTCAGTCGTCTCGGTGCTCATCGTGGGCCATTGTCTCATTCGTCCGCTGCCCGGCGTCGCGGTCGGTGCGCGCGGACGCGTCCACCTGCTCGAGTCGCATCGCGAGCTTGAACGCGCGCACCTGCTTGTCCCTGCGACCCAGGGTCTTGTACACCGCGCCCAGGTCCCGCAGACATTGCACCCACTCGCGGGTGTGGGCCTCCGGCTCGGGCAGCGCGGGGTAGAGGTTGCTTGCGGTGTGGAGGGCGTGGGCAACGTCGTTCCAGGCCATCATCCCCTCGGCGAGCGCCGCGAGCCCTTTCCAGCACATGATCTGCCCGGCCACGTCCCCGCGCGCTTCGCAGCCCGCGAGCACGGTCTCGTAGTGCTCGGCCGCGAGTTTGCGCCGCCCGGCCGCTTGCGCCGCGGTGGCCAGGTGGGACACCCAGCGCAGGTCCTCCCGCGTGACGAAGCCCGCACCGTCCCCGGCGGGTCGCGCAGGATCCACCCCCGCCGCCGCGGCCCCCTCCTGGAACTCGCGGTATGCGTCCCACGGGCGCCCGGCCAGCAGCAGCACGTCCCCGAGGTTCTCGAGGCACTGCACCCGCGCTCCCAGGGATCGCGCCGACCGTGGCGCGCGCTTGTACTGCGTCGCGGCCAGTCGGTAGTAGTGTTCCGCGTCCGCCCAGTCGCCGGCGTCCCGCGCGAGATTCCCCAACCACGACGCCGCCTGGCCCGCTTCCAGCCACGTCTCCCCGAGTCGCGCCGCGCGCAGGGCCGCCTCGTAGTGATCGCGTGCCGTGGCGGTGTCCCCGGACGACGACGCCGCCCGGCCCCGTTGCAGCCTGCGCGCCACCCTGGCCCGTGCGAACATGCGCCCTCCTCCTGTACTCCTACCGCGTGATTCTTCCAGCCCCGATCATTGCCCCGTGCAACCGATGCCGCAGGGGCGCGGGGTCAGAGGACCCTGCGGGCGGCGTCGGACGGGGTGAGCGTGAGGAACAGCGGATCGGGGAACCCGTTCTCCCCGAACCGGTGCTGCACCGCGCTCGCGAGTCGCTCCACGTGGGTCTCGGGAACCAAGGCGATCACCGAGCCCCCGAAACCGCCGCCCACGACCTTGGCGCCCACGGCCCCGGCGGCCAGGCAGCCCTCGACCGCCGTATCCAGTTCCGGGACCGTGACCTGGCAGTCGTCCCGCATGGACTCGTGGCCCGCCACGAGCAGCTGACCCACGGCCGCCCAGTCCGGGTCCGCCTCACGCAGGAGTCGGGCGATCTTCTCCGAGCGCACCATCTCGGTCACGGAATGACGCAGGCGCAACCGGGTCCCTCGGGGGTCCTCGGTCAACGGGGCGCCCGCCCCGAGCAGGTGGTCGAAGCGCTCGAGGACCGCCGCGGCGTCGTCGAACCCCGGATCCTCGGGCAGCGCGTCGCGCAAGCGGGAGACCCCGAGCACCGCGGCAGCGGCCTCGCACTCGGCGCGGCGGGAACTGTACTGACCGTCGGCCAGTTTGTGCGGGGCGCACGTGTCCACGGCGAGCCACGTGAGACCCGCGAGCGCGGGATCGGCGGGCAGACGGGCGACGTCGAAATCGCGGCAGTCCAGCGCGAGCAACTGCCCGGCGTGCGAGCGCAGGGACGCCGTCTGGTCCAGGCCGCCGGTGTTGGCGCCCACGATGTAGTTCTCCGCGTCCATGCAGGCTCGGGCCAGGGCGCGGCGCAGGGTGTCGTCCGGGTGGTCGTCGCCCGTGCGCAGCGAGAACAGGGCGAGCGCGACCGAGCACTCGAGCGCCGCGGAGGAGGCGAGCCCCGCGCCGATGGGCACGGTCGAGTCCACGAGCAGGTCCGCGCCGAAGTCCGCACCGAGCGCGAGTTCGGGCACGGCCTCGTGCTCGGAGTGCCCCGCGGCCACGCGGTTCATCCCCCACGCCACGCCCGCGGCGTAGCCGAACCAGCCATGGATGGCTCCGGGTTGGACGTCACTCACCCGGGCCGCGCGCGGTTCACGGTCCGCGACGGAGGCGTCCGTGTCCTGGAGGGACTGCGCGTGCAGCAGCCCGTCCGTGCGGGGTGCGGCGGCGGTCAACGTCACGTACTGGTGGGCGAAGGGCAGGCACATCCCGCCCGAGTAGTCGATGTACTCGCCCATGAGATTCGCGCGGCCGGGCGCGGCCCACACCCCTGCGGGCGGGCGGGCGTAGACCTCCTCGAACTTCGTGCTCAACCGCTGCGCCCGCTCACGCACGTCCGGTTGCGCGACCCAGCGCGGGCGCGCGAAGTCTTCCGGGGTGGTGGTTTCGCTGAGCTCACAGGACACGGACGGTTCCTCACATGGTGTGGACGGGGCGTCGTAGGACGACTGACGAACCATTGTCCCCTACCCGGCGCGAAAGTAGCGCTCCAGCTCCTCGAGGGACTTGTCCTTGGTCTCCGGGGCCACGCAGTACACCCACACGATCGCGACGAGCTGGAGCACCACGAAGATCATGATCGTGTACCCCACGCCCAGCGCGTCCGTGAGCACGGGGAACGTGAGCCCCACCAGGAACGTCATCATCCACAGGATCCATGCGCACGCACCCATGCCCACGCCGCGCACGTTGAGCGGGAAGATCTCGGACATGTACAACCACGTCACGGTGCCGATGCAGCACTGCATGAACCCCACGAACACCACGATGCACGCGAGGATCACCCACGCGCGCGCCGGACTGCCCTCGGGGATCGTCAGGTAGGACACCGCAAAGCCCGTCAACGACGTTGCCGTCCCCACCAACCCGGTCAGCAACAGTGTCCGGCGGCCCACGTGCTTGAGCAGGTACATGGCCAGGGCCACAGCCACGACCCCCATGATCCCGGGGATGATGTTGGCGTAGAACGCCCCGTTGCCCCCGAAGCCCACGTCCTGCAGCACCGTGACGCCGTAGTACTGGATCGCGTTGATCCCCGAGATCTGATTGATCACGGCCATGGACGCGCCCAGCACGAAGATTCGCCTGATCCACGGGACGCGGACCAGATCCGTGATCCGGGCCGCGGGGCGGTGCTCGTCCTCGTGGGCGAGTTCCAGGACGGTCTCACCCTCGCGCCGGTCGTAGGAGTCCTCGCGGATGCGGCGCAACACCTGGAACATCTTCTCCACCGCTCCATGGCGGGCCAGCCAGCGGGGGGACTCCGGCACCACGAGCATCCCGATCCACAGCACGAGCGCGGGGGCGGTCGCGAGCACGAGCATGACGCGCCACACGTGCGGGAGGTGCCCGAACGCCGTCGCCAACCCCGCGTTGAACACGAAGGCGAGCGCCTGGCCGCCCACGATCATCAGCTCGTTCTGAGCGACCACGCGACCGCGCAGGTGCGAGGGGGCGAGTTCGGCGAGGAACACGGGCACGATCACGGAACACGCGCCCACGGCCAGCCCCAGCAGGCAGCGGAACGTCACGAGCACCGCGATGGTGGGTGCGATCGAACACCCGATCGTGGCGACCACGAAGACCACAGCCAGTATCATCAGCACCCGGCGGCGGCCGTAGCGGTCGGCGAGCTTGCCGCCGAACGCCGCGCCCCACGCGCCGCCGAACGGCAGGATCGAGGCCACGAGACCCTCCAGGAACGGCGTCAACCGCAGATCCGCCACGATGGACGGCAGCGCTCCGTTGATCACCCCGGTGTCGTAACCGAACAGCAATCCGCCGAACGTGGCCACCGTGGCGATCAGCCGCAACCGGCCGTTCATCTCCTGGCGTCGCGGTGGCTCCGTGCGCGACGGACTCGCCTGGGTCTCGAACATGGGACTCCTTTCCTCCGTGAACGTCTTACCACGAACGACGCATTGCGGGGCCCGCGAGGCTGCTCGGCGCCGACCCGCTCGACGTCCTGTCTTCAGGTCAGTCCTCGGTGCCCGCGATCCTGGCCGCGGGCTCCACCGCCGTGGCGCTCGCGAGCGTGGCCGCGTGGTTCGTGACGGCCGTGCTGTCCCGGCACGAGCAGCACGCGGAGGCCTCGTAGACCGAGACCGGACGGCGGCGGTCAGTTCGCACCGCGGCCCGAACGGATCCCGTGATCGTGGAGCTCGTCCCGCAACGCGCGCCACATCCTGTCATACGTGAACCGCTCGGTGACCACGGCCCTACCCGCCTCCGCGAGCGCCTCCCGCTCGGCCAGGCGGCGAAGACGTCGACGGCCCGCTGCGTCCCGTCGTCGGTGAACAGTTCCGGTGCGCAGCCGAACGGGATAGCGGCCACCTGATCGGCCCGGAACCCTGCATCCACGAGGATGTCGATCTGGTTCCGGCTCAGCGTGAGGATCAGATCCACCGCCGAGAACCGGCGGACGAGCGCGCGTCTGCGATCGGGATCCGCTCGTCGGATCCATTCCACGAGCCAGCACGAGATCATCACCAGGGGTGCGCCCGCGTACGGCGGCACGTCCCGCCGCCTGAGCTGCGCGGCGAGTGCCGTGACGGGTTCGAGCAAGCCCAGGACCAGTTCGGCGTTCCGCACCCCGGGCACGGCCCTGAGGGGCACGTCCACCATAGTGTGGGTCCGATGCTCCACGACGTCCCGCAGATTCCGGGGTAGCCTGCCGCGCAGGGGTCGGACCCCGGTGACCGGGAAACCCGGACCCGGAAACAGGTCGATGCCGTACGGGCACGCCGTGTGGTCACCCGCGTGGAGAACCAGTGTCCTCACCGCACCCGTCCTCCCCCCGCACCGGCCTGGACCGGCGGCCTTACACTCGGTCGTCCACCAGCGTGACCGTTTCCGTGACCACGTGCGCGACCCCGGCCTCCAGCAGGTTGTCCACCACGGCCACGAGCGGGGTCATGGAGTCGTCCACCTCGAGCTCCACGGGGTAGTCCCGGACCAGCAGGGCCAGCAGCGTCTCCACGGCCGCACCCGCCTCACGCGCGGAACCGTCATCGGAAGAGGCGCCCGGCACGTAGCCCAGCAACACGTCCGCGGCCTCGAACCGGGTGGCCCGGTCCTCGGGATCCTGCGGATCGAACGGGCGGTAGCTCACGGCGAACGCGGTGATCGATGCGGGACCGTCACTCCCCGGAGCGCCCGCGCGCAGCACCAGGGCTCCGAACGCTCCGGCGGTGTCCGAGAGCAACTGCCGGTTCACCGCGCCGATCCCGATCTCCGCGACCGGGTCCCAGTCGTGGACCGAGCGGTAGAACTCCCACACGGCGCGTGTTAGTTCCACGGAACCGGTCGCGAGATCTTCCACGGAGCGCACCCACGAGCCGTCCGCGGTCTGTCCGAGCGCGGGTTCGGGCAGGGCACCCGCGGCCACGCGCACCACGCGCGAGCGCATGGCCGGGGTCAGGCCCTCCGCCTTCGCGAAGCTCTCCCCCGCGGAGCCGGGGGTCACGCGGGAGCGCAGCGCCGTGACGCTCGACGGCGCGTCCGCGGCCACTTTCCGCAAGCGCGCCAGGAGCTCCCGGCCGATGCCTTCGCGCTGCCGGTCCGGAGCCACCTCCACGTACGCCCACAACCGGCGCGGGTGCCACGGGGACTCGTAGACCACCCCGGCCGCGACGGGCACACCGGCGTCGGTGGCCACGAGCGTGCGGGAGAACGCGGCGTCGTCGTCGGCACCCAGTCGCGCACGGAAGGCCTGCGCGGGTGCCGACGGCGCATCCGGCCAGACCTCGAGCAGACGCAGGTCGTCGTCCTCTCGCCACGGACGGTACTCGATGCTCATGCGGTGCCTACTTCTCGAGGTGGTCGGCGAGGTACTGCTGGACGCGGTCCAGACCCACGCGCTCCTGGGTCATCTCGTCGCGTGAGCGCACGGTCACGGCCTGGTCCTCGAGGGTGTCGAAGTCCACGGTGATGCAGAACGGCGTGCCGATCTCGTCCTGGCGGCGGTAGCGGCGGCCGATGGCCCCGGCGTCGTCGTAGTCGATGTTCCAGCGGCGGCGCAGCTCGGCGTCCAGGTGCTGCGCGGCGGGGCGCAGGTCCTCCTTCTTGGACAGCGGCAGCACGGCGGCCTTGACCGGAGCCAGGCGCGGGTCCAGGCGCAGCACGGTGCGCTTGTCCACGCCGCCCTTGGTGTTGGGGGCCTCGTCCTCCACGTACGCGTCCACGAGGAACGCCATCATGGAACGGGTCAGCCCGAATGACGGCTCGATCACGTACGGGGTGTAGCGCTCCCCCGAGGCCTGGTCGAAGTACTGCATCTTGGTGCCGGAGTGTTCGGTGTGGTTGCTCAGGTCGAAGTCCGTGCGGTTGGCCACGCCCATGAGCTCGCCCCACTCGGAGCCCTGGAAACCGAAACGGTACTCGATGTCGATCGTGCCGTCCGAGTAGTGCGCGCGGTCGTCCTCGGGGACGTCGTAGCGGCGCATGTTGTCGGGGTTCACACCCAAGTCCACGAACCAGTTCCAGCACGCCTCGACCCACTCGTCGAAGTAGCGCTTCGCCTCGTCCGGGTGGATGAAGTACTCGATCTCCATCTGCTCGAACTCGCGCGTGCGGAAGATGAAGTTGCCCGGGGTGATCTCGTTGCGGAACGCCTTGCCGATCTGCCCGATGCCGAATGGCGGCTTCTTGCGCGCGGCGGTCACCACGTTGAGGAAGTTCACGAAGATGCCCTGAGCGGTCTCCGGACGCAGGTAGTGCTTGCCCTCCTCGTTGTCCACGGGACCCAGGAAGGTCTTCATGAGCCCGGAGAACTGCTGGGGCTCGGTCCACTTGCCGTCCTGGCCCGTCTCCGGGTCCTTGACGTCCGCCAGGCCGTTGACCGGGGGGTGGCCGTGCTTGGCCTCGTACGCCTCCAGCAGGTGGTCCGCGCGGTAGCGCTTGTGGGTGTGCAGGGACTCCACCAGGGGGTCGGTGAAGGTCTCCACGTGCCCGGAGGCCTGCCACACCGCAGACGGCAGGATGATCGAGGAGTCCAGGCCCACCATGTCCGCGCGGCCGCGCACGAAGGTCTGCCACCACTCGCGCTTGATGTTCTCCTTCAGTTCCGCACCCAAGGGCCCGTAGTCCCACGCGGAGCGCGAACCGCCGTAGATCTCACCCGCCTGGAACACGAAGCCCCGGCGCTTGGCCAGGGAGATGACATTGTCCAGGGTGGATTTGGCAGTCATGCGGTCTCACGTCCGTTTCTCGCCCGACCGCTGGCTGCGGCCGCGCGTGGAGTACTGGGTGGGTCGTTCACGGCGCCGACGACGACGCCGCGGGGCCGCCCACGCGGGACCGGCACCGAAGGGTGCGGGTGCGGTGGGGACGAGAACGCCCGACGGCGCGCGAAGGCGCTGTCACCAGGGTAACGAGGATGCCGAATCCCCGCCTAACCGCGCGGCCCTCGCTCATGAGGGACCGCGCCCGGTCGGTCACGACCCCGGGCGCGGTCCTGCGGGCACGGCTTCCCCCTTCTGGTCGTCAGCTCCCGGCCACTCAGACGAACGCGGAAACCCCCGTGAGCGCCCGGGAGACGATGAGCGAGTTGATGTGGTAGCTGCCCTCGTACGTGTAGATGGCCTCGAGGTCCCCCAGGACCTTGGCGATCTCGTAGTCGCTCAGCAGGCCGTTGCCGCCCAGGGCGTCACGCGCCAGTGAGGCCGAGCGCCGGCCGAGCCGGGTCGCGGTGGACTTGGCGAGGGCCGCGTGCATCATGTCCATCTCGTCGCACGTTTGCAGGCGGGTGACTTGCACCATGAGCGCGGAGCTCGCCGCGAGGTTGCCCGCGATCTCCGCCATGGCCTGCTGGACCATCTGGAAGCTCGCGAGAGGCTTGCCGAACTGTTCCCGCCGCAGGGTGTACTCGCGCAGGACGTCCAGGATGGCCTGTTGGGCGCCCACCGCTTGCCACCCGACCCATGCGCGCGAGTCCTTGAGCAGCATGTTGGCGGCGTCGAAACTCACGGCCCCGGGGAGCAGGGCGTCCGCGGGGACACGCAGGTCCGTGAACGTCACGTCCGCGTTCTGCATGATGCGCAGACCCATCTTGTTGCCGATCTTGGTCGCGGCGTACCCGGGTGTCCTGGTGGGCACGGCGAAACACTTGACCTGACCGTCGGCCGTGTCCCGCGCCCACACGAGGGCCAGTTGGGCCACGGTTCCGGCGCCGATCCAACGTTTTCGACCGTTGATGGCCCACTCGTCACCCTCGCGGGTGGCGGTGGTGGCCAGGCCGCCGGCGATGTCCGAGCCGTGCTCGGGTTCAGTGAGGCAGAACGCCCCGATCGTGGAGAGGTCCGAGAGCCCGGGGAGCCACGTGTCCTGTTGCTGCTGCGACCCCAGTTCCACGAGGGTCCCCACTATCAACTCGTTGTGGATCCCGATCAGCGCGGACAGGGACACGTCCGCCCGGGCGAGCTGCGCATGCACGAGTCCCTGGAACAACCGGGACGAGCCGTCCCGGAACAAATTGCCCAGGCCGAGCTCGGCGAGCCGGGGCAGCATCTCCAGGGGCAGGTGCTCCCGGTTCCACGGGTCGATCGACTGACGGCGGACGTTGTCCTGCAGGTGCTTCTCGATCCCCGCCAAACGGGTGCGTTCGTCATCGCAGAGCAGCTGCTGGATCTTCAGCAGGTCCACTCCGGGGAGCTCGGACGCGGCACGGGGACGAGAGGAGGTGATGGCGGTGGTCATCCTGGCCCTCGGGTGCTCGGTAATCCAATGGTGATCTTTTCAACTATAGACCGTCCAAGTACATATCTGTATCACAGATCACATTAATTCGAGGGGGGCCGGTCATGACCGTCACGGACGAGTTTCGCGCCGCACGCTACCACCTGGTGTCGCTCCAGCAGGAGTGGGAACGGGCCCGGGAGGAGTTCGTGTGGCCGCGCGTCGATCACTTCAACTTCGGCCTGGACTGGTTCGACCAACTCGCCGCATCCCCCGAGCGCCGGGACCAGGACGCGCTGATCATCCTGGAGGAGGACGGCTCCCGCCTGACCCGCACGTTCGCGCGACTGAGCCAGGACTCCGCGCGGGTCGCCAACTGATTGCGCGAGCACGGTGTGCGCCGCGGGGACCGCGTGATCCTCATGCTCAACAACCAGGTGGAGCTGTGGGAGTGCATGCTTGCGTGCATCAAGCTGGGGGCGGTGGTGATCCCCTCGACCACCCAGATGGGACCCACCGACCTCACGGCCGGGTGGAACGCGCCGGCGCCTCGCGGGCGGTGGGCGGCGTGGAGGATGCCGCCAAGTTCGCCTCCGTGCCCGGGGACTACGCGGTCGTGTACGTCCCGGGGGTCCGGGCGGGTTCCGAACCGGTCGCCGCCCCCGAGCTTCCCCACCGCACGTGCCTGGACTACCGGGACGCGTACGCGAGCTCGGACGAACTGGAACCGGACTCGCCCACGGGCGGGGACGCTACCCTGCTGCTGTACTTCACGTCCGGGACCACGTCCACGCCGAAACTCGTGGAGCACACCCACACGTCCTACCCCGTGGGCCACCTCTCCACGATGTACTGGATCGGTCTGGAACCCGGTGACATCGTCTCGG
The DNA here is from genome assembly GCF_002338785.1 of Kocuria sp. UBA1838. Lineage (NCBI taxonomy): Bacteria > Bacillati > Actinomycetota > Actinomycetes > Micrococcales > Micrococcaceae > Kocuria > Kocuria sp. UBA1838. Next base: position 2,190 of record NZ_DDIY01000019.1, on the reverse strand, counting down.
TGGACGAGAACGGGGTGTTCAGCTACATGGGCCGCTCCGACGACGTGTTCAAGTCCAACGACTACAAGATCTCCCCGTTCGAGCTCGAGTCCGTGCTCGTGGAACACCCCGCGGTGCTGGAAGCGGCCATCGTCCCCACCCCGGACGAGCTGCGCCTCGCGGTCCCCAAGGCCTGCGTCACGCCCGCGCCCGGCCGCATGGCCGACGTCGCGACCGCCACGGAGATCCTGGCCTACTGCCGCACCACGGTGGCACCCTACAAGCGGATCCGTCGGATCGAGTTCCTCGAACTGCCTAAGACCATCTCGGGCAAGATCCGTCGCGTGGAACTGCGCTCGGTGGAGACGCGGCGCTCCGAATCCGGCCGAGCGCCGGAGGGGCACGGGACGGAGTACCGCGAGGAGGATCTGTCCCTGGACCAGTAATGGCCGCCCGGTGACGGCCCTCCCGTGACGGTCGCCCGGTACCGGCCGCCCGGTGACGGACGTTCGATGACAGCCCCTTGGTACTCTGACCGGGCCGCGGGAGGGCACCGACGGCATCCGATGAGGAAGGCGGGTTCCCTGTGTCGACCACTCCCGGGCTCCCCAGGGACCCCATTGCCGAGGCCCAACGCAACTGGATGCGGCACGGGTGGGAGGACACCGCCGCGCCCATGGCGGCGGTCACGGCCATCATGCGCGTGCAACAGATCCTGCTGTCCCGGGCCGAGGCCGTCCTCAAACCGTTCGGGCTCACATTCGCGCGCTACGAGCTGATCGCGCTGCTGAGTTTCTCGCGCGAGCACCAGATGCTCATGAAGAAGGCCAGTGCCCTGTTGCAGGTCCACCCGACCTCCGTGACCAACGCGGTGGACCGCCTCGAGGACGCGGGCCTGGTGCGCCGCGAACCGCTGCCCAGTGACCGGCGGGCCATCACCATCGTGCTCACGGATCGGGGGACGGCCGTAGCCACCGAAGCCACCGAGGCGCTCAACCGTGACCTGTTCCGCGACACGGGGTTCGCACCGGACGAGGTGGACTCGCTCATCGCGATCCTGCGGCGCTTCCGCGCACACGCCGGGGACTTCGCGATCGAGGGCTGACGCCCCTGCGACGCCAGGCCCCGCCATTTAAGCCCCGCCACGCAAGCTCCCCGCTCAATCCTTGCTGGTCAGGCCATGCCATTCAGGCCCCGCGCTCGCTCTCGGCGCGGATGGTCTCGATGATCCCCGAGAAGTCCCGGTGGGCGCCGTCGCCGGCCGCGAACTCGCGGTACAGCTGCGCGGCGAGCGGGCCCATGTGGGCCGCGACCCCGGTATCGGTCAGTGCGGAGACGGCCAGGTTCAGGTCCTTGGCCATCAGGGCTCCGGCGAAGCCCGGCCGGAAATCGCGGTTGGCGGGACTCGCGGGAACCGGCCCGGGCACCGGGCAGTTCGTGGTCAGGGACCAGCACTGTCCCGAGGCCTGTGAGACGACGTCGTACATCGCGTCGTGCGTGAGCCCCAGTTTCTCGGCGAGCACGAACGCCTCGCTCACCGCGATCATGGACACGCCCAGGATCATGTTGTTGCAGATCTTCGCGGCCTGCCCCATGCCGTTGCCCCCGCAGTGCACGATCCGCCCGCCCATGATCTCGAGCAGCGGGAGCACCTCCCGGTATACGTCCTTCGGGGCGCCCACCATGAACGCGAGCGTTCCCGCCTCCGCCCCGACGACGCCGCCCGAGACCGGTGCGTCCGCCGCCCGGTGGCCCGCCGCCACGGCGAGTTCGGCGACGTCCTGCGCGTTGGAGATGTCGATCGTGGAGCAGTCGAGGAACGTGGTCCCGGCGGGTGCCGCCGCGAGCAGACCGGGCGCGGCGTCGTCGCCCATGTAGGCCTGCCGGACGTGCCGACCCGAGGGGAACATGGTGATGACGACCTGCGCCTCACGGACCGCGGCCGCGGGCGAGTCCACCACCGTGACCTCGGCCGCGCGGGCGGCGTCCATCGCGGCGGGGACCACGTCGAACCCCAGGACCGGGACGCCCGCGGCCACCAAGTTGGCGGCCATGGGCCCGCCCATATGGCCCAGGCCCAGGAAGGCCACCCGGAGATCTGTTGTGCCGGAGGTGTTCATGGTGCTCCCTGACGGTACGGAACCCGGGGGTTCGGGACGTTCGGTTCGGGCGTTCGGCTCGGGTCGCGAAGTGCGGGTCGCGAGGCGCGGG